>NZ_DBHHRH010000038.1:0-212070 GCF_057240785.1 Alloprevotella sp. | reverse complement strand
GCAACACGAGGTATACGCTCAACAAAGCGTGTATAAGAGAGCAGGTCGGGAAACTATTTTTTTAGTTCTCGGCAAACATAAAAGAGATAGAAATGTTTGAAATTCCGAAATGTATTGCTGTGGAACAAAATAAGAATTGTGATCATTTCGGCATCACTCATTCGCCCTTTTCTCTTGCGATATTTTGGACTATCGGTAGAGGAGGATGAGGGAGAAAGAGAGGTTTTGTTTAATTCTAAATGATATTCTTTGCAAAAATCATCTGCAATACAATAGATTTCCGTAACTTTGCTGATAAGTTTCATGAGGATTGTTCTTTTGTTATATGATTGATTTTCAACAGTAAATATACAAAAAAAACAATCCTCTTTTTAGGCTTTTATTGAAACTTTTTTGAGGAAAAAGAAGTATTGCTTATCCCGAATTGGGGTTAATTGACTGTAAACGTATATGTTATGAGCGTGACGATGTGTGACAACAACGTGACAACAAAAAGTTGTTGTCACGCATCTAATCATCTATTTATCAGCATGTTCTCTCCGCTGTGACAACGTGACAACAAAAAAGGAGTTTTTTCTTGATGGGAGACGTTCTTCTGCGTGTTCACCTACTTGTTTCTCGTGAGGGGCTTGTTTGCAGCGGATAGTGGCTAAAAAAACAGAACGGCAGGGGAAGCTGCCGTTCTGTGAGATGTGAGTTAGTGTATTTCCATTTCGTTGAAGAGATATTTGCTTTCGCCGAATTTGTCGAGAATCCAGAGAACGTAACGAATGTCGACGTTGATGCAACGCTGGAGTTCGGGATCGAATTTGAGGTCGCTACTCAGTGCTTCGATATTCCCATCGAATGCTAAACCGATGAGCTCACCCTTCGCATTCATTACTGGTGAACCAGAATTGCCGCCGGTGATGTCGTTGTTGGAGATGAAGCAGGTGGGCAGCTGACCATCCTCGCGTGCATAGCGTCCGAAGTCGCGTGCCTCATAGAGTTGACGCATACGCGGATGTACAATGTAGTCGATATTGGTGCTGTCCTCTTTCTCAAACATCCCCTTCAGCGTGGTGCGCCAATCGTAGAGAACACCATCACGAGGCTTCATGGCCTTTACGTGTCCGTAAGTCATGCGCAGTGTGAAGTTGGCATCAGGAGCTTTGGAGTTGTTGTACATCTCTTCGAGTCCACGAACGTAGGTCTTCTCCAGGGGTTGGACGGCCATTTTGAAATGTTTTGTTCCCTCCAATTTTTCTGAAAGTTCGTCAATGTCTTTAATCATCTTATAGATTGGGTCGGCAGTGAGCGTCTCTGCTGATGGATTTGCAAGGAATGTCTCCAGCTTTTTGCGGCTGGCGAAGATGGATTGTGAGATAAGTTCGTAGGGATTGCCCACCTGCAAATTGCGCGATATGGGCAAACGACAATTTTTCTCCCAGATGGGGAGTAGCAAGCGGGTGCGTTCAATGACATAATCCTTGGTGAAATCTTCCAGCTTTTTGTCATAGCTTTCGAGCAAATCTTTGCTGCTGTTTTGGATGTCCTGACGGTTGTTTGCCTTTAACGCAGCGAGCAGCTGTTGCATGATTCTGTAGGATGCGGGGTATTTGATGTTGCCCAGTGTTGCATACAGCAGATTATCGTCGAAAATAGAATCCTGATAAGTCTTGCAGAGTTTGTTGATGTCGGCCACCACTGTTTGGTATTCAGGCTTTCCGCTTTGGTGCGCAAAGTCTTGGAAGCGCTTTTCTTCACGGCGTTTCTCATCGATAAGTTTCAAATTACGCACTGCTTTAATCATGCCGTCATAGTTCTTCACCATATTGCCCAGTCGCATATTGGTGCTTTCAAGAACGAGGCGAATGCTATCGTTCTTTTCCATATATTTTTTGTAGAGATCGAGAACGGGCCAGCCCGCGGCAACTATGGGTTGATTGATGCTATTGACGCGCAGTGCCACTTGTTCGGAGGTGAGAAAACGCGATGTTGAGCCAGGGAAGCCCATCACCATGGTGTAGTCGCCCTCTTGAATACCTTTTGAAGAAATGCGCAGATAGTTTTTGCGTTTCAGCGGAACATTCTGGGGGCTGTAGGGAGCAGGCTGTCCGCTCTTATCGGCATAGATACGGAAAGCGCACCAGTCCACATTTTGGCGCGGCCATACCCAGTTGTCGGAGTTGCCTCCAAACTGTGCTACATTAAGCGGAGGATCAGCCACGAGGCGCACGTCAGTATATTCCTGCATATAGATGATGTAGAACTGGTTTCCGCCGAAGAATGGGAGCAGAGTTGATTCGATGCCTTTCAGCTTTGCATATTTCGATTTCTTACGCAATTCGCTGTTCATCTTCGATGTGAAGCTGTAGCTCTGCCGTGTATATTTGTCGATGCCCAAACGGCGTGCCTCAGCTTCGACCTGCGCCGTTACATCTTCAATCGCTAAGACAAACGTGAAGGTGAGATCCGGAGTGGGGAGTTCCTCTGCACGGCTCTTTGCGAAGAAGCCATCCTTGAGATAGTTTTTCTCGACACTGCTCATAGCGTGGATGTAAGAGAAACCGCAATGGTTGTTGGTGAAGATAAGGCCGTCGGGCGATACCACTTCACCCGTACATCCGTTGCCGAAGATGCCGACAACGTCTTTCAAGCTCGGGCCTGTCTCACTATAGAGTTGGGAGGGCGGTAGTTGCAAACCTGCCTTTCGGAGCGAGTCGGCAAGGTGTTGCTGTTCCATGAGTTTTAGTAGCCACATACCTTCATCGGCACGGGCAACAAGGCTGCACAGAACAGCCACTGCAAACAATAATATTTTCTTCATATCACTGTGGGTTTAAGGATTATCTGATGTGAGAGTTGTGAGTTAGCCCCGAACTCGACGTGGCTCAGAATGGATAGCCGATGGCGAAATGGAAAACAAGCCCGTCTTTGAATTTCTCCAAATTGTAGAAACCGCTGCGGCTGGTTTTGTAAGGCGCGTGGAGTCCGATACCTAAATCGAAGCGTAGGATGAGAAATTCCAAATCGTAGCGTAGACCTACGCCCGTGCCTACTGCAATATTTTTTAGCGTGGAGGCAGAGAGGCGTCCGCCCGGCCTATTAGCATCTTCGCGCAGCAACCAAACATTACCCGCATCTATGAATGTTGCACCATAGAGCGAGCCAAAAAGATGGGCGCGCAGTTCGGCATTAGCTTCCAGTTTGATGTCGCCGGTCTGATCTATATAGGAGTATTTAGAATCATTGCTACGATAGCTACCGGGGCCAATGGTTCGGATGGTGAAGCCGCGAACCGAATTGGCACCTCCCACATAGAACTGTTCTGAATAAGGGGCTGTGGTGCTATTGCCATAGGAGAAGATGGCTCCACCAAAAAAGCGTGTGGCCAGTGTGAAACGGTTGTTGATGGGAAGGGTATAGTGCACCTCCGCAGTTGTCTTCACAAATTGTGCGAACGGACTTCCGAAGATGCGTTTGTTCTGCTCGCTAAACTTCTTACCTGCTGCGGCATAAAAGCCTGAAAAGAGGTTTCCGGCTTCTTTTGCGTGGAGCTGAACCATTAGCGTGTTGCGGTGTCGGGCAGTAGAAGTGTATGTGAAGGTGTAGGACATGGCTGGAATAAACTGGTCGCGCATGGACACAGCCAGTGTGGGGTTGGCAGCCATGATAGAGTCGTAGGTGTGGGAAGTGTTGATGGTGTTGTTGAAGTCGATGCTGAGTGGCGTTAGCTCATGGAGCATGTTCGACTTCTTATACCAGTTGTATGTTGCACTTAGTCCGGCACTCACCAAGGTGAAGAAACCAGCGCGACGCTTCCAGTCGCCGTTGAGAGCAAATGTTGTTTCGGCGGGGAAGTTGAGACGACGGTGCGAAATGATGGGCGCAAAGAAGCGTGGGAAAGTGAAAGAGAGCTGTGAGCCTAATTCGTAACTGTTTAGTAAAGAGTTGTTGCTACGGATGCTTGAGCCAAACTGCCATTCATACGAACCAAATATTTTGAACGAAACAGTTTCTCCACCACGAAAAGCGTTGCGCTTATTCATCTCATACGACAGTCCAGGACCTACTTGCTGATTGCTCTTGAGAGTAGTATTCATTTCAAAATCAGAATCGTAGCGTTTGCCCATTTGTGCCGAAATATAGACATCAAGCGAGTCGCAATTAGCGGTTGTGTCGCGCGGCACGTAACTTACATCGAGCAAATTGAATACGCCTATTTTGTTTAATTTCTCCAATGTGTTGCGCTGATCAGCATAATGATACAACTCGCCTTTATTGTGCATGACGGCGTGCCGCCACATACTGGAGCGTAGTGGCATCTTATTGCCTCCATACGTGTAAGTGAAATTCTGATCTGTGCGTGAGGCATTCAGTTGTTCCTCTTCATTGCGTCGTATGTTTATATATGTCTGTCCAATGTACCACGGGTGATTAGCAACAGCAGGGATATTGGATTTGGGCATCACACGGAGTTGTACGAAATTTTTGCGGAGTAAGGTGTCGGCTTGATAAGTGGTGTAATCGTCTTGCCAGTAATAGTAGCCGTTCTCTCTGAGGAGCGAACCGATACGCGTTTGTTCATTTGCCAGTTTCACGACGCTAAAAGGCGCACCTTTAGTTAAGAGGCGGTTCGATTTAGTGGAATGAAGCAGACTGTCTTGCCGTGCACCATACGAATAGTATTGGATCGAGTCGAAACGCGACAACGGTCCAACATTCACCGTGTAATGAATTTTAGCTTTCTTGGGATTTTTCTGTTCTATAATTTTGTATTTCACTTTGCTACGGAAGTACCCATAATTCTGAAGAGTGTTTTGTGCCACCTTGATGCGCATATCAGGATTAACCGTTGAGACATAGACCGGCTGCTGAGCAAAGCATTTATAGATCCATTTTCCCAAACCAGACTTAGCATCAACGAAACCATTATAGAACCACAACCCCAACTGGAAAGGAGAGCGCAGATATGAAGAACCGAAAAGCGCATTGTTAGGAGGATAGGAGAGTACGGCTTCCACTTCCTCTTGCGCTGTTTCAAAAGCTTCTTTATTGATAGCACGTTCTGCCGCTTCAGCTTGTTTTTCTGCTTTCTGCTCAGCTTTAGTTTTTTTCCCGTTTAGAGCTGCATCTTTGAGTTTGTCAATCGTGTTGCCATCTGTTCGTCCTGACAAAACATCACTCACCGTATTTGCCACATCTGCAATGGTTGTGATAACGCCCACCGAGTCGAGTCGAATCTTGCTTTTCTTTACGGGAGTGTTAGTGTAAGAAATCTTGTCGATGCCGATATACAATTGCTCATCACTGGGCAATTTAGATGTAGTGGAGCACGAAGTGAGGAACAGCAAAAGGAGTAGTACAAGTCCCGTTGTATTTCTCGAAATTCTCGAAAACGAACGAATACTTATAGCACGTGCTACCCGCTGGGAAAATATTTTTTTTTGTTTCATTGTTACTTTCTCTTATAGAATGGTTGCTCTTTTGACTTTTTCGTTACAACGAACGAGAGCAATATCTCGACTTATTTTTTCTCTTTCTTACGCCAGAAGATGAAGAGATCGCCAAACTTATCCGTCTTTTTGCGCACAGAGTATCCCAAACCAGCTTTTGTGAGCTGCCCTTCGAGCGGGTCTTGCTGGTCGCGATCGTAGAAGACACGCAGATAGCGAGTAGCCCCTTGGTTCATGCGGTATTCAACGCTCACGTTATTGATAATGCTCTCTGCACGATTGTCTGCATTCTTTCCCGCACTGACACGCCCTCCGATGATAACGCGGATACGATCGTCCCAGAAGCGTTTAGCAAATTGGAAAGAATAGTCAGTGGTTTGTGTACCGGCGAGCGATGTTCCGGTTTCTACGCCCACGCTCAAATCGACGCTCTTTAGTGCATTACCAGCAATGTTCTGAATCTCATTTTGGAGAAAAGCGTTTAGTGCATTGTTTGCCTTAAAGCCACTCTTCATTGAGCTTGAGTCGGTTAGGTACATACCTGTTGCCATCATTGCCACAGCCGCTTTGTTGCGTTGTTCCTTCGACATGGCGGCCAATTGGTTTTGAACGCTCAAATCTTCGGGAGCAGCAATGGTGAATTCGAGCCCCATTTTGTCGAGCGTGTTGGTGATAGAAACGCCAACATCAAAAGCAACATTGCGCTGTTGCTCGTTTTCTGTAACGAGCACTTTCATGCGCTCCAGTGCTGTTACGTTGAGTCGAGGATTGGTAGGGTCGCCTGTGAAGTCGATAGTGCTACCCTCCACCAGCTTAAATGTGCGGAGTGGAATAACAGGTAGTTCATATTTCATCTCGCCCGAACTTGCCGTTAGTCGGCCAGTGAGGCGCATATCTCCTTGATGTGTGATGCGGAATGTTAGATTACCACCGCCTTCAATATTGGCATAGTTCTGTCCATCTTCGGAGAGGAGACAATTGAAGTGGGCTCCTTCGTTGACATTGATACCCAGCGCGAGATCATAGCTGGATGAGGCTTGTTCTTCACTTTCTGTTTCTTCTTCGGGATCTGTGAAATTTGTGAACTTCACAAGGTCTTCAAGCCTATTGTCTACAGAGATGGGGGAATCCTTCAGAATATATGTCATATTTGTATTATCGAGAATATCGAGTTGTCCTCGAATAGACAGATTATCTACCGTACCTTTCAGCGTACCTTGGCAGTCGGCATAGATTTTTCCAAACACTAGCGAATTGCGCTTACGTTGCGCATTGATAAGTTCGAAATCTTTTGCTTTTACATTGAAGTCTAAATATACTTTGCTAGTGTTGCTCATATCTATGTCGCCATTGAGAACAAGCGGATTCTTCCCTGTAGAATATAGGTTGTAATTTTCAAAATGCACCTTAGAGTTGTTGATAGCAACAGGCTTTTCTTCCATGCGGAAGTCAAAGCCGTAGACGTCTGAGTAAACGTGGCCAGAATCCACATCTAACGAGCCATTGAGTATCGGGTTCTTTGCTGTTCCTTGTAGCGTAAAATCACCTCCCGCTTTACCGCGTAATGCTACATCAGTTCCTTCAAGGAAGGCATTGAGCATAGGCATTGGGAAATCGTGTAGATTGCCTTTCACGTTAAATTCTCCGCTCTTGTCAGCGTATGTACCTTCTGCTTCGAGTACTTCGATACCGCCCGAACTGATAAAGGCTGAAGCGTAGTGTTCTCCGTTCGATTTGGGCAAGTAAGTGACATCAGCTCCAATCTGTCCCAGGCGTGTACCATCGAAAGCAAAACTGTTAGCTTGGAGTGAACCCATCGCACTGATATTCTTATGATCGTCGAAGAAGTGAATATCACCCGAAAGCATACCTTGCATCTTCGGTAAGAAAGGAAGCACATTGGAAAGCTCACCTAAATTGACATTGTTCACAGAAAGCGTGATATCGTTGACACTATCGGTGGCAGTAGAGTAAATCTTAAGACCTGTACCGTCATCCGCCGTTAAGTTTACATCCGCCCGAATCTGTTTGTTGTTTCCAAAGAAAATGTAGTTGTCTTTATTGATGCTAAAATTGCGATAAGCCAGAACGGGTTGTTCGGGATAAAGAACGATGTTGATACCATCTTGCAATACGTCAGCGCGCAAGCCCACATCGAAACCTTTATCTCCGTCAGCATCAAAGAACTTAGCTTGTATTCCAGCTCCTTGAGAAAGGATATAACCATGTAGCTGTGCGTTGAATTTATTTGGGTTGCGTCGCGTGTAGTTTCGGACACTACCATCAATAACTACGCCCGAAGTATCTTGAGATATAGCTAAGTTGACACTATCTAAAAGCAGTTTACCCGTTGTGATGGAGTCGGCACGGATGAGGCCCGACAGTCCTGAGAGAGGATGAGCATGGAGATCAATATAAGCCGTGCGGAACTGATACCCTTTAATGCGTAAGTAGTCGCTCACAAAATTGGTACGCGCCGCTTCGAAATGGAAATCCATTACTGGTAGCTCACTCTTGAGAACCTCTTGATTAAGCTGACGGTGAGCAAGTTGCTTTTCAAATAGTTTGAAGAAACGCGTGAGGCGTGGCACAAGGCGATCAACATTCCCTCGCGTTCCGAGTCGAAGTACCATGTCGCCACTGGTAGCAAAGACATGGGTTGAATCATTGCCCGTCCCGAGCGAGAAATCTATATCGCCCGGTGTGAAACCTCTATGGGGCGTCATCGCCAAGAGGTCGGAAAGTCGGCCAGATGCAGAGTAAGCCGTGAATGTGCGGTTGGTGCGGAAGCTTAGGTCTATCTGACCGCCACCTTGCAGGGTGTCCGCCGTTAAGCCCAGCCTGCGGAAGTCTATTTTCTCAAAGTTGCTCGACAATCGGCCAGAGATGTCTCTACCTAATGTAGCTTGGAGCGTTCCTTTTCCAGTAAGTAGCGCGTTGTTAATACAGAACTGAGCATTCGATGTACTACCTTGTTGGCGAACCGTAATAGATAGTCCGCTTAGATCATAATTGGCGTAGTTAAAACTACGAACACGAGCATCCATCGTGAGGCCGGCGCGGGGGGAGAGTACGTTGAAACTTCTGCTACGTGCAGAGAGTGTCCCACTAAAAGCCGACAACCCCATATTAGGTAGGAACTGCTGCAATGCGAGTTGGCGAGCATCAACGCGAACATCAAAGGCCTCTGTTTGCAGATTAATTCGTGCTTTCACTTTAGCATTTCCGCGCCCTGTTGCAAGGTTCGCATCGAGTTGGTAGTCGGAACCGCGGAAGGATAGGTTACCTTTCATCCCCACCGCAGCAGGTATACTAACTGTTTTGGCCACATCGGGCAAAACAGTTTTGAAGAGTGAGGGGAGAGTTGCTCTCGTGCGGAGCGAAAAATTCATTCTAGCCGAAGGAGTACTTCCCGTGATGTCGTCCAGTCGTCCATTACCCTTGAAAGTCAGTATTCCTGGTAGGTTGATAGATGTGTTTTGGAAGACAAGATGAGCCAAATTCCCCGAGAAACGCCCATTGAGCGAAAGCGTTCGGTTGGGATAGAGGCGGAGATAACGAGCAGGAAGATAACCGCGCGCCAAGTTTTTCACATCAGGTGCCCCTAACGTTGCAACGAGGTTCAAACTAACTGAAGTACGACTGCCTTTGTCAAAAGCTGAGAAGGGTAGATTTATCGTGGCACGCAGCGAAGAATAGGGCGTTTTTAGGTTGAGGGCAGGAAGCACTATGTGTGTGCTGTCAAGATACACCGCTCCGCTGAGCTCTTTCACTGCAAAACCGCATTGCTCCTGTAAGGCAACGTGGCGCACACCCAAGCGCAAAACGCCTGCGCGGTTGTAGCTGAGCGTGTCGATTTGTGCGTTTAGTCCCGTCACTACGATGTTTGTTGGATCGAATGGCTTTGTGGGCTTTTGCAGTGTAGTTGAATTGCTGGAGGCAGTGCGGAACTTCCATTGTTTTCCGCGCGCTGTTGTCTCTGCAGGAAAAGGACTCCATCGTTCCAATTCTGCCACGTTATCGCTATAAGTGTAGGCAATGCGCACACTGTCTTTGTAGTTTCGTTGACGGTCGGCAGGAATTGCAGGGATGGGATTTTTTTGCATCCAAGTGCCGTCAGCCCCATTGGGCGTATAAGCCACATTCCCCTTCTTGATATTCAAGCTGCGGAAGGCATAATACGCCTTACCCGTGTCGAAGTCGCCATCGGTGAGCACCGCCTTTTTCAATTGAGCTGCCACCCAAATAGTGTGATGCGCCTTTTGGGGAGGCGTGGTGGGCAAAGCTCCAGCCAATGCCACACGCGCTTTGACATTTTCGAGACAGGCTTCGTCCACACGTATGCGCCAATGGCTCTTGGTGGTCGTAGTATCGTCGAGCGCACTATCGGCGAGAGCCACTGTTATGTCTGAATTGCGCAGTTGTGCCAACTGAACATGAACGTCCTGTTTTTGCCAATTCACGCCTTTCGTTTCTGCTGTGAGATGCCCCACAACTCCTTTGATGCGTGTGTTTGAGATATAGTTTTTTGTATCTATTCGCGACACGTCTAATTCAATCCCACTCACATTGGCTTGCCCATGAAAGAGAGGGAGCATTTCCAAATTGAGTCGGACGGTGCGTGCGTTGAGCAGCGTGTCGCCTTTCTGCACAGCTTTCACACCATTCACGTTGAGATCCAACGGAAAAGCCAGTCGAACATTATCGACGGAAAACTGAACGCCTGTTGTTTCGCTGAAATGCGTACAAACACGCTGGACTATAAAGTTCTGAACTGGTGGAAGATAAACCAGTAGGGCCAGTATGAGGAAGAGGACTATTGGTGTGCAAACCACCCATAGTGCCACCTTTCCTATTTTTCTTAACTTGTTTGATTTCGGCATATTTGGCAAAAATACGGATTTCTTGTCGTAGCCACATATCTTTCCCTTACAAACTCTTCCTTTTTCTCGCTTTTTTCTCTCTTCCTCCTTTCCGTGTTTTGCAGATGATTGTTTTTATACCAAAGAAAATCCCCACAAACTTACTCGCAGCGAGCAGTTGGTGGGGAAATTTCTATTTGAGGGAGAACACTACTTGCGGAGAATCTTCTGCGTAGTTCCATTGCTCATACGGACGATGTTCAGTCCGCGCTGTAGCTCGTTAAGTCTGCGTCCGTCAGTAGAGTAAATCGCTTGGATGCTTGTATTGGCTTCAGTGGTAGCCGTAGCAACTCCCGTACTTTCTTTCTTTGTGAAATATCCTGTTTCAGGATTCGCCATGGAGCCATCTGTCTTACTTGCATCGTAAGGCACTGCTCCTTGGAGCTTCGTACAACCAGAGAATATATCCCAATATACTGAACGAGTCCAAGTATTATTGCAATAGATGGTTTGTAGAGAATTGCATTCATAAAACATTCCTTTCATGTCTTCCACGTTCTCCGTCTTGAAGTTAGAGAGATCGAGGGAAGTTAAATTATGGCAGCCAGAAAACATTAAATTCATGTATTTCACGTCCTCTGTCTTGAAGCTGGAGAGATCGAGGGAAGTTAAACTTGAGCAGCCCTCAAACATTGAACCCATGTATTGCACGTCCTCTGTCTTGAAGTTGGAGAGATTGAGGGAAGTTAACCTTGAGCAGCCCTTAAAAATTGAACCCATGTATTGCACGTTCTCCGCATTGAAGTTGGAGAGATTGAGGGAAGTTAAATTCTGGCAGCCCTCAAACATTGAACCCATGCTTTGCACGTTCTCCGCATTGAAGTTGGAGAGATCGAGGGAAGTTAAATTCTGGCAGCCATAAAACATTCCACTCATGCTTTGCACGTTCTCCGCATTGAAGTTGGAGAGATCGAGGGAAGTTAACCTTGAGCAGCCCATAAACATTGAACCCATGTCTTTCACGTTCTCCGTCTTGAAGTTGGAGAGATTGAGGGAAGTTAAATTCTGGCAGCCAGAAAACATAAACCTCATGTCTTTCACGTTCTCCGCATTGAAGTTGGAGAGATTGAGGGAAGTTAAATTCTGGCAGTCCCAAAACATTGAACTCATGTTTTGTACGTTCTCCGTCTTGAAGTTGGAGAGATCGAGGGAAGTTAATTTCTTGCATCCATAAAACATTCCACTCATGTTTTGCACGTTCTCTGTATTGAAGTTGGAGAGATCGAGGGAAGTTAAATTCTTGCAGTCCCTAAACATTTCCCTCATCATAGTTACTTCAGATGTATTGAGATTTGTCAATCCTTCTATTTTCTCCAGTTTTTTTAAATTAAGAAACCAAATCTCTGTGCTTTGGGGGCGATAGTTCTTGAACGAAGCATCGAAGACAGCGGTAGTAACTTTGGACTCTGGCGTAAACCTCATTCCAGACCAAGCAGGGTGTGTCTCTCCGTAGTTGTCCATACTCGTCTCCTCAATTCCCCACACAGTGCCCGTGCGGGATGATTTCTGATCATCATAGTAAAACGTTAGCGTTTTATTATCGCTGCTTTTCACAACATAGGCTTCCTTCTCCTGTGCTTGAGCGGACTGCGGAAGGAGCAACAAGGCCATGAATCCTGCAAGGAACACAGCACAGAAATTCTTGAGTAATTTTTTGTTCATAAATTTTTCGCTTCCCCTTTTTGTCTCCTTGTCGTTCTGTTTTTTAGGAGTGCCGTATCGGGAAGTTGGGCAGGTTGAAATGAATAATGTTTGTATTGTTTAGATTACACTGTGTCCGCCTTCTGGCTCTTTAGAAAGCAAAGAGGCAAGCATTTTTGTGTTAAAAGTTATACATCTGCAAATATAAAGAAACTTTTAAATAATACAAAAAAATACATATTTCCCTTCATTAAGGCAGTGTACAGGCGAGCGTCGCACTGAAAGCGTTGAGGGAGAAACTTCACACGAGTCGCAGTGGGTGCTGTGCGACGCTTCCTGCGTCGGAGGTTTGTGTCGTTGCCCATCCACGGGTTCACCCTTCGGGTATCACCCGCGGTTAAGCATGGTGTGTCCCCGCCGGGGACAGTGGGTGAGCACGAGGGAAGTCTATCTTACGCTTCCTCACACACATCGTAAAAAGTCTATGCACTATCGGTAGGCAACTCCACACATAGCTTCGTCAACACTAAGCCTGCAGCAAAATAGAGTAACTCACACCTCCGGCGGGGATAGTGAGGATGCGCGAGGAAGTCCTCTGCCCCTGCATATCGTGACAGTCTATAATCATACCATCGCCTCAGACACATCGAAAAAAGTCTATGTACAGTCTGTGACCAACTCCACCTACAGCTCTGTCAATACTCCACCACTGCTCAGCCTCCACAGCCATAGTCATAGCAGTACAGAGTAACTGACGCCTCCGGCGGAGGCGCACCATGCTTAACCGCGGGTGATACCCGAACGATAGTGAGGGCGAACCCGTGGAGAAGTGGACAGACAACGGCACTACCTTCCGACACCGGCGGTGTCGCACTGAAAGCGTCGAGGGAGTATTCTCCCTCTCTCCTCCTATAGAAAAAACTCATTTTTTGTTGTCACGTTGTCACGGAGAAAGAGAAGATGCTGATAGATAGGGATTTATATGTGTGACAACAATTTCTCTTTGTTGTCACACCGTTATCACGCGTTGTTACACACGTAATATATACGTTATCAAGTTGTTATGCTCAAAGTGTGACAACGTGACGATGTGACAACAAAAAAAATGAACTCTTGGGATGGAGAGGTGGGTGCTGTGCGACGCTTCCTGCGTCGGAGGTTTGTGTCGTTGCCCATCCACGGGTTCACCCTTCGGGCATCACCCGCGGTTACGCATGGTGTGTCCCCGCCGGGGACAGTGGATGAGCACGAGGGAAGACTCCGTTCAACTCAGTCCCCGCGCATCGCCTCCTCCGCATCCGCATCCACCCAAAGCCGCCTCCGGCGGAGGCGCACTATGCTTAACCGCGGGTGATGCCCGAACGAAGTGAGGGTGAACCCGTGGACAGACAACAGCACTACCTTCCGACACCGGCGGTGTCGCACTGACAGCGTTGAGGGAGTATTCTTCCTCTCTCCTTCTAAGAAAATACTCGATTTTGTTGTCACGCGTTATCACACTCATAACAGATACGTTTTCAATTAGTTATATTCAAAGTGTGACGACGTGACAACAGAAAATAAAGACAAGGAGAAGGGAGGTGGGTGCTGTGCGACGCTTCCTGCGTCGGAGGTTTGTGCATCACTTCCCCACGGGTTCGCCCTTTGGGCATCACCCGCGGTTAAGCATGGTGTGTCCCCACCGGGGACAGTGGGTGAATATGCTACATTGCCAAGGGGAGTGGGTATAATAAGCACGGCGGCGGAGAACCTTAGTCTATCCTCAAACGCAATAAGCGCGTGAGCTGACACAATAAGGGCGTGAGCTGACATCCTTATTGTATCTGAAAATGCAATAAGGATATTTATGATAGCGCAGATTTTGAAATAACCCCCAAAAGTGAGACAGAAAACTTTTGGGGGTTATTTCGGGGTTAGCAGAAATGCAAACTGAAACTTCAGTTGCTTATGATCAATCAAGTATTAGTGATATGCTTCATAATCTGAAGCGTCAGAATCTTTTTTGAAAAACTCTTGATGGGGTGGAGTGGAGAAGGTGAAATATGTAAGCTGCGTAACAACAATAAAGAAGCGACTTAATGTGCGAATAATCTTTCTTGTGTTATTTTTTTATCTTGAGGCCGACAAATACTTCCTCATCGTGCTCTACTTGCTTTGTCAAGAGAAAATGCAAAATGTTGTCTTTCTCCTTAGAATCGGGTGTAAAATAATTCTGACTTACAGACCATCCAAGTTTTCCGAAGAAATTAAGTATGTCAACTGGTGAGTTGAAGATTTTTTTACTTCCGTCCTCGTTGATGATGTAGCCGCGCTTTTCTGTGCCTGCATCTACAAAGGCTGATACTTTCTGCGAGAATAGTGCGGCATTATGAACAACAACTTCGCAATATGCTGCGTGAGTGGTTTGTGCTGTTACGTTGAGACTTGCAAGAGTAATAATAAGTAGTAATAAAAGTTTTCGCATAATAAAAGTTATTTTGTTAATGATATGTGTTAGTTGTAGAGTTCGTTAGTTGATGAATTAGGTGTATTTGGATTTAATGTTACAAAAATAAGTGATTTGATAATAATGAAAGAAGAAAGTGTTGGAAAATATGATGGGTGAATAAATAATAGGAAGTGTATGAATGATTTTATTTTCTTTTTGTTTGCTTATGATTTGCACTTTTTGTCTGTTTTTACATCAAAATAATACAAAAAAGCGACTCAATGCGTAAAAACATTAAGTCGCTTGAAGTGTTGATAATGTGCGGAAAGGATAGGATTCGAACCTACGAAACCCTTTAGGGGTTTACACGCTTTCCAGGCGTGCCTCTTCAACCACTCGAGCACCTTTCCTTGTGCGGTTGAGCAAGGACTTCTGCTGAAATCCGGGTGCAAAAGTACGCGAATACGATTGAAGTACCAAATTTTTGCAGAAGTTTTTTAAGGAAAGGGCCTCTCCAGGACTACTGGAAGAGCGTGATGCTATCGCGTTGCGCAGCAGGAGTTGTCCAGTTTTCTGGAACGAATTTCCACTGGTTGAGAGCCTTGGGAGCGATGTCCTTTTGTTGACGAATTTCTTGCATGAGATAGTAGCGCAAATCTTTGTCCGTGCTCCAAACAACGCGTTTAACGAGCTGTTCGCGCGGTATGCCTGCTCCCTCTGTCATAAGGCCTCCGCCACCGTTGCCACGATAGCTGTTGACAGCTACGCGATAGGTTTGCTTCAGATCGAAGGGTTCGCCAGTTGCTAAACTCTTGATGGTGATTTTCTGTCCGCGAGGCTTGGTAACATCCACTTCGTAGAGGATTCCTGCAGCACTGTCGAAATTATAGCTCGGTGTGCGCAGGCGCTGCCAGTTTTCGGGAGAATTGATGGTGCGGTCGTTGAAGAGCAGTAGATGGTCGGAGGGAGAGCTCATCTGCTGCGTCCAACCAGCATAACTATATTCAAGGAAGTCTTTAATCTCTTGCCCCGTGAGCTGCATAACGTAGAGCATATTCTCAAACTTGTAGAGATTGAACATGTCGCTGACGCGGATTGTACCAACAGGAATGCGGGCATCGAAACTAAGCGGTGCAACAAACGAGATCTGAGCTCCCGTGATTTTAAGCTGTAGCTGATGGATGAAATCCACAAATGCTGACGGGCCGAAGAAGGCGGGGCGAGTGGTGAGTTCGGTGGCGTTGTGACCAATGACCTCTTGCGTGAATTTCTTTACGGCATCTATCTGCGGTTGGAAATGGGCGAGCATTTCGGGATTCACTTCCCATTGGTCGATGTCTTCCAAATGGCCAGTGGCGCTCTTGACGCTTACTTTCTTCCCATTCTTTTCCACAACGAGGTCAGCTACTGCTACGAAATGGGCATTAGCACCCGTGTTAAGAACAAGGACACTATCGCCATTGACATTGGCAATTTTGCGATTGGCCTTGCGGTGGTCGTGACCACAAAGGATGAGATCGAAGCCCGGAACTTGTTGTGCCACTTGCAGAGAGGCGTTCTCGTTCTTTGTGCCTGTGGCGTTTTCGCGACCCACACCACTGTGGAAGAGTCCGATAACGACATCGGCTTGGCGGCGCATTTCGGGCATATATTTACGAGCTACTTCCACCATGTCGTCAAAGCGCATCCCCGACCAAAGGTTTTCGGGAAGCCAATTGGGTATGCCAGTGGTGAGCAAACCTAAGACGGCAAAGCGCACACCGTCTTTCTTGATGATGGTGTAGGGACGCCAGTAGGGTTGGCCCGTGCTGGTGCGGATGATGTTTGCTCCCAGCATCGGCATGCGGCATTCTTTCGTCCAGCGATCGTAAACGGCGTGTCCGGCCTCAATGTCGTGATTGCCCACAGTGGCTGCATCATACTGCATATAGTTGAGCACTGAAGCGCAAGCGTGTTGGCTCACAGTGTCCATGAAGTTGTAATAATAGGCAGAAGGTTGTCCTTGCAGAATATCGCCAGCATCGAGGAGCAACACGTGCTGCGGCTTCATGAGTTGTCGCTGTGCCTTTACGAAGGAGTAGGCACGTATGAGCGAGCCTTCGCCTGGCTTCTGGTTGAGATAATCGTAGGGGAAATAATTACCATGAACATCGGTGGTTTCAAGAATCTTGAAACGAATTTCGCGCGGTTTGGCCGAAAGCGTGGTAGCAGTCAGCGCGAAAAGGAAAAGAAGAAAATGTTTCATATTGTTAGTCTTGTTATGAATGTTCTTAGTGAAAAGGCGGCGGAGAACTATTTTTTGACTGTTTATTTGCCTTTTCTGACATAGTCGACAAAATCGAACGGTACGGCGTTGCGTTCATCGGCATCGTGATGTTCTCTACTGGTTTCTTGCCATTGCGTAGCATCGAATTCGGGAAAGAATACATCCGCTTCGGCAGGAACGGCCTGCACTTCTGTCAGGCAAAGACGCTGAGCAAAAGGAAAGGCTTCGGCATAAACGGATGCGCCGCCAATGATGTAAACGTCCTCATTAGTTTGGCAAGCGCTCAGAGCTGCTTGGAGCGAGGGGAACACTTCCGCTCCAGGAAGTTGGAGTGAAGCATTGCGACTCAAAACAATGTTGCGACGATTGGGTAAAGCGCCTTTCGGAAGTGAGTCGAAAGTGCGCCGCCCCATAATGATGGTATGCCCCGTGGTAAGAGACTTGAAGCGTTTCAAGTCGGCACTGAGATGAAACAGCAGGTTGTTATGATAGCCGATACCCCGATTCTGGGCAACGGCACAGATAATGGTGAGCATATATATATAAGGAATCAGTGAGAAACTAAAAAGCGAGGGAGAAAGGAGGAGAAAAACTGATTTTAGACTGATACATCCGCCTTGATATGTGGCCAAGGATCGTAGTTTTCCAGTTCGAAATCTTCAAAGTGGAAATCAAAAATATCCTTAACGTCGGGATTCAGTTTCATAGTTGGGAGAGGGCGCGGAGTTCGCGTGAGTTGCAAGCGCGCTTGTTCCAGATGGTTGAGATAGAGATGCGTGTCGCCCGTAGTGTGAACGAAGTCGCCAGCGCGGAGTCCGCACACTTGCGACATCATCTGCAAGAGGAGTGCATAGGAAGCAATGTTGAACGGCACTCCCAAGAACGTATCGGCTGAACGCTGATAGAGCTGGAGCGACAGGCGACCATTAGCTACGTAGAACTGAAAGAGCATGTGGCAGGGAGGTAAGGCCATGTCCGCCACTTCGGCCACATTCCACGCCGAAACAACGATGCGGCGCGAATCAGGGTTGTTGCGAATCAGTTCAACCGCTTGTTTGATTTGGTCAATAGTGCCGCCGTGGTAGTCGGGCCAAGAACGCCACTGGTGGCCGTAGACGGGGCCCAGCTCACCGTTCTCATCAGCCCATTCGTTCCAAATGCGCACGCCGTTGTCCTGCAAATACTTCACGTTCGTACTGCCCTGCAAGAACCAAAGCAGTTCGTAGATGATGGATTTCAGATGCAGTTTCTTTGTGGTGAGGAGCGGAAAACCTTTCTCTAAATTGAAACGCATCTGATGGCCGAAGATACTCTTTGTCCCCGTACCAGTGCGGTCTGTCTTCTCAACGCCGTTGTCGAGAATCTCTTGGAGCAAGTTGAGATATTGTCTCATTGTTTGATTTTTTTCGGCTGCAAAAGTACCAAAAAAAGACTAACTTTGCTGGCGAAGAAAGAATTAAGTAGCAGCAAAACCTTTGATATGACAACCACAGAAAAGATAGCATTGCCTGCGGATTTTGTCTCAGAAATGACAAACCTGCTGGGAACTGACGAAACCCTCCAACTCTTTGAGGGGCTTGAAACGCCTTGCCCAACGAGTGTTCGCTGCAATGAAGCAAAGGGGTACGACACCGACGGAGAGCCCGTGGCATGGTGCCGAACAGGCCGATACCTCAGCGAGCGCCCACAATTCACGCTCGATCCTTTGCTCCACGCAGGTTGCTACTATGTGCAAGAAGCTGCATCCATGTTTGTGGAGCAGGCTTTCAAAGCAATGGGCGAGTGTCCGCAACGTTTGCTCGACCTCTGTGCTTCGCCTGGAGGGAAGAGTACGCTCTGGCGTTCGCTTCTGCCCGATGGCGCATTGCTCGTTGCCAACGAACCGCTGCGGCAGCGAGCAATGGTGTTGGCGGAGAACTTAGCAAAATGGGGACAACCGGACGTGGTGGTTAGCAATGCTTATCCTGCCGATTTCGCCCCGCTGACGGGTTTCTTCGATGTTATTGCGGCGGACGTGCCCTGCTCTGGCGAAGGTATGTTCCGTAAGGATATGGGAGCGCGCAACGAATGGTCGGTGGAGAATGTTAGGAAATGTGCCGAATTGCAACGTAGTATCATTGCCGATGTTTGGCCTGCGCTCCGACAAGGCGGTTATCTCGTTTATAGCACCTGTACTTTCAATCGCTCTGAGGATGAAGACAACGTGTCTTATATATGTGATGAATTGGGCGCAGAACTGATTCGTCTGGATGTGCCTGAAGAATGGAACGTGATGGGAGATACCACGGGGCAGGGGCTTCCTGTTTATCATTTTCTCCCCGGAAAGAGTCGCGGCGAGGGCTTCTTTTTGGCTTTGCTCCGCAAAACGAGCGAGTCGGAGGCTGGTGGCAACCGAAAGCATAAGAAAGGTGTGCGCGAACAGCCGTTGAGAAATGTGAGCAAGCTGAGCGGTTGGTTGCAGAACGAAGCTGACTATAAATTCTATGCGCCCGACGATTCACACGTGGCGGCTGTTCGTAAGTCGCTCTATGAGGATGTGCAGCGTCTCCGCAATCAACTAAAAACAGTTTGGGCAGGCGTTTTGCTGGCTGAAGCAAAGGGACAGAAATGGGTACCACAGCAGGAATTGGCACTCTCGCAAGCCCTCGCTCCCGAAGCCTTTCCGCGCGTAGAGCTCTCGCTCGATGAAGCGCTTGCCTACTTGCGCCGAGATGCTATCACAGTGGATGCTCCGCGCGGGTATGTCATTGTGACCTACCAGGAACGTCCTCTCGGCTTTGTGAACAATCTCGGTGTGCGTGCCAATAACCTCTATCCGCCCGAGTGGCGCATCCGTAAACAGTTGCCTTAGTCGCAACCTTTTCTTTGTCTTATGAATCAACGCACAAGACCTTTCGTTTCACCTCTTTATCACGCATAAAAATACCTTCTTTTTCCATGTCAGAAAAAGAAGGAAAAGAATCTCCATTATGAAGTATTTGGAATACACCTTTAACATCTCTCCCAATTCCGGCGATATGCAGGATATTTTGGGGGCTGTATTGGCCGATGCAGGCTTCGACTCTTTTGTGAAGGACGAAGAAGGCAAAGAACCACTAAAAGCTTACGTCAAGAAAGACGAGTTTAGCGAAGAACGCCTCAAAGAAGTTTTGGCCGACTTCCCGCTGCCAGCTGAAATCTCTTATGAAGGGCACGAGGCCGAGGATAAGGATTGGAACGCCGAATGGGAAGCCAATTTCTTCGAGCCACTCAATATCGACAATCGTTGTGTGATTTCTGCTCCTTTCCATAAGGACGTGCCAACGGTTGAATACAACGTT
Organism: Alloprevotella sp.; assembly: GCF_057240785.1. NCBI lineage: Bacteria > Pseudomonadati > Bacteroidota > Bacteroidia > Bacteroidales > Prevotellaceae > Alloprevotella > Alloprevotella sp. Next base: position 192,055 of record NZ_DBHHRH010000038.1, on the reverse strand, counting down.
AAAATCAATCCTCGAATGTCGTTCGGTTCGGGCCATCACGAGACCACTTCGCAAATGATACGCGAGATTCTCAACAATCCTATGGAAGGGCGCACCGTGCTCGACATGGGATGCGGTACGAGCTTGCTCGCCATCTTGGCAAGTATGCGCGGTGCGACAACCCTTACAGCTATCGACAACGATGAGTGGTGCGTGCTCAACTCAAAGGAGAATTTCGAACTCAACCACATTTCAAATATCAACGTGCTTCTGGGCGATGCTTCTCTTCTGCCACAAGTAGGCCCCTTTGATGTAATTTTGGCCAACATTCATCTGAATATCATTTTGGCCGATATGGAGAAGTACGTTTCTCGTCTGAATGTTGGCGGTCTGCTCTTTGTGAGTGGGTTCTATTATGACGATCTTCCACGCATAAAGGCTGAGGCCGAACGCTTGGGACTGATCTTCGATCATGCAGGGCAACAGCGCAATTGGTGTTGTGCTGCTTTCCGAAAAGCGTAATAAAAACTAAAAGCCAGTGTAAAGAATAGCACTGGCTTTTAGTTTTTTCTTTTCTTACCTCTTTTTTATTCAGCACTAAATGCCGCTGATGTGTTCACTTCTCAAAGCCATCGACACGTTTACATGACGTGCCAAATGGGCAGAGCAGGGTAGGGCGCGCTAACACTGATGAGCTTATGACTCACAGGGTGTTCAAACTCAATGTGTGCTGCGTGCAGACAAATTGAGCCGTCGGGATTAGAGCGCGGTGCTCCATATTTGAGATCGCCTTTGATGGGGCAACCGATAGCTGCCAGTTGGCAGCGAATCTGATGATGGCGCCCCGTGTGGAGATTCACTTCCACGAGCGTATAACGATCGCTTTGTCCAATCACCTTATAGTCCAATACTGCGCGTTTGCTCCCAGCCACTTCCTTCTCATGGGCGTAGGCTTTGTTCTGCTTTTCGTTGCGCGTGAGGTAGTGCACGAGTTCTGCTTCGGGCAGTTTGGGGCAGTTGCCCACTATGGCATGATATGTTTTTTTGACTTCACTCTTTCGAAACATATCGTTCAGACGTGTCAGAGCCTTACTCGTGCGAGCAAACACGCAAATACCACTCACGGGGCGGTCCAAGCGGTGAGGAATGCCCAAGAAGACAGCGCCAGGTTTGGCATATTTCTCCTTGATATAGGCTTTTACCTCATCGCAGAGAGTGCGGTCGCCTGTTTTGTCGCCCTGCACAATTTCGCCTGCAGCTTTGTTGACTATGATGATATGGTTGTCCTCGTACAGGATATTCATGCTTTCAGAAACTAAAAAGACGAATCCAGCGGAAAAACCTCAAAAGGTCCGTTGGATTCGTCTTATCCTATTGGTGTGAAATTACATATTCATGCCGCCATCGACCTGAATAACCTGGCCGCTGACATAGCTTGACATTTCGCTCGCCAAGAATGTTGCCACATTGGCAATATCTTCGGTCTGACCGCCGCGGCGAAGTGGAATTTTGGTCATCCAATCCTTGCGAACATCATCAGGAAGAGCTGCTGTCATAGCTGTTTCAATGAAGCCTGGAGCAATAGCGTTGGCGCGGATGCCCTTGGGGCCGTACTCTTGGCCGATGGATTTTGCCAAAGCAATAAGGCCTGCCTTGGAAGCTGCATAGTTAGCCTGACCTGCATTACCATGAACGCCCACTACAGAAGCCATATTGATGATTGAGCCCTGACGCTGACGCAGCATGATGGGCACAACGGCGTGGCAGAAGTTGAAAGCACTCTTTAGGTTCACTGCCAATACAGCGTCCCATTGAGCTTCTGTCATGCGGATGAGCAAACCGTCCTTGGTGATACCTGCATTGTTCACCAGCACGTCAATGCTGCCGAAATCTGCCTTAACAGTTTCTACTACGGTCTGGGTTTCTTCAAAGTTGGCAGCGTTGCTAGCGTAAGCCTTACACTTCACGCCTTTAGCTTCCACCTCGCGGATGGTTTCTTCAGCGTCTTCGTTGATAACGAGGTCTGTGAATGCGATGTTAGCTCCTTCTGCAGCGAAGCGCAGAGCAATGGCTTTGCCAATACCGCGGGCTGCACCCGTGACTAAGGCTGTCTTACCAGTTAAAAGTCCCATAATTTTTATTTATGTTTTAGTTGTAAATACTTTCTTATTTAGTTTCATCAGCACAATATCCCAGTGCGCCGCGGATAACGCGCATCACCATCGGAATGGATTCTTCTTCCGTAAGTCCATGTCCGAGGCGGTCGTAGATATAGGGTACTTCGAGACCTTTCATCACATAGTGGATGATATCGGTCATAAGGCCGATGTTGTCGATGTTAAACTTATGGCGTTCTACGCCTTCTCTCAGCACGCGGCTGATAATGTCCTGTTCTTCTCGGTCGAAGGCTTTGCGCACTTGCTCCACTTTCCATATATTTCGGAAGAACTCCGCGCGCAGATTGCCATTGCGAGCTACTGTTTCCTTTATCACTTGCAAGTGTGTGTAGATGAGCGTCAATACTTTCTCCTCTGGCTCTATGTCCATTGCAGCCACTTTGTCCATTTTCTCAGACAAGCGTTCCAATTCGTTCTCAATGACGGCGTAGTAGATTTCTTCCTTGTTGCGGAAGTATGTGTACAATGTTCGCCGCCCACGCTGTGAAGCTTGAGCAATATCGTTCATAGTGGTTGCTTCAAGGCCTTTACGAGCAAAAAGTTCTCGAGCAACTTCCAAAAGAGTCTGGCGCGTTTTGGCTATAGACATATTGATTTTTGTTTAACACACTTTGTTTTCTATGTGCAAAGGATATGCAAAAGTACGGGATTATGACGAACGAACCAAATAAACTGCACAGAAATTGAAAGAATGTGCCGAGCTTTTTCTCTCTTTTTTAGCTTCTCAACCGTGTGGAATGTGTAGCACTGCATCTCAGTTTTATCTGTCAGCAGCCGTAAGTAATCCTTCTCTTTTCCGGAGCTGGTGACGAGACTATGAGGCTAACAGTTCTGTCTTCTTACATTCCTGTTTACCGCCTTCTTTTTTGACAATAGGTATTTTCGTTCTGGAGTTGAATGTCCCTAAAAAGTTCGTATCTTTCTTTTGCACATTCATATTTGGACGTATTCTTTTGGCTGTTTTTCTTAATTTTTTTCTGAAAAAGAAGGAAAAGCTCTGATTTCTCTTCTTTTTCGTCTTCAACGTGTGTCGCTAAGAAGGAAATTTCCTTATTCTGTTTAGAAATACAATAAGGCTACCCGTCGGCATCCTTATTGTGTCAGCTGACTTCCTTATCGCATTTGCCGCTAACCTTATTGGACTGATCGGACACGCAGAACAGGTTTGTGAATCACTTTACTGAAATGGAGAATTCAAGCCATTCTCAGCTCTCTAAAATAAGAATTTGTTTTACAATCTTAGCTTTTTCTGGGTGAGCAGAAAGGTTTATCCCAATCTTTCCTTGTGCATTGTTTTCCAACCTAGAGTTTTCCATAAAAAATACTGACTTTTCCGTTGCATGAAGGAAAAGCCAGTAGGATATGTTTGCTGTAAGGATTATTAGTTGCCTATGTTGAACTGCTTACCTTTGGCACCATCTTCAAAACCTTTTTGATAGCCTTCGCCATAGCCACGCACATAGGCGGCCTTGTCCTTCGGTTTGGTAAAAGCGTTTGAGGTATCGTAGCTGGCGCGGGGATGCTGCGTGGCCCCATCGTCCATGCCTGCCAAATAGCCGTCTTCGCTGCCTGCTTCGTAGGCTCCACGCGTGTCGCGCGTGATGCTGTCGGAGAGTGCAACATTCACGGTGTCGCGCAGAATGGGCAAATAGGTTGCATCGATAGTGGTGTCGGGACGGGCAACGGGCATACGTTCCTTCACTGCTACTGTGTCCTCAGGGTGTAGTTGGGTATAGACAGGTGAGCGGCGATCGCTGGCGCGCTTCAACAGGAAGATGCTGACTACCGTTAGTAGGCATGCGCCTACAATCACTCCTGTCCAGATATGTGAGGGATGTTCTTTTTTAGCCATAGTTCGTGTGTATCTATTGTTCCGTAACGTTTTATCTCATTCTTACTTTGTCCCTCGCGTCGATACGCAGGAAGATGAATAGAAGTAGTGTGAACCCCCAAAGACTTGAACCACCATAGGAGAAGAAAGGTAGGGGGATGCCTATGACTGGTGTGAGTCCCATCACCATACCCACGTTGATAAACACATGGAAGAGGAGAATGGAAAGGACGCAGTAGCCATAAACTCGTCCCGCGACGGTGGTCTGTCGTTCGGAGAGATAAATCAGTCGGAGTATCAAGATCAGGAAGAGGAGCAATACGCCCGCACTGCCGAGAAAACCTTGCTCTTCGCCCACGGTACAGAAAATAAAGTCGGTGTCTTGTTCCGGCACGTATTTCAGCTTTGTTTGTGTACCGTTCATGAAGCCTTTCCCTTCAAGTCCGCCCGAGCCAATGGCAATCTTACTTTGGTTGACATTATAACCAGCTCCGTGTGGATCGTCCTCCGTACCTAACAATACCTTGATACGGGTTTGCTGATGCGGTTCAAGCACATCGTTGAGCGCAAAGTTGGCCGAATAGAGGAAGGCAGTACTTCCTAAAGCGAAGATAGCAATGAGAGAGTAGGATCTAATTCGTTCGCCTAAGCCTTGCCAAATGAGATAACCAGCCATGGCTATGATACCAACGATTTGCACCCACGCCACGTCGAACGGCTTGATGAAGGCTGAAACGAGATAGGCGATGAGTTGTATTAGCAAGCCTATGGAGAGAAACCAGAACCAACTGTTGTTGCGCTTCAGGTAGATGGCGCACATCCCCACGACGTTGAGCCAAATGATGATAAGCACGGCGAACTGCCCAATTGTGGTCAGTGTACCCGGCATAATATCTGCTTCGTAGCGGATGCCTACAACAAAATAAGAAACGGCTGCTACTGCCGTAAACAATATAGAGCCAGGCATTCCTTCACGATAGAACATGAGGAAGAATGCCAGATAAACAAGGGCGGAACCCGTCTCTTTTTGCAACACAATAAGCACCATAGGGAGCAGAACAAGACCGGCGGCCTTGAAGAAGTTGCGCATATTCGAGAGGTTGAAGCCATACTGTCCGATAACTTTAGCCACCGCTAAAGCCGTGGCGCACTTGGCAAATTCTGCAGGTTGCAAACTGACGGGGCCAAGGGAGATCCACGATTTAGACCCTTTGATGTCGTGCGCTATAAAGGGGGTGACAAGCAGCAGAAGCATCATGCAGATGTATAGAAAAGGAGCGAGCGTATCGAAGTATTTGTCGTCGACCATCAGGAGGAAACCTCCCAAGCCGATGGAGCATCCTATCCACGCTAATTGCTTACCGCTTCGCGTGCCCCACGAAAAGAAATCTGTGTCGCCTAAGTTGTGGCTCGCACCACAAATGGAGAGCCAACCAGCAATTAGTAGCAACAGGAAAATAAGAATAACGACCCAATCGGCGCGTGCTGCCGGATTGCCGTATTTTCTACCGTTCAAAGTCTCCATACTTGATGTGCCGATTTTGCATTACCGCGGCCTTTCGCATAGATGCGGGAGAGAGTTGGCCACGAAGATATTGTTCGATGATAAGTGCCCCGATGGGAACACCATAAACGTTGCCGAAACCGCCATTCTCTACATAGACGGAGACAGCTATTTTAGGGTTATTCATAGGAGCAAAGCCCATGAAAACACTGTGGTCGTGTCCGCGGTTCTGCGCCGTACCCGTTTTGCCACAAACCTCGAACCAGGGGAGATTTGCAGAACGACATGTACCGTCAATAACGGCCTTGCGCATTCCGGCTACTGCATAGTCGTACCAGCGGCGGTTGATGCCGGTGTAATGCTTGCGAGTGTAGAGTGTGTCCAATTGGCCCCCTTGTACAGAACGCACAACGTGGGGCGTGTAAAAGAAACCGCGGTTGGCAACCTGTGCGGCTAAGTTAGCAATTTGTAGAGGTGTTGCTGTAACCTCGCCCTGGCCGATTGAAATAGAGATAACCGTCAGTCCGTTCCACGAGCCTTTGTATGCCTTATCGTAATATTGAGCATTGGGTATCATGCCGCGTTTTTCGCCTGGGAGGTCGATGCCTAACTTATAACCAAAACCCATTTTCACAAGGTGATTCTTCCACACAGTCATGGCGTTCTGCACAGAACCGTACTTGCGCTTGTTGGAGAGTAGGCGAAAGAGATTCCAGCAAAAGTAGCTGTTGCAGCTAGTACCGATGGCGGGTACTAGATTGATGGGGCTGGCGTGTCCGTGGCACCCGACGTGAAGTCCCTTATAGCTAAAGCCGTGGTGGCAGGGGAAACTGATTTGCGGATTAATGCTACCTTCTTGCAAACCTAAGAGCGCTTGTGATATCTTAAAGGTGGACCCCGGCGGATATGTACCCATGATAGCACGGTTGAGCAATGGTTTGCGCGGATTCTTCGAAAGCGCCTCGTGTGCCTTAGAGCGGTCGCGGCCCACCATAATACCGGGATCATAACTGGGGGAGGAAGCCATGCACAGAATCTGTCCTGTTGATGGCTCTATGGCTACAATTGCTCCGATTTTCCCTTGTAGCAATCGTTCTGCCAATTCTTGTGTTTTGAGATCAACTCCTAGTGTTATGTTTTGCCCAGGCACTGGCAGTTTGTCGTATGCTCCGTTCATATAATGACCTTTCGTTCGTCCGTGAACGTCGCGGAGCATGATGCGCAAGCCTTTTTCTCCGCGGAGCACCTTTTCGTAGGAACGTTCCACTCCGAGCTTTCCAATGTAGTCTCCGGGCTGGTAATAGCTATCACTATCAATGTTGGTCTGATTCACCTCGCCCACGTCACCAAGTATGTGTGCGCCAACCGCCGCAGCATAGTGGCGGATAGATCTCTTCTCAATGGAGAATCCTTTGAAACGGAAAAGCTTTTCTTGGAATAGGGAGTATTCTTCGGGAGGTATTTGCGTCATGAAAACCTGCGGCGTGTATCGACTGTAGCCTGGGTTCTTCCGCGTATCTTTTATCTCTTCACAACGCTGTATGTAGTACTCTTTAGTGATGCCAACAGTTTTGCAAAAGTCTAGAGTATCTATGCCCTGCTGCTCATTCATTGTAACCATGATGTTGTAGGAGGGTTCGTTGTAGACCATAAGTTGGCCATTGCGGTCGAATATGAGACCGCGCGAGGGATAGATGATATCCTTCCGGAAAGCATTGGAGTCGGCGTTTTTCTTATAGTCGTCGCTCAACAATTGCAAGGTGAAAAGGCGTATGAGGTAGATAAGGATGATGCCAATAGCTACACCGCCAATCACAAACTTTCTGTTGCTGAAATTGTAGGCTTCCAATGGTGTCTTATATTATTGTATGTGTTCATTAGGGCTTTTTTCTTATCAGCTCCAAAGCGATGCAGAACAGCGTAGTCAGTACTGTTGAGCCGGCGATATTGATAAGCAGAAAAGTCCAGTTGAAGAAACTGAATGATTCGATAGAGAAGAAGATGAGGCACTGTAGGAAAACGGCAGTCAGAAGGTAGCGGACGAAGGGCCAGCGCTCCATAGTTCTCATTGAAGGTAAGATGTTGTCGTCTTTGTCCCGATCTCTCGGTCCGAAAAGGTTGAAAAGTAGCGGTGTGATAAGGCCGATGGCCGTCATAGTGGCTGCGGCCATGCCTGGTGTATTTCCAAAAATGTCGATCAGTACTCCCAGCAGGAATCCGAGTAGGATGTAGAGCCACCGCGGGGTGTCGCTGGGCAAGATGAGAAGGAAATACACATAGGGCATTGGTGTGGCGTAGCCCATGATATGGATATGGTTGAACACGAGCACTTGTAGCAACAAGAGCAATAAGAACCAACCTATGCGGGATAATATTGTCTGAAACACGGATAAAGAAGCATTTAGCAGTTTGTAGAACAATTTTTCTGCAGGAGGGAGCTATCATTCGTTATAGCCCGCGCATCTGAGAGCCAAAGATGTGCATTTTCAGAAATGTTTATTGTATCGTTTCCAAGCCATTGAGAGCGTCGTGAGCATCTTGTTCGGCCGCGTGGGCTTTTAGGGTGTCTATCTCGGCTTGATAAGGAGTCATGACCACACATACGTTGCGCAAGGTGGCAAAGTCTGTGCCCAGCGTGATATCTAAACGATAGCTCTGACCATCTGGTGAATTTCCAACGCTATTCACGCGACCGATGAAAATTCCAGGCGGGAAGACTGCGCTATAACCACTGGTTTCAACAATAGCTCCTTTTTTTATTTTAGCGTAACGAGGAATATCGTTGACGTAAGCATGGAGCAATTTTTCGCCACTCCATTGTAAGTAACCAAAATAGCCCAGACCGCGAACGCGACAACTGATGCTTGACTTGTGATTAGTAACAGGTATGACAAGCGAATAATGAGGCCCAGTGAGATAAACGATGCCGACAACGCCACCTCCTCCCACAACACCCATTTCTGGGCGAACGCCATCACTACTTCCTTTGTCGATGACGATATAATTATTGGTCTTCTTGGTGGAATTGGACACAACGACGGCGTCCAATAGTTTATAGTTTGCCAGCGTCTGACGTACGTTTAGCTCTGTGGGCGTTGGCTGATGGGAGAGTTCTCCCAATCGAGCTCTCAGATAAGCATTTTCTTGAGTCAGCAAGGTGTTTTGGTGAGTCAAACGGCCATTTACATCTCCCAAATTGAGATAGGTCATAACTTCATAATATAAATTATTAACCGTTGCTGCTGTGTGATTGGCTGCTGTATACCAAACGCTGCCTTGATAGCTGTTGAATCGGAACAGGAGTATGAAACTCACTGCTTCCAGTAGGAGAAACAGGAAGAAGAAGTTGTATTTGCGAAGGAAGTCAAGAAAGGTCTTCAATGGATCAAGCCTATTTATTATTCAAACTAAGCCGGGAGGAACAAGTTCTATGTTCTCCGTTGGAAAAAGGGCCAGACTCCTAATAAATAACAATGAACAATTGCACGACACGACAATTGCTCATTGTTATTTATGGAGATGTCTGTGCGCATTAACGCATCAAGAACGTGTAATCATCAACATGTTGGAGGGCAATACCTGTGCCTTTTGCAACACAAAGGAGAGGATCGTCAGCAACATGGAATGGGATGTTAATTTTCTCCGTCAGTCGCTTGTCAAGTCCGCGAAGCAACGCACCGCCACCTGTCAACCAGATACCGTTCTTAACGATATCGGCGTACAACTCTGGTGGAGTGTTCTCCAAAGCGTTGATAACGGCCTGTTCGATACGTGCGATGCTCTTTTCGAGGCAGTGAGCAATCTCTTGATAGCACACAGGAACCTCCATAGGCATTGCGGTGATGCGGTTTGGGCCATGAACCACATAGTCCTCTGGAGCATTCTCCGTTAGGTCTGTCAGAGCTGCACCTACATTGATTTTGATGCGCTCAGCCATGCGTTCACTGACGCGTACGTTGTGCTGGCGGCTCATATACTCTTGGATGTCGGCTGTGAAGTCGTCACCAGCCATCTTTATAGAGTTGTTGGAAACGATTCCGCCCAAGGAAATCACGGCGATTTCCGTTGTACCACCACCTATATCCACAATCATGTTTCCTTCGGGGGCATTTACATCAATACCCACACCGATGGCGGCAGCCATAGGTTCGTAAATCAGATAGACATCTCGGCCGCCTGCGTGCTCAGCTGAGTCGCGCACGGCACGAAGTTCCACCTCGGTAGAACCGGAAGGGACACCAATGACCATTCTGAGAGAAGGAGAGAAGAGACGGCGGCCCGAATGGACCATTTTGATAAGGCCACGAATCATTTGCTCGCAAGCGTTGAAGTCGGCAATAACGCCGTCGCGCAACGGACGAATAACGTGGATCTTATTGTTAGTCTTCTCGTACATCAATTTAGCCTTCTGACCCACTGCCAGTAGTTTGTCGGAATGTTGGTCCAGAGCTACCACGGACGGCTCGTTGACTGCTATCTGATCATCTGCAATGATGATGGTATTTGCAGTGCCCAAGTCCATAGCCAGCTCTTGTGTGAAGGAGAAAAATTTACTGAAGAAACTCATTGTCTATTTTCTGCTGTTATTTATTTCGTGAACCATTCGTGAATCGCCGTATCGTAGTGGCTGGAAGTAGCGAAGGCTCGCTCTGCAAAATGTTTGCGCTGTTCGATATCAGTTTTAGCCCCTTGCTTCTGGAGGATGTCGAGGAGTTCGGCATACTCGTGTTTACTCGGGATGATAACAACATCGTTGAAATTTTTAGCGGCAGCGCGAATCAGGCTAATACCGCCGATATCAATCTTTTCGATAATCTGCTCTGCGCTACCTCCGTTCTTCACTGTCTCCTCGAAGGGGTAGAGGTCAACAATGACGAGGTCGATTTGCGGTATGGCATACTTTATCATCTCGGCTTGGTCTTCTGCCAAGCCACGACGGCCCAGGATTCCGCCAAACACTTTGGGGTGTAGCGTCTTGACACGGCCGCCTAGAATGGAGGGATATGTGGTTAGTTCCTCTACTTTCTGGCAGGGGTAACCTAAATCTTCGATAAACTGCTGTGTGCCGCCAGTTGAGAGTAGTTTGACGCCATTCTCATGAAGTGTTCTGAGGATTTCCTCAAGTCCGTCCTTGTGGAAAACTGAAATCAGGGCGGTTCTGATTGTTTTAGTGCTAGACATAAAATATGTTTGAAACGTTTCGACTGCAAAGTTACGAGATTTTATCAAACCAAGGCTACAGTCCTATTATATTATTTATTAAAAACTTAAGTATTGTAAAATAATCTCTTATTCTACGGTTCTGAGAATGGCTTGAAATCCAACTCAGAACAAAGTTGTTCTGAGATTAGTCCAATTTGTCAAGCCAGTTCGATAAAGCTATTGGTGGATACAATAAGGCTATCTGCCAACATCCTTATTGCGTCAGCTGACAGAATAAGGCTATCCGCTCACACAATAAGGAAGCTGAAAAGGAAAAGCAGGCTATTTTTATTCAAAAATAGAAAAAGTGAGCATTTTTTTATTAAAATCCGCACTATCTGCCTCAGTTTGCGTAGGCCGGAGGCGAGCATTTTCTAACAGATACTGCGGATTTCTATTTTGTTAACATCTATTTCGCCCTGAGTCAATGTCAAGAAAAGGGCGGGCTTATGCTAAGGCTGAATTCTTACTGCTTGCAAAGAACTCTCACCTTCTTATGGAGGTATAGATATGGGAGGTGTATTGACTCACTTGCTTGTGCTGAAATCTTCAATAATTCAGCCAAAGGAGGCACTTATTCGGCTGTTTCGGGCTTGCGGAAGAAGGAGAAATTCACGCTGCCGTAGGCGCGGTGCTCTAAGAACTCTGGCAGGTGGCTGAAGTTGTAGTTTTTGCCATGTTCAAGAATGAAGAGTCCACCAGCCTTGAGGCAATCGCTCTTCAAGACACGTTCAGGCAGCTCGGGCAACTCCGGAAGTATGTAAGGCGGATCGGCAAAAACAAGTTCGAAGGGTTGCCGACAACGCTCAATAAATTTTAGCGCATCGCCCTGCAAGAGATTGGCAGCATCGTCGTTGAGTTCATGTAGTACGGCACGGATAAACATATAGTGCTGGCGATCCTTCTCCACAGTGGTCACCTGCGGACATCCGCGGGAGAGCAGTTCGAGCGTGATACTTCCCGTCCCCCCGAAGAGGTCGAGCGCGGTGGTTTCCTCAAAGTCGATGTACGACCGCAGTACGTTGAATAGATTTTCCTTTGCAAAATCGGTTGTTGGACGGGCTTTGAAAGTGCGCGGCACATCGAAGCGGCGGCCTTTATATTTTCCAGTGATTACTCGCATAGTTTATTCCATCAAGAAAGTTATCATATCATAGGGCACACCAGGAGTGGTGGCCACAATGGAACGGTTGTATTCGGCCGTAGGATTAACGCCATAGACATTTGCCGCAAATTGTCGGAACTCTTCTACCGTCTTTTCGCGTTCAGCCTTATTGCCTGTGATGAAGAACGAATCCTGCCGTGTGTCAGCTCCCAGTTTCTGAGCCGCATTAAAGGCATAGTAAGCTGCATCCGCTGTGTTGTGAATCTCGTAAGTATTGATGAGTTCTAGGCGGGTATAGTTAAAAGCCGCAAAGTCCATTGCATTGTCGTGGATATGGCAGAAAAAGCGGCGACCAGTACCATTGCTCAGTCCTTTTTGGGAGAGATGAGCCAGCAGCGAGGTAAGCGCGGAGGTGTAGTGAACTTGTCCGAACACTTCCTCTATGGCGCGACACACTTCTTCCTTCATGCCGTAGAGCAGGACTGCATTGGCACACGGCAAGGTGTCGTAGAAAACACGGTGAGGACGCTCCTGATGGAATACATATTTATAGATGTTCGTGCAGTCCTCCTCTTGAAAGTCGGCCAGTGGTACGGGAGTGACGGGTTGGCAGCAGAGAATTTCGATGTGACTGGTCGGAGCCTGCAATAGTTCCTCTCTATCCATGGCTTCACGCAGATTTTGCAACAACGAAAACTCTTGGCGCAGTTGCCAGGAGGAGAAAGCAAAGAGCGGTTCGCGGCGTAGTTCGTAGCGCGCAAAGCAGAGGCGAGTGTCAGATACTCGGATGGTAAGCTTTGTGGGAAAATGGCTCGTTTCCATAGGATGTCAGAATGAATATGTTGCGCAAAAAGAAAGGAAATATCGATTTGTCCGTAGGCAAGTGGAGTGGAGGCTCAATATTGTTTATACCTCTTCTTCTCCATCGCCTGTTTGTTCGTCGGAGTGATTTTCAAAGATAGGTTTTAAAAGGAAGTGCCCGAGCGGAATTGCTGCAAACACTCCGATACTATTAGCCAACAAATCAGCCCAATCCCCACTCCGGTAAGTAGTCTGCGATTGTAAAATCTCTATTACCCCGCTCATCAAGATAGGTGCTATGATGGCAAAGCATAAAAGCCAGCAAACATCTTCTCGCCCTGTGGCTTTGAGGCGTTCCCACCAGATGGTGGAGCAAGTGCCAAAGTACATCGCGAAATGAACCAACTTGTCGATGTTGGGAATACTGACATTCGGCATTCCCTCTGTGGTGTCGAAGCATAGCATCCAGATAAGCGCCACGCAGATAAGCGAGAAAGGATATTTCCTTAGTATGCTCATCTGTATCACCAGAATTTGTTGTGTTCCGGAGAGTATTCGAAACCAGCTGTAGCCAGTTGTTTTTCGATACTTGCGCGTTCAACGTCCTCTTTCTTGCAGAGTTCGTCGAGCGACTTATAGTTGTCGCGGAGTTTCATATTGATGACGCTGTATAGCATCATGGGATCTTTGGGTAGTTCCATTGTGTTGAGATATAAATTAAAGAAGTCAGAACGTAAGCTAAAGAATGTCATCGACAAACCAAGGTTGTTGATAGATATATACCTGATACGTTGCTGGGCAGCAAAATTACAAATAATTTTCTACTTTTGTATCACAATGATATACGAAGAACTGGTTGAACAGATAGCGCAGGAATTCCATTTTCCTTTTACTTCCAAACAGCGCGAAGCCGCGGAGAAACTGGCACGTTTCCTCGTGCTGCCGCGCCCGCAAGCTGCATTTATCCTTCGGGGTTATGCGGGAACGGGTAAGACCTCACTTGTGGGCGCACTGGTTAGAGTGATGCAGAAATTGGAGAGACCTGTTCAGCTACTTGCGCCGACGGGACGGGCCGCCAAGGTTTTTAGTGCTCACGCCGGTACGCCTGCCTACACAATCCATAAGGCCATCTATCGGCAGCAAAGCTTTAATGGTGAAGGTACGCGCTTTTCGCTCGGTTTCAACAAGTTTCCCTATACGCTTTTCATAGTTGATGAGGCTTCCATGCTGAGCAATCAAGGCGGCATGGGAAGTATCTTCGGAACGGGTCTATTGCTCGATGATCTTCTCCAATATGTCTATGGTGCTGAGGGATGTAAGTTGCTCTTTGTGGGAGATACGGCACAGTTGCCACCAGTGGGAGAGGATGAAAGTCCTGCGCTTCGTGGCGATGTGCTTCGTGGTTATGGTTTAGATGTGGAAGAGGCCGATTTGACTGAAGTTGTGCGCCAGTCGAAAGGTTCTGATGTGCTGAGCGGCGCCACTCGTTTGCGCGAACACTTATCTGAAGGATTACTGGATATGCCCGTGATTCAAGGGAGTAGGCGTGGAGAGGTGCGCTTCCTGCCTGGAGATGAACTCATAGAGGCACTTGTTGATGCTTATAGCGATTATGGCACGGGTGATACTATAGTTGTGACGCGTTCCAATAAGCGGGCCAATGTCTATAATGGAGGAATTCGTGCACGCATTTTTGATCGCGAGGACCAACTGGCTCGTGGTGATTTGGTAATGGCTGTGAAAAATAATTATTTCTGGACCGAGCAATTACTAAAGACGCTCGGACAGAACGACCGCTTACCTTTCGATTTCATTGCAAATGGAGATACGGCCGAAGTTGTTAGTATTCGCAACGTACACGAGCAATATGGTTTTCATTTTGCTGATGCTACGCTCCGTTTTCCTGATTATAACGACTACGAGATGGACTGCCGCGTTTTGCTTGATACGCTGACCAGCGAATCGCCTTCGCTGACAAGTGAAGAGCAGGAACGTCTGTATCAAAACGTACTGGCCGACTATGCTTTTCTCCCAACGAAGAAAGAGCGCATGAAGCAGCTTCGCCAAGATCCTTATTATAATGCCTTGCAGCTCAAATATGCTTACGCCGTCACTTGTCATAAGGCGCAGGGCGGGCAGTGGAGCCGCGTTTTTGTGGACCAAGGCTATCTGCCGCCCGAGATGGATTTGACAGCGTATCTGCGTTGGCTCTACACTGCCTTTACGAGAACCACCGGCAGACTCTATCTTGTGAATTGGCCGGAGAGTCAGCGCGAAGAACTTGAGGAAGATAGTTGAATCTATTTCGGTTCTCCGCACCACTCTGATAAGACTTAGAGAAAAGCTCCTCAAAGATGTGTTATTAACCGACTGATTTAGCAGCAGTTTGTCAGTAAGTGCGGTAGAAAAAATGGGAGATGTGGCGTAAAATCCTAAATTTTCCTGTATTTTTGCGAAAGAAGGAAACTAGGATATTTACTACAGCAAGGAACAGAAAAGATGTGGACGGAAGTTCTTCTATATATAATAGTGATTGCATACGCAGTATTCATCATGAGTACGGCTATAGTCATCGTTTTGGAGAACCGCCAGCCGCCCAAAACTATTGCGTGGCTCATTGTGATATGGCTGTTGCCCATCATTGGCCTTATATTCTTCTATTTCTTCGGACAAAATGTTCGGCGTGAGCATCATTTCCGTCGTCGCGCTTATGATTGCATTACGCAACGTATGCTGGAAGTTTGCTACGAGCCTTCTGTCCGTGAATTTCCTAAGCGTTTCGCTCCTCTTATAGAAGGTCTTGAGAGAAACCATTTGAGCGTTATCACCGGCAATAATGCTACTGAATTATTGCCTTCGGGACGTCAATTCCTACAAGCTTTGTTGCGCGCCATTTATGCCGCAAAAAATCATATACATATAGAAACGTACATCATTGAAGCCGATGCAATCGGCCAGCTTGTTGCAGATGCTCTGGCAGACAAGGCACGGGAAGGTGTGGAGGTCCGACTTCTCTACGATGATGTGGGATGTTGGCGTGTCCCTGAGACTTTTTTTCATCGGCTAGAAAAGGCTGGTGTTCGCTGTGCGGCTTTTGAGCCCGTACGTTTCCCTTCTTTGACGCGAAAAGTCAATTATCGCAATCATCGCAAGGTTTGTATTATCGACGGCCATACGGGTTTCATTGGCGGCATGAATCTTGCACTTCGCTACGCCCCACTTCGCGCGGCGGACTGGTTAGATATGCAGCTACAGCTTAAGGGTGAGAGTGTCTGCGCCCTGCAGCGTATTTTTCTTTCCGACTGGTATTTTGTGACGGAAGAGTTGAAAACGGAGCAATCCTATTTCCCCTCATCGACAGAAACCTTTGGTCGGCAACTTACCCAAATTGTTTTCAGTACACCTTTTGCGCAGTATTCAGAGATAGCCTACTCGCTGTCGTGGCTCATACAGAACGCACGCAACTACATTTATATACAATCGCCTTACTTTGTTCCGACGGAGTCTTTCCTGCAAGCGTTGCAGACGGCAGCCCTTGTAGGCGTCGATGTACGTATCATGTTGCCCGCTCGCCCTGATGCGTTGTTCCTTCGCTGGGTCAACGAGAGTTTTTTCCAAGATGTACTGATTTCTGGCGTAAGGATATTCCTCTATAAAGGCGGTTTTCTGCATGCTAAAGTACTCGTGGCCGATGATGAGTTTAGTTCTGTTGGTTCTGCCAATATGGATTTCCGTAGTTTTGAGAATAATTTTGAAGCCAATGCTTATGTTTACAATCAGCAGACGGCAACTGATTTGCGACAACTCTTTCTGACAGCTCAAGAGGATTGTGAAGAAGTTTCCTACGACCATTGGATGCAGCGGCCTTTATGGAAACGTTTGCTTGAATCTCATGCACGTATTTTATCACCTTTGATGTAGGCAGTAACAGACTAAGCCTGCTGTTCATTTTTAATATTCAGATGAAATCTTTCTACTCCAAAATATTGCGAAGAACCTTTGCTTCTTTCGGCTTATCCCATCTATGCACACCTGTCTCTCTTCGGTGCGCGTGCTTCTTTATCCTACTTCTTAGTTTCTCTCATATTGCCTCCGCTCAGTCCGTAAGCGAAGACGAGGCTCGGGCGCGTGTGGTATCTTATTTTAAGCAGGGCGGCCAGCGCAAAGCAGCTGTCCATCCGCTCACCCTACGCACTTCTCCAGCCTCTTATCTGTTTGTGGCAGGCAATAAGTTTGTTCTCGCGGCCGCTGATGATCGCCTTCCCGAAGTTCTGGCTTACGGCACTTACAAGGCTCGCACCATTCCACCCGCGCTTTCCACTCTTTTGCAGCAGTATGACCGCCTCTTGCCCCTGCTGCCCATTGATGCGCACCATCGTTCTGTTCCTGCTTTCTCGGGACGTGCTGTCGCCCCCTTGCTCTCTTCTATTCGCTCGCAGGGACATCCCTATAATTCCGCTTGTCCTTTCTTTCTTAACGCCGATTCTGTTCTCAGTTCGGAACGTTGCGTGGTGGGCTGTGTGGCTACGGCCTTAGAGCAGATACTGACTTATTATCAGCGTGTCTATACCTTGCAAGATACGCTCAAAGGTTGGACAACAAAAAACTACCAGATACCCGACATTAACCCTGGAGCGACTGTCGATTCAAGGCTGATACTGCCGCACTACACTGGTGCGGAATCCGCCGCATCCATAGATGCCGTTGCCCGTTTGAGCTATTATCTCGGCCAGGCCGTTCACATGAATTGGGGGCTGCGAGAAAGTGCTGCTAGTTCTTATCGAGCTCTCAAGCCGCTGCAGCGCGTTTTTGGTTTGAAGTATGTACACTATCTCGACAGTTATAAGTACGATCCTTCCATTTGGGTAGCTGCTATCCGTAACGAAGTAGAATCCGGACGCCCAGTATATTGTGCTGGCAATGTTCAGCATCTTGGTGGTCATGCTTTTGTACTCGATGGGCAGGATAAAGATGGAAACTTCCATGTCAATTGGGGCTATGGCGGTGATTATGACGGCTATTTCAATTTCGATATTCTTTATTTCCCAGAACCGCTCGGTCAGGAAACGGAAGTAGGAAAGGGCGAGGGTTTCTTTGCAAATAGAGAAGTGTTGTTCCTACATCCCGACAATCTTTCCGTGGAACTCCCCGACACGCTCCAGCGAACGGGGACAGAAATAGCTATCGATTCCGTGCAAATCCTTGATGTTCCCACGCGCGACATCTACACGCGCCTCCGTCTCTTTGTTAGAAACACTGCTACATACCCACTAACTACTCCTTTTGCCCTATTCACCAATCTCCCTTCCGATACCGACACGTTGCGACAAGCGGACTACGTTGGCATCACCTCTGCAACTTTGCAGCCGGGCGAGGCTAAGACTCTTCTGCTGCATGCGCGCTTCCGCCAGTTGGGCCAGCGTGTCCTCCGATTGACACCCGACGACCGCCATATCTTCAGTCTTGACACGCTGACAGTAGTAGCGGGGAGCGGAGCACAACTGACTTTTTCTGAGCCGCAGCTAACTTTCCCTTCCGACAGCATTGTTCGCATCACGCTTTCTGTGGAGAATGCGGCCGGTCTTTCCCGTACGGGGCAGTCTTTGGTCTATGAAATCATTCCTGGCCTTGATGTCTCGGTGCAGGGCACGCGCCATCCGAAATATATCTATCTAAATAGTGGCGAATCGATGCGAGATACCGTTCAGTTTTCCCAACTTATTCCCGGGCACACCTATACGTTGCTGGTGCGCAGCCCGTGGGCTATAGTGCGCCAAGTATCGTTCACGCTGCCAGCTACTACGGCTGTTCGTTCCGCTGAAGTAGTGGGACGAGAGGTTTGGCATCGCCTCGACGGCCTCCGTGTTGCGCAGCCTTCAGAACCAGGAGCCTACCTCCATAACAGTAAGAAAATCATAGTACGATAAAGATGCAAACCGTTACCATTCATACCCGCTTGATTACAAATGTTGGCGGACAAACTGAAAAGATTCAAAATACATTCAAAGGCACTTGGGGTATTCACGACAACCGTCATCTGCTCAGCTACAACGAGGCTGACAATGGCGGTCCTACTCATGTTCTTTTCGATATGGTGCAGGCTGAATTGCGGCGTATGGGGCAGGTGCGCTCGCGTATGACTTTTGCCGAACGCGAGCGTATAGATTCTCGCTACATCACTCCCCATGGTACACTTCCTATGCAGATTCACACACATCGCTATCAGGCTGCTATGTCCGAGATGGGTGGACGTTTGGAAGTGAGCTATGCGCTCTTCTTAGCGGGAAGTCATGTGAGCGATAATAAATTGCTCATCGAGTGGGAAGTACTCAACTAACTTTCCCTCCGTTGTTTCGTTTCCTATCTCTCTCAAGCACATCCCCACGTGGGAGGTGCTTTTTGTTTGTACCAGTTGAATTGATTACTTTTGCCGACTGAAAAAAACTTACAACTTATGCAAGATCCACGACATATACACATCAAAGACTTTTCTTACGACTTGCCCGACGAGCGCATTGCAAAACATCCGCTCGAGAAAAGAGATGAGGCCAAGTTGCTCCTTTATAATCAAGAAGGCATCAGAGAAGATGTTTTCCACAATCTGACAAACTATCTACAGCCAGGACAACTCATTGTGTTCAATAATACGAAGGTGATCTATGCTCGTCTTCATTTTCGCAAGGCTACGGGTGCTCTCATCGAGGTCTTTTGTCTCGAACCGCACACGCCGTCCGACTATCAGGTGAACTTTTCCACCACGCGCCGTGTCACTTGGACTTGTCTCATCGGTAATATGAAGAAATGGAAAGAAGGACGTTTGGAGCAGGAAATCAAGGTAGGAGATAAGTTGCTCACGCTGACGGCCGAGCGCGGAGGAGTTTCTGGTACGGGCTTCGAAGTAACTTTCGATTGGAACGATGATACCGTTGCTTTCTCCGAGATTCTCGATGCGATAGGTGAATTGCCCATACCGCCATATTTGAACCGCGATACGGAACAACGGGATTTGGAAGAATACCAAACGGTCTATTCTAAGATAAAAGGTTCGGTGGCAGCTCCCACTGCTGGCCTTCATTTCACCGACGAGTTGTTGTCACAATTAGATGCCCACGGCATAGAGCGTGATGAGATTACGCTCCACGTAGGTGCTGGCACGTTTAAGCCTGTCAAGAGCGAAGAAATCGAAGGGCATACGATGCACAGTGAGTGGATTGCTGTGGCGCGCACTTCGATAGAGAAACTGATAGCTCACGGCGGGCAATGTATCGCTGTAGGTACTACATCGGTGCGCACCCTTGAGAGCCTTTACTATATAGGCGTAATCTTGCAGCAGCATCCTAATGCTACCGAGGAAGAATTGCGTGTGCCGCAATGGATGCCCTATGAATATGCAGCGCAAACTGTTGAACCGATCACCACCTTGCAGGCTTTGCAAAACATTCTCGACTATCTGGAGCGCAACAATCTACCTACGCTCCACACCAGCACGCAGATAATGATTGCTCCGAGCTATGAATACCACGTTGTGCGGACGATGATAACGAATTTCCACCAGCCGCAGTCCACTCTTCTCTTGCTCGTTTCGGCCTTTGTCAAAGGAGATTGGCGGCGCATCTACAACTATGCGCTGGAGCACGACTTCCGTTTCCTTTCCTACGGCGACGGCTGTTTGCTCAACTTTTGATGTGTTCTGCCTTCTTTGTCTTGCTGACGAAAGAAGGCATACCCAACTGCTGAAAAAATGGAAGAAAACAAAAACGAGATATTTCCCATAGTTAATGAAGCGGGGCATGTTGTTGGACAAGCCTCGCGCGGTCATTGCCACGATGGGTCTAAATTGCTCCACCCCGTGGTTCATCTCCATGTGTTCAATACAAAAGGAGAACTGTTCCTGCAAAGGCGTCCCGACTGGAAGGACATACAGCCAGGGAGATGGGATACGGCGTGTGGCGGACACGTAGATTTTGGCGAGAGTATAGAGGATGCTTTGGCGCGGGAGGTTTGGGAGGAATTGGGCCTTCGTCCTACGGATTACCAGCCCGAATTTGTGACCAGTTATATCTTTGAGTCCAGCCGAGAGCGCGAACTTGTGAATGTCTTTCGCACTACAACTGCTGCGCAGCCTCATCCTTCCGACGAATTGGACGGAGGGCGTTTCTTCTCACCTGAAGAAATCCAACAGCGTTTAGGTTCTGATTTTTTCACACCTAATTTTGAATCTGAATACACTACTAAATTGAATTCATAGGTTTGTACCTTTTTTAAAGCAGCTACTTCTTCTGAGGTAGCTGCTTTTGTTTTGTAAACAAACTTCTTATTTTATGGCTGTGAGAATGGCTTGTAATCCAAGTTCTCGTAAAGTAATTCTCCAATCAGTCCGCCTCTTCCGACCAGTCCGATAAAGATGTTTGAGAATACAATAAGGATGTTTGATAATTTCCTTATTGCGTCAGCCCACGCGATAAGGAAGTCGGCTGGCAGCCTTATTCTGTTTTTGGATGAGATAAGGCCAGAAAATCCTTAGACGAGGCTTTTAGTCCCTCTTTTTATGTTGTTGGCGCATATTTTTGAGGTGTGTTTTCAAAAATCAATCCTTTTTTGTTCGATTTTTGAGAAACGAATGAGCAGAAGGCAGCGATTCTGATTCTATTTTGTTCTATCCTGTTGTAAAAATATCGGGCAGTTTTCTATCTCTGTTTTGTTCCAGTTTTCAAGAAGAACGCCCACTGAAACATAGGGCATTTCAGCAGGCGTGAAGAAGTAATATAAGATTGAAATTATCTGTTTTGTGAGTGCTCTGTCTTTATCTGAGAATCAGAAAGAGAATGTCGCCGATGGTAAAGAGAAACCCACCGATGAGAAGGGCAAGACTGCGTTTCTCATAACCGCGACGGAACTCGTTAAGGCCAAAAAAGAAAGTGCTGACAGGGATAATCCACAGCAGGTTACTCAGAAGGTAGAACAGAAAGGAGAGAATGGCGTTTGGGCTATAGCCAATGGTGGCTCCCCCAAAGAGAAAGAACACGCTAAGCAGGGCCGGGATGAGATTGAAGAAGGCCAGCGCAAGCAAGTGTTTTGGAAATTCGTTCATGATAGGGATGTTTAGAACTGGAATGGATTCTGTGCCCGATAGCGTTGTTCCATCTTGTTTTCGATATTGGAGTATTCACCGTCAAGTTCTTTCGCGCTCTCCGGTTGGAGCTCTAAAGATTTCTTTAGGTCGTCTTCAGCGCCGAGTTTGTCGTTGAGCTGGAGCTTTACAGCCCCGCGAAGTTTGTAGGCAACGGCGTTGTCGGGCTGCAACTCTATGGCCTCATCGTAGAGAGCCAAAGCCTTATCCAACTGATGGTGGAGAGCATAGAATGCCCCTAATTTCTCCATCGCTTCCATACTGAAAGGATTCATTTCGCGCACTTTTAGATACGCCTCCTCGGCTTCTGTGTCGCGGCCTGTGCCTTGCAAAGCATCTGCATGAAGCAGAAGGTATTCTTCATTCTCATTGTCGAGCGCCAAAAGAGCTTCGGCATCGGCGAGCACTTCGTTGTATTGTCCCATAGAAGCCAGAATCTGCGCGCGAAGTAGGAGAGCGGCTGGATAATGTTCTTCCTGTTGAAGAGCCTGCGTGAGGAAAGCGATGGCCTGAAAGTCTTGTCCCAGCCCATGTGCAGCTTCGCCCGCAAAATAGAGGGCGCGAGGCTCATCGGGATGCTGCTCTCTGATTTTGTCGGTAAGAGCTTGTTCTGATTCGTAGTTCTTTGTCCGTCCGTAGGTGCTAGCCAAGAGGAGGGCTACTTCGAGATTGTCGGGGGCAGCATCCAGCAAATGTTGGAGTTGCGGCACTGCCTCGTCGTACTGTTGAAGAAGGATGAGCACTTCCACCAGATAGCTGCGCGTAGGTGCATCATCGCGAATCTCCAGAGCTTTTGTGAAGCACTGTTCTGCAAATTTGAGTTCACCCATGTTCTTGGCGCGCACGCCGTCGTCATGGAAAATATTGAACATCTTTTCTGTGTCGTTCTTTTGATCGGTTTCCGTTTTAGGTTCGGAAGTTCCAAAGAGGTTTTTGAAGAATCCCATTTAGTTTTATGTCTTTTCGTTCTATTATCAAATAAGAGTTGTCAGTAGGTAAATCCAATGCGCCACGAGAGCAGCTGCAATGCCGCCGAAAGTATGTGAGATGATAGCCTTCGACGTAAGCTCTCTGTAACCCAGTGAGTCAAGCATGGCCGTATGTGTGCTCAAGAATCCGCTCCAGCACATACCGATGGCCGTGAAAACGGCAATAGCATTTCCGTCGAGCCAACCGTGTTGTGCAAAATTAGGTACAAGTCCTAAGGCCGCTCCAACAGCTCCAAGTGCCGTGATAGGGAAAGCAATCTGATGGGGATCGGAAAAGCCGAAGAGCCAGTCAAAGAGCCAGTCCACTTTATCGGCCAGCATGGGCAGCAGTTGAGTTCCCTCGTAAGCTCCGCCAGAGTATTGGCCCGATGCAGCAGGGCCAAAGGTCAGCATCATAACGAGCGTGGAGATGATGAGTACGCCGGGGATAATGGCAATACCGATGTCGACGCCCGAACGCCCTCCGTCGAGCAGTGCATTCAGGGTGCGTAAGAATATGCCGTTTTCTTCTTGGTGTTCCACTTGTGCAGCCAAAGCGCGCTGGCCTTCGCGTGCTTCGGGGTTTACTACGGCGCTCTCTTCGGCAAAGTTGGGGTACTTCTTGATAATGAAGCGCTGCATTAGTCGTGTGGAAACGATGCACCCGCAGAAGGCACCGAAGAGTCCGATAAGAGGTTCGATGAAAAAGCCTTGCCCAATCATGAAGATGATAACGATGAGGCCCATTCCGAAGGCTGTACCGAAGTTGGTGAGGGAAATAAATTGGTATTTCTTAAAGTAGCTGGCAAACCGCTTGTCTTTGGACAGCGTGATGATGGCTGGATTGTCGGACAGGAAAGTCAAGACCGCTCCCAAAGAGGCCACGCCAGGCAAGTTGAATAGCGGACGCATGAGTGGACGCAAGAGTTTTTCGAGCATGTCCACTACGCCAAACTCCACAAAGAGTTTGCCGATAGCTCCCGTAATGACGCAGATGGCCATCAGGTAGAAGCACGTGTTGAGTAATAAGTCGTGCGCCGTCTTCATAATGGTGTTGAGCATATTTGCTGCACCCATTTTGCTGCCCATATAACAGAACAGAGCGGTGATAAGGACTAAGCAAATGACACCTGAAGGAATTTTGGTGAAGATACTTACTTTGGAGGTCTTTTTCATATTGGTATTTTATTTTTAGTCTTTCAGATTGATTGCCACGAGTAAGCTGTTAATGCGCAAAGCCTACCAGCGTTGAAACATTGCTGCTTATGGCTGCCGCTATCCTTGGGGTATCTTTGACTGTAAAGTTCCGATGAAGTGAGCGTTTCGGTTGTCTTCATTTCTTGCGTAAGGGAAGTTGACAAGATGATTAACATAGGCGCGAATTTACGAGATTATTTTTACTCGCATAATAATTCGGTCTAAAAATGAGAAAGAGATGCAACAAAATGTCACATCTCTTTTTGTAAGTTGGATTATGCGGCTTAGAAACCTCCGCCTTCTGTGCTTTCCTCTTCCTCTCCTGCTTGCGCACCGGGGAAGTCTCCCACGTTGTAGCGTATGTTGTCTTTCACGTATTTATTCTTCGGCTGAGCATCACCTTTAGGATGGCCGAGTGCAACAATGCAGAGTGGCTTCAGATTTGAAGGAAGTTTCAAAGTGTTACTAACTGAAGTTACGAGCGTCTCGGCTGGATAAACGCCCAACCATACTGCATCCAGTCCTAAACTATGTGCAGCGAGCAGCATGTTCTCTGTGGCTGCGGAGCAGTCCTCCACCCACCATTCCGTAGGTTTATGCTCTTTGTCCATGAGAGTAGGATCGCCACAAACAGCTATGGCTGCGGGAGCCGTTTTCAAAGCCTGAGCGTAGGGTAGAGCTTTAGTCAGTTCTTGCAGCACAGCTTTGTCGTCGATGACAACAAACTTCCAAGGGCGTTTGTCCATGGCTGTTGGAGCTGCCATAGCTGCGCGGCAGAGCGAATCAAGCATGGTGCGCGACACGGGCGCTGTGGTGTACTCTCGGATAGAGCTACGCGTCAATATGTTCTGAAATACAGCCTCGGAAGTGCTCACCTCTTGCGCATTATTACCCATGAAAAGGCGCGCTTCTGCTGCCAGCAGAGCGATGGCAAGGAAGAACGAAATGATTTTATACTTGTTCATATAGATTTGACGATTGTGTTTGAAGTTGTGATACTCTCAGTCGTTGTTGTGCGGCTTTATTTCTTCACTTTCTTTGTTGGGATGGTGCGATCTTCAGCTGTGTTGAGCAACATGCCTACGGGGCAGAGAGCTTGACACCAGAGGCGTGGGGCGAAGAGGCTCAGAACAACGAACGCGGCCGAGAAAATCACCACGCCGATAGGAGCGCTCGTGAACATAAAGGCTGTAAACGGTTCGTAGTTTAAGATTTCCGCACCTATGCCCATCCAAAGCATCAGCAGGATAATCCCCAGCACCACGATGCGCAGTTGTTTCATTCGGCGGAATACTTTTGCGTTTACTTTGATCTTGGGAAGCGGAAGCATCCAAGCCAGCTCCTGAAAACTACCATAAGGGCAAACCCATGTGCAATAGAAATTCTTACGACCAAAATAGGGGAGCAGAATGGCAAAAGCCACCATTGCTACAGCAGGAAGGGCACCTATCCAATCAACTCCGTTCTCCATCCAGCTTCGCAGGAGCGAGAGAGAAATAAACTGCCCCGTCCAAAAACCAAGTACAAGGACATTGAGCACCAACATCGTGATGCGCACGCGCTTGTTTCCTCTAAATTTCCATGCAGCAAGGATGCCGAACAGCATCACGGCAATGACCACCACCGTCTTTGTCCAGCCCAACAACGGAGCCTTACCTATTGCAGAACTTCCCGTTTCCAATGCCGAAAAAGTGGCTTGTACGTTACCGATAATAGCCCGCGACGAATAAGTGGCACCACTTATGGCGTCCACTTTCTGGCTCAGAGCTTCAGCCGGAGTCTTTCCATTCCAGGCGTGGAGCAACTGTGACGCTTGCCCGAAGTAACCTTCCGTTTCCTGGTTGGCTTGTGCTGTTATATGGAGTACTCGCCCGTTGGTGTCGGTCAGTATGAAGAGCGGTGTAGGACCTGCAAAGCCAATGATGTTCTTACCCCAGCGCGCCGAGTTGTAGAGTCTGCCGACGGATTTTCCATCACTTGTCGTTACATCCCATATAGCTGAATCGCGCTCGGATAGAGTTGCGTTCGGATACCCCAAATCTGCCAATTCCTGCGGCGTGGGCAAGGAGTAAGTAGGTGCGGCTTCCGCCTGCGATGTAGCTTTTGCTGTGATGTCTTTTCCAAAGAGCCGGCCCGATGTAAGGGCTACGGAGGCCAGCATCAAGAACACAATCATCAGCGAAACCGCTTGTGACAAAAGATCTGTCCAGCGCGTTTTGCCAGCAGTGCCTATCTGTTTCTTTTTTGGAATATTCATCCGTTAGACATTACTTGCAATACTTATTATAAGCTGCGAGAGCTGCCTGAACATTCTTATTCAAGGCATTGCTACTATAAGTAGCTCCACTGACAGCATCTACCTGCATGTTGGCATCCTTCTTGGCGCTAGCATCTTTCCATTTGATCAGATTAGCAGAAGCCATCTTAAAAAATTTGGGAGTTTCCTGATTGGGCAATGTATAGATGTGTTCCACCTTACCCGCCTTGTTGACGTAAACAAGTACGGGAGTGTATCCGTTGTAGCCGGTCACTTTCTTCGCGTAAGAGGAACTGTTGATGACGTACCCCGCTCTCTGGCCGTTTAGACTAACGCTCCAAATGCCTTTGCGTACTGAAGTGAGCTGCGCATTGGCCAAACCGAGGCGTTTTAACTGTTCGGCGCTGGGTTGATCGGATGTATTGTTTTGTGAAAGAGTTGTAGTAGCTTGTGCCACCTCCGTAGAGGGCAGCATGATACCTGCCAGCAAAGCTACGATAAGTACGATTTTTTTCATTGTTATATCTATTTTTAGTTTTCTGAATCAAAATGATGTCGGCTCTATTCCGACAGAATTCTCTCAGCCTTCTCGCAGAAAATCGAAGGCTTCAAACACTTCTTCTTTCGTGGCGTGTTGGTCGATGAGAATATCGCCCACATCACGCAGTAGGGTGAAGTTGATAACATTTCCCACATTCTTTTTGTCGTGAAGCATCAGCTGATAGAGATGTTCGTAGTCGTTGCAACTAAAAGGAAAATTTCCATAGTTTTCACGAATGTAGCGAACCGTTTGCCGCATCTTGTCGATAGGGAAACCTTGGGAGCAACTCAGATAGAGTTCGCAGATAAGTCCCCAAGCCACAAAGTAACCGTGAAGTCCCGTGCGCTGTTGCAACATCGCCAGCGATTCGAATGCATGACCGAAGGTGTGCCCCAAGTTGAGGGCTTTTCGGATGCCTTTCTCTGTTGGGTCTTTAGCCACAACGGCACGTTTCACCTCGATGCTTTGACGCACCATTTCTTGGAGCTGCACAAAATTAGGTTTGCAAAGGTCGAATGTTACATGACTTGCCCACATAGCGGTATCCTTCAGCAAGGAATGTTTCAGCATCTCAGCATAACCCGAACGCAGGTTCTGGCTGTCGAGCGATCGCAGGAAGGAAGTGTCGATAATAACCTCTCGAGCATCGCGGAAAACGCCTATTTCGTTTTTGAAGTCATTGAAATTGATGCCCGTCTTACCTCCAACGGCCGCGTCGACCATGGCAAGCAGCGTTGTGGGTATGTTAACGAAGTCTATCCCTCGTTTGAAGGTGGAGGCCGCAAAGCCTCCGAGGTCCGTGACCATACCTCCGCCCAGATTGATGAGCAGCGAGTGGCGACTGGCTTTGCGCTGTTGCAGTTCCGTCCATACTTTGCTGACGGTTTCCAATGTCTTGTTGTCGTCGCCAGCTGGGATAACGATGCTTTTCTCAAGGCCATTTATGTGTCCGAGTAAGGGGCGACAGAGTAGCTCCGTTGTGTCGTCTGTCAGGATAAACATCTGGTCGTAGTTCTCAGAGCAAAGTCGGTCGATGTCTTTGCGGATGTCCAGCGTATAGGTTATGACTTGTGACATGAGTGAAAGTTTAATTTTATAGGTAATGCCCTACTGGAGCAGGGCATTAGGAGAGGTTTTCTTATTTCTCGAGCGGGAATTTTGTATGTTCAAACTCCTCGATGGCACGGCGGAAAGAGTCGGGGACTTCTACCGAGATTTGGTCTTTTAGTGAGAAACACACCATAACAGAACGGCAATGGCAAACCACGTTGTTGTTTTTTCGGTTGATGGCCCTTTGCTCAAGCGTGAAACTCTTACGCCCCACATGGCTCACACAAGTTTCCATGACAATATCATCACCATAGAGAACAGGAGCTATGAAGTCCGCATTGATGTTAGCAATCACAGGTACTACATCCGGCTTCCCGTTGTAGATTTTCAAAACTAAATTGAAATAATCCACCTTGCCCAAATCATAGAAAGAGAAGTAGGCATTGTTATTCACATGGCCGTAGCGATCAACATCGTTGAAGCGAAGCTGAATAGGGAGTTGGTGGTGATATTTAATATTTTCTTCCATACTGTTTTTGATCTGTTAGTCATTAAAATAGTTTCGAGCCACGGCTCTGAGCCTTGCCCGGTTCACTTGTGTCTCAAGTGTGTCAACATCGATGTGCAGGAGATCGCGTAGCGCATAGATGTTGGCTTCCTCATCTGTGGCGCGCTCACCAGCAGAGCGGAACAAATGATTGCGGGCATCCACAATTTCCAACGCTTCATGCGTGTATTCGGCCGGTTCTAAGCTTTCGCGTAGAGCGGTATTGATGTAGCTTTCCAGCGCATCAATGAAATCCTGTATTTCTTCGTGCATAGTGCTGCGAAGTTAAGCAAAAGTTTGTTTCCTTCCTTTCTATTAACGTCTTTTACATGCAGAAATACCCCTAAAAGGCTACTATCTGTCAGTACATGAGAGAGGTTGAATGCTCTCTTTGGTGCGTATTATCTTTACATTGGTGAAACACAAAATAGATGTTAAGAAAATAAAAATG
Organism: Alloprevotella sp.; assembly: GCF_057240785.1. NCBI lineage: Bacteria > Pseudomonadati > Bacteroidota > Bacteroidia > Bacteroidales > Prevotellaceae > Alloprevotella > Alloprevotella sp. The sequence continues at coordinate 163,315 of NZ_DBHHRH010000038.1, read as the reverse complement.
CGCGGTATCTGTTCAAAAATCCTCAAAGCGAAGCTATGAGGATGTGCGCAAAAAACTCTGTTTCGGAGGGAAAAAGACGCGTTTTTCTCCTTTTTGTTGAAAAATGCTCTATCCTCTTCCATCATTTTCCTTATCGTGTTCGCCAATATCCTTATTGTGTTAGCCGAAGCAATAAGGATGTTCGCGGATTGTCTTATTGTATCCTCAAACATCCTTAGTGGATGGGGCGGATGAGTCGGACAGGTCTGAGAATAACTTTGTTTCAAGTTGGATTTCGAGCCATTCTCAGGTCAATAGAATAAGAGATTTCTTGACGAAAATAGACAGAAGGCTTCTTTGTCATAAAGTGTTCTTGGGGCGAAAAGAGGAAAAGATAAGTTTCTTTAGGCTTTCTTAGAAAAAAAACTTGTTTTTGTTTGGTGCGTCCGTATGAAGTACTACCTTTGCAGCATTAACAAGTACATTCGATAGATATATGACACCCAATAAAGGTTTTAACTTTTACTTTTATTATTACTTTGCTGAACAAGTGAAGCGGGATGTCGTATGCATAAAATAAGAAAATGAAACCTATTAAATGTCCCGCCCGATAGAGCGGGATTTTTTATTATCTTTCAGTTCCTATCCACCACCGAAAGAAGACAAAGAAAATGAAACGAGTAGCGATACAAGGCATCAAAGGTTCTTTCCACGACATTGCAGCCCATCAGTTTTTTGCTGGTGAGGAGATAGAGCTCGTTTGCTGCGATACGTTTGAAAGTTTGTTTGCACAGACTCGGCAGGACAACGATTTGCTCGCACTGGTAGCCATAGAGAATACCATAGCAGGAAGTTTGCTCCACAACTACGAACTGCTCCAGCAGAGCGGCATGACCATTGTGGGAGAACACAAGCTCCATATAGAGCACAGTTTGATGTGTTTGCCCGACGATAGTCCTGAGATGCTGAAGGAAGTGAACTCACACCCTGTGGCTTTGGCCCAATGTCGCCACTTCCTTTCTCACCGTCCCCATCTGAAAGTGGTGGAGGCCGAAGATACGGCAGGTGCGGCGGAGAAAATAGCACGGATGCAACTCCATGGACACGCCGCCATCTGCCACGCCGATGCAGCCGAACTCTACGGCCTAAAAGTTCTGGAACGCTCCATAGAGGACAACAAGCACAACTACACCCGCTTCCTCGTGCTCAGTAATACTTGGGCCGCTGAGACCCTGCGGAATGTTCACCGCTCCACCAAAGCCTCCATCGTCTTTTCTCTGCCTCATGCTGAAGGCAGTTTGAGCCAGGTGTTGAGCATCTTTAGTTTCTATCACCTCAGTTTGACAAAGATTCAGTCGCTCCCCATCATTGGACGAGAATGGGAATACCTTTTCTATGTCGACGTGAGCTATTCCGATTTCCACCGCTACCGCCAAAGCATAGATGCCGTGCGCCCACTGACCCGACAGTTGAGGATTCTCGGAGAATACGAAGGAAAATAAAACAGACCAACACATAAACTACCGCACATTATGGATACTGCTCAGAAAGTTAAACCCGCCAACCGCCTTTCAGCAGTCAGTGAATACTACTTCTCGAGGAAATGCGCAGAAGTGGCACACATGAACGCCGAAGGAAAGGACGTGGTTTCGCTCGCAATAGGGAGTCCGGACAATCCGCCCTCAAAGGAAACCATCGAAGTGCTTTGCACCGAAGCGCGCAAAGCTTCAGCCCACGGCTATCAGCCCACCCGCGGCATACCAGAACTGCGCATGGCGATGGCCAACTTCTATGAGCGTTTTTATGGCGTTAGTCTGAATCCAGACACGGAGGTGCAACCGCTCATTGGCTCAAAGGAAGGCATTCTCCACGTTACGCTGGCTTTCTGCAATCCTGGCGATAAAATTCTTGTGCCCAATCCTGGTTATCCCACCTATACTGCTCTGCCCACGCTGCTGGGCGTTGAGGTGGTCTATTATAATCTGAAATCCGAGAATGATTGGCAGCCCGATTTCGACGAGCTGGAAAAAATGGATTTGACGGGCGTGAAGATGCTGTGGAGCAATTATCCCCACATGCCAACGGGAGCACCTGCTCTGCGGAATACTTACGAGCGTCTTGTTGACTTTGCTCGCCGTCACGCCATAGTAGTTGTCAATGACAATCCTTATAGTTTCATCCTGAACCACGAACCTATGAGCCTGCTCCAAGTGGAAGGAGCAAAAGAGCATTGTGTTGAATTCAATTCGATGTCGAAGAGCCACAACATGCCAGGCTGGCGCGTGGGAATGTGTGTGACCAACGCCGAGTGGACAAAATGGATATTGAAAGTAAAGAGTAATATAGACTCCGGCACATTCCGCGCCTTGCAGTTGGCGGCTGTTCAAGCCTTCGACAACTCCGATGAATGGCACAGCGAAAACAACTTCGCCACCTACGACCGCCGCCGTCGCTTGGCTTGGCAAATCATGGACACGCTCCGCTGCAAGTACGATACCGATTCCGTTGGTATGTTCGTTTGGGGGCGCATACCCGACGATTACGCCGATGTAGAAGATCTCACGGAAAAAGTACTCCACGAAGCCCGTGTGTTTCTGGCTCCCGGTTTTATCTTTGGCAGCAACGGACGCCGTTATATCCGCATCAGTTTGTGTGCGAAAGAAGAAAAGATGGCAGAAGCCCTTCGCCGAATCCAAGCCGTGTTTGAATAAATACAAATAGAAATAAATAACGATAGAATATGGAACTCGAATTAGCCCCTCTGAATCTGGAAGGAATAGATGCCACACATCGGCCCACCGTAATAGCCGGTCCTTGTTCGGCAGAAAGTGAGGAACAAGTGATGACCACGGCCAAACAATTGGCAGCTGAAGGCATACGCATATATCGTGCGGGAGTGTGGAAACCTCGCACAAAACCCGGAGGCTTTGAAGGTCACGGCGAACCAGCTTTGGAATGGCTCAAAGAAGTACACGAAGAAGTGGGGATGCTCACCGCTACGGAAGTGGCTACAGCTGCGCATGTGGAACTGGCCTTAAAATACGGCATCGACATCCTTTGGATAGGCGCGCGCACAATGGCCAACCCCTTCGCTGTGCAGGAGCTGGCCGATAGTTTGAAAGGCGTGGATGTCCCCATCCTTTGTAAAAACCCCGTTAATCCTGATTTGGAGCTCTGGATAGGCGGTCTGCTCCGCTTCAATCAAGCTGGCTTGAAACGCTTGGGCGTTATCCATCGCGGTTTCTCGACCTACGAGCAAACTCTCTACCGCAACCTGCCCATGTGGCACGTACCTATAGAATTGCGCCGCCGCATTCACAATCTGCCCATCTTTGGTGATCCCAGTCACATAGGCGGCCGCCGCGAACTCATTGCTCCACTCTCTCAGCAAGCTATGGATCTCGGTTTCGATGGTTTGATTATCGAATCGCATTGTAATCCCGATGCAGCGTGGAGCGATGCCAAGCAACAAGTGACTCCCGACGTACTCAACTTTATCCTTGACAAACTTGTGATTCGCGACTCTGCTGCCTCCACGGAGAACCTCGAAGCACTCCGCAAACAGATTGACCACATCGACAACGACCTCATCCGCCTGCTGGCAAAACGTATGCGCGTCAGCAGAGAGATTGGCGCTTACAAGAAAGACCACAATATGACCATCGTGCAAACGGCGCGCTACAGTGAGATTATCAACAAGCGCGGAGCGCAAGGCGTGTTGAGCGGTATGTCGAACGATTTTATGAAAACCGTTTTTGAAGCTATCCACGAAGAAAGCGTGCGCCAGCAAGTGGACATACTGAATCGAGAATAGAAAGGAGAAAATGCTCGCTCTCTTTTTATTGCATGAGAAGGGGAATAGCGTGTTCTTTATTGTGTTGTGGAAGCCATCCGTAGCTTTGAAGGGGTGGCGAGGAACATATACTTAGAATTATGAGGATTTTAGTTTTAGGTGCAGGCAAGATGGGATCGTTTTTTGTAGACCTTCTTAGTTTTGAGCACGAAACAGCGGTGTACGATATCAACCCCAAGCGGTTGCGCTTCATGTATAACACGCAGCGCTTCACGCAGTTGGAAGAAATCGATGCGTTTAAGCCCGAACTCGTTATCAATGCAGTGACGCTGAAATATACGTTGAGCGTTTTCGAGGAAGTATTACCGCATCTCACGCCCGACTGCATTATCTCCGATATAGCTTCAGTGAAAACAGGGCTACATGAATTCTACGAAAAGTGCGGACAACGCTATGTCAGCACACACCCCATGTTTGGCCCGACATTTGCCAACTTAGGAAAATTGACAGAAGAGAACGCCATCATTATCAATGAGGGCGACTACATGGGGCGTATCTTCTTTCGCGATCTGTACAGTCGGCTCGGTTTGCACATCTGCGAATATACATTCGAAGAACACGATGAAACGGTGGCTTACTCCTTGTCCATTCCGTTTGTCTCTACTTTCACCTTTGCTGCCGTAATGAAGCATCAAGATGCACCAGGCACCACCTTCAAACGCCATTTGGTCATTGCTCGAGGGGTGCTCAGTGAGGATGACACACTCCTGCGCGAAATTTTGTTTAACCCGCGCACAGGGCGGCAGGTGGAGAAAATCCGAACAGAACTCAAGGAACTGCTCGAAATTATAGACCGCCGCGACGAAGACGGCCTAAATGCTTATCTCTGCCGCATTCGCGAAAATATCAAATAGCAATACTTTTCTTATCCAGCAAGGGATTTGTCGAAACGTTGATTTATTCGACAAATCCCTTGCTTTTGTTTGCATAATATACGTATTATACTGATTTTGTGTGATTTTATTTTGTAGATTTTGCATCAATACAAACTCTTTCTTACCTTTGCCATAATGATTCAAAGATCTTTTTTATGAAAAAAACATTTTTGATAGCTGCTTTACTATCGTGTTCTATATTTGCTACGGCACAAGTAGCAGGTGATTATACTATTCATGGTGTTGTACAGGACTCACTGAGCCAACAGAAAGAGCCTTATGCCACAGTACGTCTCTTTCGCAAAGGAGAGGGAAAGCCTTTGGTTGTGGCGACTACGGATGCCCGTGGTAAGTTTACCTTGCACTATACAAAACCAGGAACATATATCTTGCAAACAGCCATTATTGGCAAGTTGCCAACAAAGAAAGAACTGGTGCTGGATGCAGACAAAGTGGTTGAACTCGGTACTATTCTGACTCAAGATGCAGGAAAGTCGTTGGCTACGGCAGAAGTAGTAGCTGCTCGTCCGTTGGTGAAAAGTCAGATAGACCGTTTGGTTTACAGTATGAGTGACGATCCTGATGCGCAGACCAATACCATGTTGGAAATGCTTCGGAAGGTGCCTCTCGTTACAGTAGATGGGCAAGACAAGATAACTGTCAATGGAAAAGCGAACTTTAAGGTTTACGTCAACGGAAAGCCCAATAAGATGATGAGCGATAATCCGTCGGTGGTTCTGAAGAGTTTTCCCGCCAGCGTAGTAAAGAAAGTGGAAGTTATCACCGATCCTGGTGCAAAATATGATGCGGAAGGCACATCGGGCATACTGAATATCGTCACTGCCACGGAGGCGACAACGACTGGTTATACTGTAACGCCTACGCTTTATTGGAGCAATCGCGGATGGGGAGGAAATTTTTTTGGTATGGCGCAGATAGGTAAACTGACGCTTTCTGCGCATGGAGGAGTAAATGGCGAAAATTCGTTGCGCAATACGACGGAATCTGAACGTGAACTCATCCTTGATCCTGTTAATCATTTGCTGAAAACAAAAGGAGAGTCCTATAATCATGGGACTTCTGGTTTTGGAGGCTTAGATGCCAGTTATGATATTTCGAAGCATGATTTGCTGAGTGTTAGTAGTAGTATTTATGCTGGCAGGCAGAAGGGACATGGCCTTTCTTCAACATTCCTGACGGGAAATGCAGGGACTGTTTATTCTTATGACAATGTGAACCATAGAGACAGTCGATATCATGGGATAAACACCAGTGTCGACTATCAGCATCAGTTTGGTAAAGAAAATCAGAATTTGACCGTTTCTTATCGGTTTAGTTCGGATTTGAGAAACAATAAGACTCTCAATGTTTACGACAATTTGCAAAGCGTGCCTTTCGCGCTGAAAGATCGCCGTATCGACCCTGATAATAAATCGCAAGAACACACAGCACAGATCGACTTTACCTCTCCGCTCGGAGAGAATCATACGCTGTCTGTCGGGGCAAAATACATCTATCGCCTGAATCGTTCTGATAATGAGGAATACTCTCGTTTGGCAGGGACAGCAACAGATTTCTTACCTGATGTCGCTCAAAGCTTGCTTTATCGCCATCGTACGGATATTTCGGCGGGCTACACGGAATACATCTATAGGTTGAAACGTTTCTCTCTCCGTTCGGGGCTTCGTTTTGAGAGTTCTCATATTCGTGTGACCTATCCCAATGGGACTCGTGCGGCTTTTTCTACGCGGCTCAATGACTGGGTTCCCAGTTTGAATCTGGGCTATAATCTAACCGATACACAGCTACTTCGTCTTGGCTATAACTTGCGTATCGGTCGTCCAGATATTTACTACCTTTCTCCGTATGTTAATCATCTTTCCCCCGAGAAAATAAGCTATGGTAACCCCAATTTGGAGAGTGAGACAGCGCATAATTTTCAACTGAATTATAGTCTGTTTAGTCAAAAGTTTAGTGTTAATTTTTCTGCAACTTATTCTACATCGTATAATGGTTTGACATTCTATAGTTTTATGAAAGATGGTGTGGAGCATTCAACAAGTGGCAATTTCCTACATTCTAAGCAATGGAGTTTTGATACTTATCTGAATGTGAACCCATGGAAATCGACAGCTTTTACATTGAACGGAAATCTGAAATACTCAGATTTGAAATCTTATAGGACAAGCGACCATAATTATGGCTTTTCGGGCAATATCTTTGCGATGCTTCGACAAGACTTACCCTGGAAACTAAAATTTGCTCTTGGTGCAGGTGCTACTTGGGGCGATATTAGTCTGCAAGGACAAGGTTCTGAGTTCAAATACTATTTCCTGGATCTTTCTCGCTCTTTTCTTGAGGAAGACCGTTTGACAGTTACACTCAATGGTTTCAATATCTTCAATCCTCGACAAACATTGAAAAATACGACTCAGACAACGATGTTCAGAAGTTCGGAGAGTTATGTGATTCACGGTCTTTCGAGAATTTCTCTTGGCATTAGTTGGCGCTTCGGCAAATTGCGAGCAGTGGTGAAGAAAACGGCTCGAAGCATTGAAAATTCAGATGTTAAGACGGGTAGTTCCTCACAAGAAAGCGGTTCTAATATGGGCAAATCTGGCGGCAATTAAACTCACGGACAGATGTGAGCGATTTTATTATCTTCTTCTATGAGGAGAAGCACGAAATGAATCTGCTCAAGCGCCTATATCCTTATTGCGTTTTCAGATACAATAAGGATATCCGCTGACATTCTTGTTGCGTCAGCTAACGCCATTAAGTAATTATATATCAATACTTTTCGCCCTCTGCGATAACGTGACAACAAAAAATAAGTTTTTCTGGGAGGGGAGAGTGAAAGATACAGCCGGTGGAGTTGTCAATAAGGACTATACACACAATGATAGATTGGAGGCGTGAGTAATCTTGCTCTTCTGTACCACTACTTCGATTGCAGCATACATCCTTTTTAGAACTTGCAGTCTGTGCATGTTTGGCCATGAGCAGAATCTTGTTGCAGCGATAGTCAAAATAAAACGTTAGAGGCGAAGGTTTGAGCATTTATTTTGTGAGACTAAAGTTTTTAACGTTCCGCTACTTTTTCGTTGAGACAAAAAAGTGGCCCGTTGCCTACGGGCCACTTTTGTTTTGAAAGGTCAATGAGAACTTCGCCTAAATTTTTTCTGCAGCGCGACGAATGCGGTTAGATAGATCGATAAGTGCATCACGCATCTGCTCGGCTTCTTGTGGGTTGAAGCCTCCTACACCTCCGTTGCCATCGATGCCGTCCATCTTATGATAAAACCAGGATGAAGATTTCTGAAAGTAGGTGCTGGCAAAGTCACGCCATGAAACCGACATCAGAATATCTTCTACTCTTTTTTTCATATCGGTAACTACTACGGGGGTTGTCCTTACTGTTCCCATTGCTATTGTGTTTATAGTATTTTATTTTATTCTACCTCTTCCTCTTTTTTAGAACAGACTACGGATGCAAAGATAAATCATGGGGAGCAAGAGAGAGGGAAGGAGATTAACCGTCTTGCAGTCCTTGATGTGGAGAACTCCCAGACCTGCTGCAGCGATAAGGACGCCGCCCACGATGTTGGTTTCGGTGATGATTTGTGCGCTCAAAGAGTCGGGCGACATAGAGATAGAGCCTTTGAACATCCATCCAATGAAATAGAAGAATGACATCCAAAGCAACACGGGGATGCTGGAGAGCGCCGAACCAAACCCATAGGTGGAAGCTACAATAACGAGGGTGACGAAGTCAAGCGTGGCATTGGTGTAAAGATAGGTGTCATCGCCATAGATTGCGCTGAGTATGGGGCCCATCATGGCAAGCGTGCCCACGCAGCAGAGCAATGTGGCTGTCGTAATACCTTCGGCCACCGAAGGGGCGCCATCTATTTTCGACTTTTTGCTCTGTATTTTTTTGCTTGCACGTTCCATGTTGCCGTCAAGGTTTAGCATGGTACCGATAAGGCCACCAGCCGCCAGACAAAAGATAAAAAGTACAGGGTTGTCACTCTTGCTCATATTTTGCATGGCTACATTGATACCCATCACTAAGATGGCGATACCCATACCCGTAGCAAGAGCATTGAGATACTTCACGTTGAGGCTGCGCTTGGTGATAGAACCAACAAAGCCACCTGCAATAATGGCGAGGACATTGATGAAAATTGCTAACATAGTTCTGATTTTGGCGCGAAGATACGATTATTTTGTGGAAACAAATATGGGAACTGACTGTGGAATATAAAAAACACGGAAAAGCAATTCTGCTCTTTCCGTGTTTTATATAGAGAGGGAAGTTGTACTTATTTATTTGGAAATAGCAACTTCGAGATTGTTCTGAATAACATCGTTGCCAGGATATCCGCCCTCAGTGAGGTTGGAGAAACCTACGCTACCATCCTTGTTGAGAAGGACATAAGCAGGAATACCAGGAATGTTGAGATCTGTGCAAAGGTTTTGCCACTGCTGCTTCGTGAGGCGGTAGTGATCGCCAGAGATGCTGGGAATCATAGCCTGCCATTTATCTTGAGGAGAGGTTTCGCCTGTGAGATAAACGAAGACAACGCCCTTGTTTTGATAGGTGGGTTTGATGGCGTCAATATCCTTGAGTGCTGCACGGCACGGAGGGCACCAAGTGGCCCAAATGTCGATGAGGACAACTTTGTTAGGATAGTTGGCTTTGATAGCATCAATGATTGCTTGTCCGCCAGTGATGCTTGTTGGGACTATTTTTACTGTAGAGGGAACGCCTGTAGTTGTTTCTACCTGCGTGGCTTCGGCTGCTTCAGCTTTTGGAGCTGTACGTGCACAACTGGTTGATGTGAAACCCAGTGCTACAGCCATGAGAATTAGAATCTTTTTCATTTTGTTCTTTCTTTTTTTGTCATGTATTGTAGGCGCAATAATGCGCACACTTATTGGTAAGACGGATATAGCGGAGAAAAGTTACAGTGGGTGACTCTTGTTGATTGCTTTCCCCCTTTGATGAGGTGAGGCAATATGGAGAGGTTTTTACACAAATCTTATATTCTATATCCAAAAGGTTGCGTTAATCAATGCGTTTCACCATTTCGCGGAAGATGTCTGCCATAAGTGGCTGCACAGCGTCTGCGGCGCGTTGCACTTCCTCATGAGTGATGTTTACAATCTTTCCTTCAACGCCCAAGTCGGTGATGACACTCACACCAAAGCAGCGAATGCCAGCATGGCGGGCAACGATGACTTCAGGAACTGTACTCATGCCGACAGCATCAGCACCGAGGATGCGGTACATCTTGTATTCTGCTGGCGTTTCATAGGTGGGGCCTTGATCGGCAAGATAAACGCCTTCGACAACTTTGATGCCTTTCTCACGCGCAATGCTGCGTGCCAATTCGAGGTACTCATGGTCGTAAGCTTCGTGCATGTCAAGAAAGCGAGGGCCACCGGGGTAGTTGGGGCCGTGTAGAGGATGTTCCGGTTGGAAGTTGATATGATCTGTGATCAGCATCAAATCGCCAATCTCAAAGTCTGGATTTGTACCTCCGCTGGCGTTGCTGACAAAGAGAGAGCGGATGCCGAGTTCTGCCATAACGCGTTGGGGGAAAGTGACCTGCTGCATGTTGTATCCCTCATAGTAGTGGAAACGTCCTTCAAGCGCCATCACCTCTTTGTCGCCGAGGTGGCCGAAGAGAAGGCGGCCGCTGTGTCCTTCCACTGTTGAAACGGGGAAGTTGGGGATTTGGTCGTAGGGAATCTCGTCTACAATATCAATTTCTTCAGCCAAGTGGCCGAGTCCAGTGCCGAGAACAATAGCTGTGAGAGGGCGCAACTTTGTGTGCTCCTTAATCCATTGTGCAGTCTCCTTAACTTGTTCGATGTAAATCTTAATGTTCATTATTATGATGATTATTTATTTTGTTTGTCGAGATATGAAAAGATGAGTTTCTTAAAAGCAGGTTCTCCTCCCAGGAGGAAGTCGACTTCAATAGGAAGAGCGAAGAGGTGAACTTTGAGTAGCGGACTGAGTCCTGCCATATCGCGTAAGCGAGCGGCATCCTTTTCTGTTGTGATAGCTAGGCAGGGAGGCTCCCATAGTTCGTTGAAAGTCTTGTTGATGCGATTGATGTCATTATCGCTGAAAGTGTGATGATCTGGAAAGGTTAACGGAGTGACTTCTGCGCCTTCTTCTTCCAATTGTTTGAACATGGGTTCAGGATGCGCAATGCCAGTGATGGCCAGTACACGACTTCCTTGCAGTGTTCCATCAGATTCTGCTCCGAAAACAGGGTAGGGGTGGCGGTAGCGAAAGGTGGTGAAGAACAAGTGTTGCTCTGGTTGTACGTGTAACTCTCGTCGAATGACCGCTGCTTCTTGTCTGCTTAGATCTTCAGGGCACTTTGTCACAATGATGATATTGCTGCGTTTAGCTCCTTGGGGGGCTTCGCGTAACCGGCCTGCAGGGAGAACGAGATCGCGAGTATAGAGCCGCGAATAGTCGGTGAGCAAAATGTTGAGCCCCGCTTGCACATAGCGGTGTTGCAGGGCATCATCGAGGATGAACACCTCTGGGATGGGAATGCGTGAAAGTAGTTGCTGAATTCCTCGACGCCGATTTTCATCCACTGCCACTGCCACGCAAGGAAATTTATGCTTCATCTGTAGCGGTTCGTCACCGCTCTCGGCAGCAGTACTTTCTTGTTCTACTATTCTGAATCCCTTGCTTTTTCTACCATATCCGCGACTAAGCGTAGCTACTCGGAACTTTTGTTCTAAGAGGCGGAGCAAGTACTCCGTGTGAGGCGTTTTCCCCGTACCACCTACCGCGAGATTCCCTACGGTAATAACAGGGACAGAGAAACGTTGCTGTGGCAACCACCCCCAATCGAAAGCTTTGTTTCGTAGGGTTGTCACAAACTCGTAGAGCCAACTTACAGGAAGTAGCCACGGCCATAATCGAGGGTGGGGCAGAGGGCGCATGGAGCCGTTTGTGTGTGTTATTTCAGGTTGGGCTCAAAGAACATACGCGCTTGGAGAGCGTCTCTGCCTCTTATACTTTCTGCAAAGCGCAGAGGATCATAGTATGTGCCCAATACTGTTTTTAATTTACGTTCCAGATAGTCCTCTTGTACGTTAGAAAGAAAATCACTGAAGAGGTTCGTTTCAATATCGGAAGTGGTTACTTCATAATCGATGAGTTTCGCGCGCTTAGCTGCTTCTACAATAGCGTCGTCAAGTGTTCCTAAGCGATCGACAAGTTTGAGTGCTAATGCTTGTTGACCAGTCCATACACGTCCTTGTCCTATTTCATTAACGCGTTGTGCTGTCATGTGTCGGCCTGCTGCAACACGACTGATGAAAAGTTTGTACCCTCTGTCAACATAGGCTTGCATAGCTGCACCTGCTGCTGGAGAAAGGTGTCCCGTTGCTGGTTCCAGATCATAGGCTTTATTGGTGCTGACAGCATCGAAATGTAAACCGAGTTTCCCTTCGAGCAAACCAGAAGCATCAGGAACCATACCAAAAATGCCAATACTACCTGTGAGTGTCGTAGGTTCGGAAATGATATAATCGGCACCGCAACTGATGTAGTAGCCGCCACTGGCAGCATAACCGCCCATAGAAACAACAACAGGTTTCTTCTTTTTGAGTAGTTCAACAGCGTGCCAAATTTGTTCTGAAGCATAAGCTGAACCTCCCGGTGAGTTCACGCGAAGTACAACGGCTTTTACATCCTTATCGTTAGCAAGAGCATCTAAATCTTCAACAACGTTCTTACCGATAATTTGCTCACCATTCAGTCCGTTCATATTCCCTTCCGCTCCAAAGATTTCTCCTGAAGCGTAATAAACAACAATTTTGGAGGACGAAGAACCTTCTTCATAGAGTTTCGCTAGTTCTGAAGCTTCAACAAGATTCACTTTCTGTCCGCCGAGCTGATCGCGCAAAGTTTTGCGTACTTCATCAATATAGGCCAAACCATCCACGAGTTTCTGCTTCACATAGTTGCTCGGCTCTGCTAAAGCTTGGTAGCGATCCGCATAAGCATTGAGACTGTCGATTGAGATATGTCGAGATGCGGATACCTCCTTGCAGATATTTCCCCATAGGCTGTTGAGCATAGATTGCGTCATTTCGCGATTGGCGGGGCTCATACCAGAGAGCATATAAGGTTCAACGGCACTCTTGTAAGTGCCAACACGGAAAATTTGCATCTTGACGCCCACTTTTTCCATGAGGTCTTTATAGAAGACGGGTTGAGCAGCGAGGCCGTGCCAATCCACCATTCCGCTAGGATTAACCAATACTTTATCGGCCACAGATGCCACATAGTAAGCTCCTTGTGTGTAGTTTTCGCCATAAGCAATGATAAACTTACCGCTCTCCTTGAAATCTAACAGAGCTTTGCGGAGTTCTTGCAGCGTGGCAAAGTCGGATTGGAGCATACCTCCTTCAATGTAGATACCTTTAATATCTTCGTCTTCGCTGGCCACTTTGATAGCTTTGATCATATCGTCAAGACCTTGTTGCTCAGCTAAGTCGTTGCCTAATAGTATCGCCCATGGATTGCTGCTGGCGCGATCTGAAATCGTTCCAGAAAGAGATATTCTCAAAATACTATTGTCTTCAATCATTGGTTTCTGATTGTCGGAGATAGCCAATGATACGAGCATCATGAGCCCCATAAAGAAAGAGAAAATCCCTACGAGCATAATGCCGACAACAGTTGCTAAAACATATTTGAAGAATTCTTTCATAGCTTGTTCTTATAATGTGGAAGGATAAAAAAGAGGAAAATTTCCCTCTGTTTGTCCTTGCTTATATATTTATGTATTACTTCAATACGACTTCAACTGGACAATGGTCCGAACCAAAAATCTCATTGTGGATGGAAGCTGAAACTAACTTGTCATTCAGACTGTTGGAGACGAGGAAATAGTCGATACGCCACCCCGCATTTTTTTCTCGAGCACGGAAGCGATAAGACCACCATGAGTAAGCTCCCGTCAAGTCGGGATTAAAAAAGCGGAAAGTATCAGTAAAGCCAGCATTAAGAAGCTGTGTCATCTTTTCGCGCTCTTCGTCCGTAAAACCTGCATTGCGACGATTGGTCTTCGGGTTTTTAAGATCTATTTCTTGGTGAGCTACATTCAAGTCGCCACAAACAATCACAGGCTTCTTCTTGTTCAACTCCAAGAGGTATTCTCGGAAAGCATCTTCCCAGGTCATGCGATAGTCAAGGCGGCGCAACCCATCTTGAGAGTTTGGAGTATAAACCGTAATTAGGAAAAAGTCGTCCATTTCCAGCGTGATAACACGTCCCTCATGGTCGTGTTCCTCACAGCCCAATCCGTAGGTCACATTGAGCGGATGATGTTTTGTAAAGATAGCCGTTCCCGAATAGCCTTTTTTCTCAGCGTAGTTCCAGTAACTTTCGTACCCTTCAAAGTTGATATCGAGTTGTCCCGCCTGCATTTTTGTTTCTTGCAAGCAAAAGAAGTCTGCGTCTAGGTTTCTAAAAGCTTCGCGGAAACCTTTTCCATCGCAAGCTCTTAGTCCATTCACATTCCAAGATATAAATTTCATACGTTTTTTTATAAGTGTAAGATTTCACTACCTCTACAGAGAGTGGGGTAAAATCTAAGTTTGAGAGAGTACAAAAATATGAAAGTTCTCTCATATTTGCAAAGTCACATGGCGAAAAATGACTAATTTTGCGCAGTACACAGTGTTCTGTGGCTTTTTATCAACCCGCAAAAGAAACAATGAGAAAGTATATATTTTTATCTCTTGCTGCAGCTCTTTTCTCCCTCGGGATGCAGGCTCAGCCAAGAATTAGTTTTTCTGAGACCCAGCACGATTTTGGTCAAATCATGTGGCGTAATCCAGCACAAACTATTTTTCGTGTTCGCAATACAGGCAACCAGCCATTGGAGATAAAGGCTGTGGAACCAGATTGCGGTTGCACGTTGGTGAGTTGGGACCAAACCTCGATAGCTCCAGGAGCGGAGGGCAAGATTATTGCTAAATATGACGCTGAACTTCTTGGACATTTCTATAAAGGTATTGCTGTTTATACCAATATAGGCGAGAATCCTTATTATCTCAATCTTGTTGGCCATGTGGTGATGCCAAGTGAAGGTAAAGCAGACAACTTTCCTGTTCACCTTGGCGACAAATGGCTCTCTACGGAGAATGTGGAGTTTGATGATGTGCGGCGTGGCGATCGTCCCGAACGTACCGTGGAGGTTTTCAATGCAGGGAAGAAACCTATGACGTTGGGGCTGATGCACCTCCCTCAGTATTTAGATGCTGATATTCAGCCCACAGTTCTTCATCCAGGTCGTAAAGCAAAAATAAGACTCACCTTAAAGTCGGATGCAGTTATGAGTATGGGCTTAACGCAGGCTTCCATTTATCTTTCCACTTATACGGGCGAGCGCATCAATCGTAACAACGAAATAAATGTGAGCGTCACGCTTCTTCCTGACAATAATTATTCGGAAGCTACTTTGGCATTAGCTCCCATTGCGCACTTGGATAGTACGCATGTAGAGCTCGGTTCGTTAGGAAACAAGAAACGACTTCATACTCAACTCTTTTTGTCGAATGAAGGGAAAAGTCCACTTTCTGTGAGTGCTTTGCAGGTGTATAATGCAGGAATCTCTGTCAGTCTCGACCGTCGAGAGATTAAACCAGGTGAGAAGGCAAAGATGAAAATTATTGTAAATAATTCAACACTACAGTTCAAAGGTCGCCGTCGTATTCTGCTCATTACCAATGACCCGAGAATACCGAAGTTAGCGATAGATGTGAACGTAAAAAAGTAAAGGAATAATTTGGTAGAACAAAAACAAAACTCTACTTTTGCACCCGCAATCGGAAAGTAGCGCAGTTGGTAGCGCACTACGTTCGGGACGTAGGGGTCGGGCGTTCGAGTCGCCTCTTTCCGACAAAACGCGGCAGAAGCTTTGAAGAAAAGTGGACGCCGCGTTTTTTGTTTTACTTTTTGAGTTCCTTCTTTCTGGTGGAAGAGTTTCTTTGATAAGGCGAATTGCTTCTAATATGTTAGCTTTGTACTCCGCTATGGTATCGCCCGCTCCAAAGATACCATCACAATTGCTGGAGTAAGCTCCGAAACTATCCCTGCGCGCACATATTGTGATAATTAACGTTTTCATTTATTTTTAGACGATAATGCGTTGCAAGATTTCTGCTTTTGTTAAAAAGCAGAAATCTATGTCCGTTATATCTTTATCCTCTTGCAGTCTCCTCCTTACCAGAAAAAACAACATATAAGGGAGGGAGAGAATCCTCCTATATTCCACATTCCTCCATTCCCTCTCTGCTACAATAAGCGAGTTGGCTGACGCAATAAGGCTATCGGCTCACATCCTTATTGAATCTCCATACGCAATAAGGATATTTATGCTCACCACACTTCTTCTCCAGAAAATGTTTGGGACAAGCTCAAGGAGAAGTCATAATGAAGTTACGGCTCTTATTCAGAAGGTGTATGCTTTTGTTTTCTGTATAAGTTGATTTTGTCGAGTGGTAGCTGTTTCGAAATATTGTTTTGGATGGACTGTTTTGGGGGAGAGTATACTTTCAGTTGGGAAGAATAGAGAGCTGTAAATTTGTAAAAGTCAGCTATTTTTCGGATATTTGCGGACGAAGTGTTATATTTTAAACCTCTCAGAGCAGTTTATGATGAAACGTATTCTCAATATTCTCTTTCTGTTTATAAGCATAGCGGCAAGTTGTCAAGCAGCATTGCCTGATTCTATTGCGAATCGCTGTGCAATGTTAGCAGCACGTGGAGAAGTGAGGCAGTTGCGCCCTCTCTATCGTCAACATAAGGCAGAACTCCCTACCTATGTGCGTCTTTTCTGCGATTTGTCCATTGCGCGTGCTGAGGGAGATAATCATCGCACGAATCAGTGTGTGGATTCACTTGTTAATAATTTTCCAAAACAAGTGGGGTCGGTAGGGCGCTTGGCCTTGACCGAACTGAAAGCAGAGAATCTTCTCAACGATGGACTTTATGAAGAGTTACAGGCGTATGCCGATCAGCAAATTCGCTATCTTAAACGTCATAATTTTAGAGCCGTACGCATCGATGTGTTTCGCGACTATGCGCAAAAGGCCGTTCGCTATGGAAGTAGCGGATCGAGTGGACGCATCTTAGGATTGGCCGAGCGCAGAAGCGATTTTGAGTTGCTAAAAGCTTATCGCTCCGAACCATCGCTCACGGCCTTTGCTCGACTCACCGCGCGAGCAGAACTGGCGCGTGCATTTAATCGTCCCGATGTGGCGTGTGCGTCGGCCGATAGTTTGCTGCGTTTTTATGCTGATTCGCTGAATGCTGAAGTGCAAACCACTTATGCTACAACTTGCATAGAAAATTATATCTCTCAAGGGCTTTGGGAGAAGTTTGCTGATTTCTGCGAATTTGCCACAACACTCCCCCAGTTGCGCGCTGTTCCTATGGAGACTTTCGCGAGTATCGCTCGCGAATTGCGCAATGAACAACCTTTTGTTCTTGAGCAACCCTCAACGCCAACATCCGTCCCCACTACGCGCGACTGGCCTTTGCTTCTGCCTGCATCTATTAACGGAGGAAGTAATGTGTATTTTCACCTCAACACTGGACAGCATCGGACCATTATCACCGAAGCCGATGCTCGACAATTTGGAGCGCGCGTGCTCAATGTGACATTAAGCGTGAACACCATGTTTGGGAAAGTGGATGTTCGGCCAGCTTTCCTGCGCGAGCTTCGTGTGGGGAGCGTTCGCTTCCGGAATCTTTTGGTCTATGTATTTCCAGCAGCGGCAATGACTGCAGATATAAAGCCCGAAACCTGTCGTATTCTGGGCAATCGTGAGTTGATGCGCTTGGGCGAGATATGTATCTATCCAGAAAAGATTGTGTTTGCTCCTTCTCGGATGGATTTTAGTAAGAGCCAACCCAATTTGCGTCTTAATGATAATTACAGACTTCAGCTTCAGGCTGAATACGAGGGTGCAACTTGCGGTTTGAGTTTGGAAAGCGGTTCGCCGGGTAATGTGTTGTCAGCAGTGGTATTTCCTCCTGAAGAAACCGATACGCTCGATTTCCACCTTACGCTCAATGGTGAGTGCGCCCTTGTGCCAGCAGTAGAACTCAGTGAGGTAAAAGATGGAAACTCTTGCGGTATTTTAGGCTTGCCCTTCCTGCGTGGTTTTTCTCTTGTACGCTTCGACTTCGGCGGGATGAAACTCACGATTGAAGGAAAGCAACAGTACAACCAAAGATACTTGGCCGACTATACCGCAGATGGAGATCTTTTCGGGTTAGAACGTAACGCCCCTGCTTTGCAGGTCGTGGCCGATGATTCTGTGACGTCTGATTTTCTCCGATTTTTGGTGGATAAAGGAAAGAATGTTCCCAATTCTGTCATTTCGTTAGCACGTCGTCTTGAGCCAGCTTTGTTCGGAAGTAGGACAGAAGAAGAACTGCTCATGGTAGAAACCGAAAAAGTGCGCGCTTTAGGGGTTATAGGGCATTATGCGGAAGCCTCCGCAGATTGCCGTAAGTTGCTTGATAATAACGCCTTTTCGGGTTCTGCCCGATTGAAGATACAGCGCTATGAGCAGTTGCTCCGCGCTGCTATTCCATTTGGTGTTCCACAATATCTCTCCACGGTCGATTCCCTTACAGTGCCTTTCAATCAAACGGATAAAACAGTGAGTGTACAAGTAGGGGCGAAGCCTTATGCTGCCTGCATTGATATCACACAGCCAATAACAACCATATCGATGAAAGCCGTTCAGAAATTAGGCGCTCATATCTTTTTCCACGATGCTCATGACACCTACGCTATATTGCCTGAATTAAGCATCGGTACGGCGCGCTTCCGTAATATATTCTGTAAGGTCGTTGATGGTAAAGATATTAAAATTGTGTTAGGTTTCAATCTCTTCCGTTTGGTTCCGCAACTCACATTAACGCAAAACCAACTTATCTTGAGCAAACGGCAAACGAGAAATGGTATTCCTTTGCGTTTCGATAAATACCTCTGTGCACAAGGTGAAACCAATGCAGGCTATGTGACATTGCGGTTAAAGATGAATGGGCAGAACTCACTTCTGTATATGAAAGAGACTCCCGTGAGTGTGGCAGGAGCGAAGATTCAAGCCTCTGATGCAGTGCCTGGCGACTACAATGAACAGGAAAATCCCTATCAAGGCGAAATCTCTATCGACTATCTCATCAACCGACAAGGACGCGTTACATTCGACTGGGAAAAGATGAAAATGGAGTAGGGGAGATGCGGCAATGGATTATAGAACCCATAAGTTGTCCTCCCATAGAAAAAAGAAAAAGAGTATCTTTGCAGAAGAAATAAAAATAGCAATAATGAGAACATTGAATATCTTGTGCTTTGTCACTTTGTGTTTCCTTTTTAGCACTCCAGTTGTTGCACAGCATCAATCAAAAATGCAGGCGATGCCTAAAACTTATCGCTTCCGCGTGACGCTTACGGATAAGAAAAATAATACATATTCGCTCAAGCGCCCCCAGGAATTTCTCTCAGCAAAAGCTCTTGAGCGTCGTCAACGCTATAAGATAAAGGTGGATCACTATGATCTTCCCGTTTCGCCCAACTATCTCCAAGTGTTGCGCCAAGAAGGACTGAAAATCCACAATGTGTCAAAATGGAACAACACAGTGGTGGTAGAAACTACTGATACGCTGAAAATGGCCGCCATTCGGATGCTTCCTTTTGTCAAAGCAACGCGTCTTGTCTGGATTGGTCCAGACTCAATAGATGCTTCCTCCAATGAAGAACGTTATGAACTTATAAAAAATATAGAAACAGACACGCTCGACAATTTTTATGGTTATGCACAAGAACAAGTGGAGATGCTCAACACGCAGAAGCTTCATCAAGCAGGATTTCGTGGAGAAGGTATGACGATAGCTGTACTTGATGGAGGCTTTCTCAATACCGATATTATACCAGGTCTTCGTAGTGCAAAGATTCTTGGTACACGCAACTTTGCTGAGCCGGGCAAGTCTGTTTACGACTGGCAATCTCATGGAACAATGGTTCTTTCATGTATTGCTACTAATCATCCCCATTTCCTTGTTGGTACTGCTCCTGAAGCCAGTTTTTATTTGCTTCAGAGTGAAGACTCTAAGACGGAACAACTTGTGGAAGAGGACAATTATGCAGCAGCTCTTGAATATGCCGATAGTTTGGGTGTTGATGTGGTGACAGCTTCTTTGGGTTACTATAATTTCGACTATCCCGAGATGAATCATACTTATGCCGATCTGAATGGTCGCACAGCTGTTAATAGTATTGCAGCATCATTGGCAGCTTCTCGTGGTTTGCTCGTTCTCAACTCTGCGGGAAATGAAGGTAACGGCCGATGGAAGAAAATCAACTTTCCCTCTGATGCTACCGACATCTTGACGGTTGGCGCAGTAGCTGCAGATAGTATCAATACAAATTTCTCTTCTTTGGGTTATACTGCTGATGGGCGCGTGAAACCTGATGCGATGGCGATGGGGCGTGATTGTGCACTTTTCTATCCCAGCGGAAATGTAGATACGGCAAACGGAACAAGTTTCTCTTGTCCTATCCTTGCTGGTGCTGTCACTTGTCTCTGGCAAGCTCATCGCGATAAAACTCCGCTTGAGATCATGAAAGCGGTTCGTGAAGCGGGCAACTATTACAAAAAGCCGAATGAAGTTTTCGGTTATGGTATTCCTGATTTGTGGAAAGCTAATCAAGCTCTTAAATAAAACGTTGCTTAATGCGTTAATTAAGTATATGTCAAAAAATAGCATTAACACATTAACACATTAACACATTAACACATTAACACATTAACACATTAACTTCTCCTTATGACTTCCATTTCCCTTTCCGAACTTAACGCCCTTGTGAGGGATACCCTGCACTACCAGATGCCAGATAGCTATTGGGTTGTGGCTGAAATCGCCAGTGTTAGTGTGAGGGGAAATGGGCATTGTTATCTGGAGTTTGTGGAGCGCGATCCCCACGATGGCTTAGTTGCTAAAGCTTCGGCTCATATTTGGCGTAATACCTTTGCACTGCTTCGCTCCCACTTTGAGCGTGCCACGGGGCAAACTTTAGCAGCAGGAATGAAGGTGCTTGTTGAGGTAGAGGTAGACTTTCATGAAGTATATGGTTATAGTCTGAATATTCTTGATATTGACCCAACCTACACAATGGGAGATATGGCACGTCGTCGCCAAGAAATTTTAGAACAGTTGCGAGAAGATGGCGTGTTGGAAATGAACAAAGCACTCGTGCTCCCACGCCCGCTGAGTCGTATCGCTGTTATTTCGAGCGAGACAGCAGCTGGATATGGCGACTTCTGCAACCAAATGAATCAAAAGCCCTATAAGTTTACGTTAAAACTCTTCCCGGCTATCATGCAGGGAAATACTGTTGAGAATAGCGTGATTGCAGCTTTGGAGAAGATAGCTGCCGAAGAGGAAAAATGGGATGCTGTAGCAATTATTCGCGGTGGAGGTGCAGTGAGCGACCTTAACGGTTTCGATTCCTACTTGCTGGCTGCTAATGTGGCACAATTTCCTCTTCCCATCCTTACAGGTATCGGCCATGAGCGTGATGATACGGTTATTGACTTTGTTGCACACACACGATTGAAGACACCAACAGCTGTCGCGGCTTTTCTCCTTGACGCGCGTGAAAAAGAAATCCGAGAGGTGGAAGCGTTGGAAGAGACTTTGCAGCGTGCAGCTACTCTCTTTCTGCGTGATTGCAACGAACATTTCCAACAATTGGCCCATCGTTTCCAGTTGGCTTCCGAGCAGTTTTCCAATTTGCGCCGCGAACGCTTGCTTCGTCTGATGGGGCGACTCGAATTACTCACGCAACAACGTTTGCAGAATGAGCAGCATCGTCTCGATCTCATTCCCGAACGTATTACTGCAGCGATAGAACATCGCTTGGAGCGCGAAGACCGAACATTGAAACTGTTAGAGCAAAATGTGCGACTGGCCAGTCCGGAACGCATTTTGAAATTAGGTTTCAGTATAACAACGCTCAACGGGAAAGTCGTAAGGAAAGCATCCCAACTGAAACCTGGCGACCGCTTACAAACGCAGTTTGAGGATGGAGCAGTAAGCAGCATTGTTGAATAAAAAAAGAAAGCTATACGACATAAGAAATATGGCAAAAGAACAAACTTACGAAACGGCATTGGCGCGATTGGAAGAAATCGTGGAGAGTTTCGAGCAGAATACGCTCGAACTGGATGAGCTGAGTGTTCGCCTCAAAGAGGCACAAAAACTTCTTAAGTTCTGCAAGGACAAACTTGTCAAAACTGATGCAGATGTAAAAAAGATACTTGCAGATGGGAAAGAATAAACTGGCGAAATTCGCCGATATGGAACGTTTTGAGAATGTGTTTCAATGTCCAGAGCGCGAACTCTGTAATGGAGTGTCGATGACCAATCCTGTTTACGATTTGAAACCGGGACATTGGCACGATACGTATTTCAAGAACAGCAACCCCATCGTTCTTGAATTGGGGTGTGGACGTGGAGAATACACGGTGGGCTTGGCACGACTTTTTCCCGATAAAAACTTCATTGGTGTGGACATCAAAGGTTCGCGGATGTGGACTGGTGCAAAGGATTCGTTGGAGAATAATTTGAGGAATGTGGCATTCTTGCGTACAGGGATAGAATTTATTGATCGTTTCTTTGAGGCTGGCGAAGTGAGTGAAATCTGGCTGACATTCTCAGACCCTCAAATGAAGAAGCCCACAAAGCGTCTCACTTCTACTTACTTCCTGGAGCGCTATCGCCGTATCTTGAAAGATAGCGGCATTGTTCATGTGAAGACGGATAGCAACTTCCTCTTTACCTATACGAAGTATATGATTGCTGCTAATAATCTCCCCGTGGACTATCGCACCGAAGATCTTTATCAAACAGAACTCAGCGAGGAGGACAAAGCAATTTTAGGTATTCAGACTTATTACGAGCAGCAATGGCTCAGTCGTGGTTTCACGATTAAATACCTCAAATTCCATCTTCCGCAAGAAGGTGAACTCCAAGAGCCAGATGTAGAAATCGAACTGGACTCTTACCGCTCCTACAATCGTAACAAGCGTTCCGGACTCACGACCGCAAAATAATATTTTAGAACATAACAAATAGAACATGACATTATATCCCAAAATGATTACCGATGTTTTGGAAAAAGTTCACTATCCAGGCAATGGTAAAAACCTCGTTGAGGCTAATATGGTAGAGGATGATATTCGCATCAACGGAATGAACGTCTCCTTCTCCCTTATTTTTGAAAAGAGTACAGATCCCTTTATTAAATCCGTCGTAAAGTCGGCTGAATCAACCATTCACGCGTTTGTAAGTAAGGATGTAAATGTGGCGATCAGTGTGAAGAGTTTGCAAGCAGCACGTCCCGAACCTGGTAAGATGCTACCAGGCGTGAAGAATGTCATCGCGGTGAGCAGCGGTAAAGGCGGAGTAGGCAAAAGTACTGTATCGGCCAACTTAGCCGTAGCTCTGGCGCAGATGGGCTATAAGGTAGGACTTCTCGACGCAGATATTTTTGGACCGAGTGTACCGAAGATGTTTCATGTAGAAGGTGCGCAGATTTTTATGGAGAAGAAAGAAGGGCGCGAACTCATCATTCCTGCCGAGAAATATGGTGTAAAACTTCTCTCCATCGGTTTCTTTGTCAATCCAGATACTGCAACGCTTTGGCGAGGCGGTATGGCTTCCAACGCTCTTAAGCAACTTATAGCTGATGCCGATTGGGGCGATCTCGACTATTTTGTGCTGGACACGCCGCCGGGCACAAGCGACATTCACTTAACGCTACTTCAATCTTTGGCCATCACGGGAGCCGTAATCGTTTCCACGCCGCAGAATGTGGCTCTAGCAGATGCGCGCAAGGGTATTGATATGTATCAAAACGATAAAGTGAATGTTCCTATCTTAGGACTTGTAGAAAATATGGCTTGGTTTACACCTGCCGAACTCCCCGAAAATCGCTACTATATTTTTGGTAAAGAGGGGGTGAAACGTTTGGCAGAAGAGATGAACGTTCCACTACTTGGCCAAATTCCCATTGTGCAGAGCATTTGCAATAGTGGAGATGAAGGCGAACCCGTAGCCGTTCATGCTGATAGCCTCACAGGTACAGCCTTTCGCAACCTTGCTGAAGCTGTGGTGCGCGAAACGGAACGCCGCAATGCAGAGTTGAAGCCCACAGAAATTGTGAAGATAACAACGAAATAAAGCTCCATAGTAGTTTAAATTCCTATGTAAACACAAACCCTCCACACTGAGTGCAGGAGGTTTGTGTTTTTATAACCGTTTGTCCAAGAAGTGATGATCTGAATAACGTGAGTTCAACGAACTCACGTTAGATACATAAGTATAAAATATGAAAGCAGTTAAATTAATATTTTTACTGACCTTGAGCCTTGTGCTTGTTGAAATTCAAGCTCAAGAGACTAAAGATCACTATTTTTATGGTGGTGTTTTTGATGTCCTTACTCGCCAAATTGTAGATAGTGTAACGGTTGATTTATTGGACATTGACGGAAATGTGTCAAGAAGTATGACTACTAAAAAAGATGTTATAGTTGGTTATGACAATGCTACTTGGTATTTTTATTGTAATCAACATACGCAAAAACAAAGAGCTCGTTTTTCTGCAAAAGGGTATGAAAGCAAAGAAGTAGATATACCCGCTTTACATTTTTCCAAGCGTGAATTTAGCCGTCAATTATTTAATGTTTATCTCCACCGTTCTAGGGAACAACAACTCGGAGAAGCAACCATTGTTGCCACCAAAATAAAATTCTATCATCGTGGTGACACATTAATATATAATGCTGATGCCTTTCAACTGGGAGAAGGTTCTATGTTAGATGTTCTGATTCGTCAACTTCCAGGGACAACATTAAAGAAAGATGGGCGCATATTCGTTAATGGCCGCCAAGTGGAATCTCTTCTTTTGAATGGAGAAGATTTCTTTGGAAAAGATGGAGGCATTTTACTGAATAATTTGCCTGCTTACATGGTTAAGCAAGTACAAGTCTTTGAAAAACAAGGAAAACTAAATGAGCGCGTTGGTAAAGATGTGGAAAAACGTGAATTTGTAATGGACGTGCGTTTGAAAAAACAATATAATATTGGCTGGGTAGGCCAAATTCTTGCAGGTCTTGGCACAAATGAACGCTATCTTTCTCGACTTTTTGCACTACGCTTTACCCCTCAATCACGACTCTCTTTTTATGGAAACGCAAACAATCTAAGTACGTTACGGCAGCCTGGTCAAGATGACGGCTGGACGCCTGATGATATGGACGACAATAGAATTACTACACAGCAAGTAGGAATAGACTTATTGGTTAACGGTCGTGATGGGCGTTTCTCTGTAAATAGTAATACTAAAGTAGAACATCAGTTGACCAATGGTTTAGAAATTATTAGTCAAGAGTTATTTTTGCCACAAGGCAATTCTTTTAAGCAGAGTTGGAATAATAGCCACACCAACAGGCTATCTTTTTCTTCCGAAAATAGATTAGAGTTACATCCTTACAAACAAACATGGTACAATGTTTCGTATAATTTATCATACGGCAAAAGACATCAAAACAGCGCTGGGACTAATGCAACTTTCTTAGAAAAACCGAATAATTCTTTCTCGTACAAGTTACGCGATTCACTACGATTACAGTCGCTTCCCGAATACATAAGAAAAAACACACTAAATCGTAACTATCAAGAAAATATAGGTAGCAATCGAGACTTTGCTACGTCTGGTCAAGTGACGATGCAGAAAAGAGTTTTCTCAAATGATATGATATATCTCTCGGGAAGTATTTCGTATGCCCAAGCAAAGGGGAAAACTTTTGAAACGTTATTAACAGATATGCCTTATAGCTATCTGCTAAATACGGATTTCCGAAACCGCTATGCGAATCACTCACCTAATCGGACTACTAACTTTAATTTCACGACCTTTTACTTCTATTGGCTAAATAACAATGTTGTCTTGATACCTCATTATAGCATTGATGCGCAAACCTCGCGCTCTCGTTACGCATTATACAACTTACATAAGCTACCCGGATACGCTTATCCCACATATCCAACACTTGGAACGATTCCCAATGATGATTTTTCAAATACGATAGACACACAAAACTCCTACTGCTTAAAAGAACACACTCTTTTACAGACATTTAAGGTTTCCACGAAATGGCAAACGATATCTTGGTTTGCGCAATTGGAACTTCCTCTAAAAATAACAAATAAACACCTCACTTATGCCAAAGGTTCTTTCGATAATACATTTACAAAAAACTATTGCTTTTTTGAACCAACTCTGGATATATATTATAAATGGGGAGAACAAATTAAACGTAAACTTGAATTCAAGTACGTTTGGCAGCATAACCTTCCGCTAATGACGGATTACGTAGAAGAGATAAACAACGCAAATCCTCTTGTTCATTATATCGGTAATGTCTCTATAAAGAATAGCGATGAACATTCGTTGGAGTTTACTTATGAAAAGAACAACGAAACAACGAAAAGAAGTATCAGAACAGGTTTGCAAGTACTATTTAGTCCAACAGACATAAGCGATATAACTTCTTTCGATTACACATCTGGTATCACGCTCTACCAAAAAGGAAACACACACGGCAGTTATTGGCTTTGTCATACCCTTTCTTATACATCGCCAATTAGCTCTCCAAATTCTCCTTGGAGTTTCCAAAACGATTGGTTGCTACAATATGTACACGGAGTTGATCTAGCTCAACAAAACAAAAAAAATATTCGAAGCATTGTACGCACAACTTGGTTAACTAACAATGCCTCATTAGATTATACTAAAGGGGAATGGCATTTCTCTTTGAATCTTGGGGGAGAATGGAATAGTGCAATTAGCAAGCAGCAGAATTTTTCTACTATCAACATTGGTAATTTAAAGTATGGCCTTAGCCTTACTATTCCAAAGATTTATGGCATTCAATTGTCTACAGATTTCTTTGTTTACAATCGTTTTGGTTATACGCAATCTTTGAAAAAACCTGAATATATTTGGAACGCAAGACTTAGCCGTAGCTTTGGAGAAAACTGGTTAGTCTACTTCGACGGCTTTGATTTGTTGCACCAATTATCAGGTATCTCTCAAACTATCAATTCACAAGGACGAACTGAAACTGTCCGCTATCCGATCAGTCGTTATGGTATGTTTCACCTTGTTCATAAGTTTAATCCATCAAGAAGGAAGAAATGAAGGTTCATCCCCTAATTGTGCTGGTACTTTTCTTTGCTCATAAATACCTGTACAATTCGGGGATGAACCAAAAATATCCTTATTGCTTTTGAGGATGCAATAAGGAAATGAGCTGAGAGGCTTATTGTGTCAGCTGATACGCTTATTGTAGTTGGGGATATGATAAGTAATACGAAAACCAACTCCTCCTTACATATTGCTTTTTGTTGTCACGTCGTCACACTTCTTAGTTAACGTATAGAAATAGTATCTGTTATAGGCGTGACAATGGTATAAAAACAGCGTGACAATGAAATTTTGTTGTCATACTGTATAATATTTTGGTTATCAGAGTGCTCTCTCCTTTGTGACGACGTGACAACAAAAAATGAGTTTTTTAGGTAGGAGTAAAATAGGATGAGAAGAAAGAAAGGAAAACATTGTATATTCCAGTTTTCAATATAGCGAAAGTAAAGGGCAGAGAACGCGAAAAACGAGTGTACAATCTTGATTGCTAAAATAAATTGTTAAATTCGCGTCCAAATAATAGATTGTAATATATGACAGCAAAACGTAAAATCCAGTTCAGCCTTGTCTATCGTGACATGTTCCAGTCCTACGGTAAATTTCAGCCGCGCAAGGACCAGTTGGAACGCATTGCACCTGTTATCATCAAGATGGGGTGTTTTGCTCGTGTAGAAACCAATGGTGGTGCTTTTGAGCAAGTGAATCTTCTCTACGGCGAGAATCCCAACGATGCAGTACGCGCGTTTACAAAGCCTTTTAACGAAGTGGGCATTAAAACGCACATGCTCGACCGCGGTCTCAACGCTCTCCGTATGTTTCCCTGTCCTGACGATCTCCGTCAGTTGCAGTACAAGGTGAAGCACGCACAAGGTGTTGACATCACACGCATATTCTGCGGCTTGAACGATGTTCGTAATATTATCCCCAGTATCAAATGGGCTCTTGAAGCAGGTATGACCCCGCAGGCAACGCTCTGTATCACTAATTCTCCGATTCATACGGTAGAATACTACAGCGGCATTGCAGACCAACTCATTGAAGCTGGTGCTCCTGAAATCTGCTTGAAAGATATGGCAGGTATTGGTCAGCCAGCATTGCTCGGAAAGTTGACCAATGTTATCAAGACCAAGCACCCAGATATTATCATCGAGTATCATAGCCATTCCGGTCCAGGTCTGAATATGGCCAGCATTTTGGAGGTTTGTAAGAATGGTGCCGATATTATTGATGTGGCCATGGAACCTCTGTCATGGGGTAAAGGTCATGCCGATGTTATCTCCGTGCAGAGTATGCTGAAGAATTATGGTTTCGATGTTCCCGAAATCAATATGCAAGCTTACATGGAAGCACGCGCTTTGACGCAAGAGTTTGTTGACGACTTCTTGGGCTATTTCATGAATCCTCAAAACCACTTCATGAGTTCATTGCTCTTAGGTTGTGGTCTGCCGGGCGGTATGATGGGTTCAATGATGGCCGATCTCAAAGGCGCGATGCAAGCTATCAATAACAATCGCGAAAAGAACGGCGAGCCAGCTTACACCGAGGACGAACTGCTCATCAAGCTCTTTGATGAAGTGGGCTATGTATGGCCTCGCGTAGGTTATCCTCCTTTGGTAACACCTTTCAGCCAGTATGTTAAAAACATTGCCTTGATGAACCTCCTTACGGAATCAATGGGCAAACCACGTTTCTCCATGATGGACGAAAATATGTGGGGTATGATTCTCGGTAAGTCTGGTAAGTTGCCTGGAGAGGTTGCTCCCGAGATTATTGCGCTTGCAAAAGAGCAGAACCGTGAGTTCTATACAGGCAATCCGCGTGAACTCTATCCAAACTGTCTCGATAAGTTCCGTAAGGAAATGGAAGAGAATGGATGGGAACTCGGATCTGATGATGAAGAGCTCTACGAGTTTGCCATGCATGAGACACAGTATCGCGCTTACAAGGACGGTTCAGCTAAGAAGCAATTCCTCGCCGATTTGCAAGCAGCCAAGGATAAGGCCATGAGCAAGGGTGTTTCTCCCGAAGAAGCTTTGGCTTTGAAGCACGCTAACGCAGATGCCGTTGTGGCTCCAGAGGCAGGTATCGTTCTGTGGGAAATCAATGGCGATGGCGAAAACGTTCAGAGCATTGAGCCTTACATTGGTAAACAATACAAGGAAGGCGATTTCTTCTGCTACATTGAGAACAACCACGGCCAGATTCTTGAAATCCCCGCAGCTCTCGGCGGTAAGTTAGTAGAGATTGCTGCTAAGCAAGGCGGTCATGTAGCCAAAGGCGATGTATTAGCATACATTCAGCGATAAGATAGTATTAGGCTTTTGCCTTGTAAAAAATAACGAGACACAAACTACAGCGAAAATTCGCAATGAGTTTGTGTCTCGTTGTTTTTTGTCTTACTCTCGATAGGAGAGGGGGCTACTTACACTTGTTAACCAATAATGACCATTGTTGCCCCATATCCATATTCGCGGAAGCTGGCGTCTTGGTAGCGACATTCTTTGTAGTGTGAGCGCAACTCTTTGAGGAGTGCATTTCGCAGAACTCCTTCTCCTTTGCCATGGATGAACACGATCTTTTGTCCTTTGTGCTTCTTTTCTTGTTCCATTGTTTCGCGGAATACTTTTAGCTGATAGTCAAGAATATCTTTTGGTTCCATTCCGCGCGTGCTGTCGAGAATCTCTTCTGCATGGAGATCAACCTCAATAGGCCCATCTGCTGCTTGAGTCTTTGTGCGCGCAGGTTGGCGCAGAATGTGTTCGGGCTGCTTTGTCTCTATAATCGCCTCTTTTATATCATCCGCATCTATGAATATACTGCGTGCAGGTTTGTCATCGCGCACGACATCGAAAATGAGAGCAGGCAGATTGAAGAAATCGTTATGTGTAAAGGTGTGTAGCTTATAGAATTTTGCACCTTCCAAACGCAAAGAAACGTCAATAGGTTTCTTCAAGCGATAAGGCTTATCCTGCTTGTAAGCAATGGCCTGTATTGTCACCTTTTCCCACTCATTGAGTTCGGTGCGTAGAAATTCCTCCAAGAAAAGTTTTGTGTTCGGCTCAATCAGACCGGCGTGACGAACAGTGAATGCCTTTCCATCTTGATTGAGCAAAATGAATTGAATGTATAGGTTGCTATCATTGATGAGATAAGCTTCAAACGAGGTGTCTGGAGCATCTAAACCTTTCGGAGCAACAAAAGCTAAGAAGAGATTAAGAACATCAGCTCCTCGGCGTTCCAAGGGGCGCGGGCGAAAGGTGATAGGTCTGTCGTCCTCTTCTTCCTCCTCCTCATTGTCGTCACTGTGAATATACGTGTCTGGTTGTTTAGTTTCAGATTGTTTTTTAGCCTTCGCTTCCTCTTTGGGAGTCCGAACAATATTATAGCCGTCTGTCTCAACAACTACCACATCTGTAACTAAAACGGGAATGTCAAAACCACTCTCATCTGTGACGAGTACAGTTTTCTTACTGGGAAAGCCAGCAATAATGCCTCCTCCCACTTCGTTGAGAAACCTAACGCGATCTCCTATTTTCATATTTCTCTTATTTTATTATTTGCACAAAAATACACCTTTTATATAAAATATAAGTGTTGCGTTCAGTTCTATTTTCAAACAGTTCCGTATCCGTGATGGTCAGAGTTCTTTTAGAAAAATTGTTACAATCGCACAAAATAGGCCGCAATGCGCAAAAAAGAAAGGGGAAACTTGCTCTGCTTATATAAAATGCGTAATTTTGCGCCGAATTAATTCGATAGTTTTAGATAAATCAACTAACAACTTTTAATATGAGTCTTAAAATCGTTGTACTTGCCAAACAAGTACCCGACACTCGCAACGTGGGCCCCGATGCCATGACGCCGCAAGGCACAGTGAATCGTGCAGCCCTCCCTGCTATTTTCAATCCTGAGGATTTGAACGCCCTTGAGCAGGCCCTGCGTCTTAAAGATCAGAATCCAGGTTCAACCATTCATATTTTGACAATGGGGCCTCCCCGTGCCACAGAAGTGATTCGTGAAGGTCTCTATCGTGGAACTGATGGCGGCTATCTGCTGACAGATAGAGCTTTTGCCGGTGCAGATACACTTGCAACGAGCTATGCTCTTTCTATGGCTATTCGCAAGATTGGTGTGCCCGATCTTATCATTGGTGGACGCCAAGCTATTGATGGTGATACGGCTCAGGTAGGTCCGCAGGTGGCTCAGAAACTCGGACTAAACCAAATCACTTATGTCACGAGTATCGACGAAATTAAAGATGGTCAGATTACTGTTACACGTCATATCGATGGCGGTGTAGAACGTGTTCAGGCACCGCTACCTCTCTTGCTCACTGTGAATGGTGACGCGGCTCCTTGTCGTCCACGCAATGCTAAACTTGTGATGAAGTACAAGCGCGCTACAGCTCCTATGGAGCGCCCCGCAGAGGGCTTACCCTATGCAGAAGAATACGATAAGAAACCTTATTTGACTGTAACGCAATGGGGTGTTGCAGATGTTGATGGCGACCTTGAACAGTGCGGTCTCGCAGGTTCTCCTACAAAGGTGAAAGCCGTTCAGAATATTGTGTTCAAGGCAAAAGAAAGCAAGCAACTCACAGCTGCTGATGCCGATGTCGAGAGTCTTGTTAAGGAATTGTTAGATAGCCATACAATCGGATAATTAAAAAAGGAAACAATGAATAACGTATTTGTATATTGCGAAATAGATAAGACTACGGTAGAGGAAGTTTCCTTTGAACTTCTGACAAAAGGCCGTAAGTTGGCAAATCAGTTAGGTGTACAGCTCGAAGCTATTGTTGCTGGTGCTGGCATTAAGGGACATGTAGAGAAAGAAATTCTTTCTTATGGTGTTGACAAACTCCACGTGTTTGATGCAGAAGGTCTTTATCCATACACAACGAAGCCCCACACGGACATCCTCGTGAATCTCTTCAAGCAAGAGAAACCACAGGTTTGTTTGATGGGTGCTACTGTTATCGGACGTGATCTCGGCCCCTGCGTTTCAAGTTCTCTTACTAGCGGTCTTACGGCTGATTGTACAGCACTTGAGATCGGCGATTATGACGATAAGAAAGCAGGTAAGCACTACGATAATCTGCTCTATCAGATTCGTCCTGCTTTTGGTGGTAACATTGTTGCAACGATTGTTAATCCCGATCACCGTCCTCAAATGGCTACGGTGCGTAGTGGCGTGATGAAAGCTGAAGTAGTGGATCCCGAATACAAGGGAGAAGTTATCTATGAAGATGTTGCTAAGTTTGTACCTGCGGAAGATTATATCGTAAAAGTTCTGGAGCGTCATGTAGAGAAGGCTAAGAACAATCTGAAATCCTCTCCAATTGTTGTAGCTGGTGGTTATGGCGTTGGTAGCAAGGAAGGTTTCGACTTACTTCGCAAATTGGCTGAAGAGCTTCATGGTGAAGTTGGTGCCAGTCGTGCTGCTGTCGATGCAGGTTTTTGCGAACACGAACTACAGATTGGTCAGACTGGTGTAACGGTACGTCCCAAAGTATATTTTGCTTGCGGTATCAGCGGTGCCATTCAGCACGTTGCAGGTATGCAAGAGAGTGGCATCATCATCTCTATCAATACCGATCCTGAAGCACCTATCAATAAAATCGCTGATTACGTTATCACGGGTGCAGTAGAGGAAGTAGTTCCCAAACTTATTAAGTATTACAAAGAAAATAGCAAGTAAGAGATATGGCAAATTGTTATAGCGATCATGAGGAACTGAAGTTCGAGCTGAACCATCCTCTTATGAAGCGCATCGTTGAGTTGAAAGAACGCAACTTTGCAGACAAAGATAAATTTGATTACGCACCGCTGGACTATGCCGATACGATGGATAGTTACGATCGCGTGCTCGACATAGTTGGCGACATAACAGCTACTACCATTGCCGATAATGCTGAGGGAGTAGACCTTGAAGGTCCTCACCATGAAGGCGACCGCGTTCGTTATGCTTCGGGAACAGAAGCTAATCTGAAGGCGATGGTGAGCGCAGGTATGAACGGTATGACGATGCCGCGTCGCTTTGGCGGTCTCAATTTCTCCATCACTCCTTACACGATGTGTGCTGAAATTGTTGCAGCAAAAGATGCAGCTTTCGGTAATATCTGGAGCTTGCAAGATTGTATCGAGACGCTCTATGAGTTTGGTAATGAAGATCAGCACTCTCGCTTTATTCCTCGTGTGTGTGCAGGTGAGACCATGTCAATGGACTTGACTGAACCCGATGCAGGTTCTGACTTACAGCGCGTTATGCTGAAGGCTACTTATAGTGAAGAGGAGGGTTGCTGGTTACTCAATGGTGTGAAGCGTTTTATCACCAATGGCGATGCAGATATCCACCTCGTTTTGGCTCGTTCAGAAGAAGGCACGACGGATGGTCGTGGTCTCTCTATGTTTATATATGATAAGCGTCAAGGTGGCGTAAATGTACGTCGTATTGAGAATAAATTGGGTATTCACGGAAGCCCCACTTGCGAACTTGTGTATAAGAATGCACATGCCGAACTTTGCGGTGATCGCAAACTCGGACTTATCAAGTATGTCATGGCGCTGATGAATGGTGCTCGTCTAGGTATTGCTGCCCAGAGTGTAGGTATCTCTCAAGGCGCATACGATGAGGCACTTTCTTATGCTAAAGATCGTGAGCAGTTTGGTAAGAAGATTATCAACTTCCCAGCTGTCTACGATATGCTGGCACTGATGAAAGCTAAATTGGATGCTGGTCGTGCATTGCTCTATCAGTGCAGTCGCTATGTTGATATCTACAAAACTCTTGAAGATATTGCTCGCGAACGCAAGCTCGAACCAGAAGAGCGTAAAGAGCAGAAAGCTTATGCAAAACTTGCTGATAGTCTCACACCGCTGGCAAAGGGTATGAACTCTGAATATGCTAACCAAAATACCTACGATGGCATCCAGATTCTCGGTGGCTCTGGTTTCATGATGGATTATGCTCTTCAGCGCTACTATCGCGATGCACGTATTACAAGCATCTATGAAGGTACAACGCAGTTGCAAGTAGTTGCTGCCATTCGCTACGTCACCAATGGTTCTTATTTAGCTCAATG
Organism: Alloprevotella sp.; assembly: GCF_057240785.1. Classification (NCBI taxonomy): domain Bacteria; kingdom Pseudomonadati; phylum Bacteroidota; class Bacteroidia; order Bacteroidales; family Prevotellaceae; genus Alloprevotella; species Alloprevotella sp. The sequence continues at coordinate 129,178 of NZ_DBHHRH010000038.1, read as the reverse complement.
CCGTGAGTTCGAAGCTACTCAGCTGAGTGTCGATCTCCAACCTCTGCAAAACATTGCTAAAACGATGGCTGATAAGCTAGAAGAAGCTACTGCTAAGGTGAAGGAAGCCGCAAATCAGGAGCTCCACGATATCTGTGCACGTCATCTCGTAGAGATCGCTGCGGATACTATTATGCTCCACCTCTTGCTTTACAATGCTAACGAACGCCCAGACCTCTTCGCTAAGAGTGCACACGTTTATGCTAATCATGTTGCAGCAGAAGTTGCTAAACACCATGCTTTCATCATGAATATGACTCCAGAGCAACTTGCTTATTATCGTCAGACAGCTCCTGCTGCTGAAGCAGAGTAAATTGTTTAGATACAGATAAAGTTTAAGGGTCTCTACACAAATAAGTGTGGAGACCTTTTTATAAAAAATAGTACAAGAAAAAAATCCGCAACGCCCTGTAGAAGGCATTGCGGATGAAAAGAAGGTTTAGAGCTTTATTGGAAAATTATAAAACTCCAATGTTTCTAGTAGAAGCTACTTATTCATTGTTACATTGCTGCTACCGATCATTTGACCGTCGCAGAAGATATAAGCAGAATAGGTTCCAGGTTCTAAGTATTCGTTTGCTGGTACATAGATGGAAACGTGCGTGTCTTGACCAGTATATTCCACTTGGCGAGAAGCGCTAAATTGTATATTCTTATTCTCGTATTTGAAACTCCCAGAGACTCCTAAAACGTTTTGACTCGGTTTCAAAAGGCGAACGTAAACTGTGCGGTTACCAGTTTTAGCAGTGACATTGCGTGCAATATTAAAGTTGATGACAAAGTTCTTAATATCCTTTGTGTTCTTTGCCGGTTTTCCGTTCTTTTTGATTGGTGTGACACTAATGCTTGTTGCATTGAGCTGTGCTGCCACTTCAACTGTTTCTTTGAGTTGCTGATTGCTTGTTGTTAGCGCTTCATTTTGTTGGTGAGAAAGAGCTGCATCAGCACGTGCCGCATCGCGTTCAGAAGTTAAGCGAATATTCTTTTGTTGAAGAGAGTCAACCTGTCGAATATAGTCGCGCAAGACTGCGCGTACTGTTGCCAATTCTTTCTTGAGTCGGAGAATTTCAGCAGAACTTGTTGCTTTTGTATTCTTGAGTTCTGCTAACAGGCGTTCGGCGCGTAGCTGCTCCGCGTTGAGACGAGCTTGAAGGGTATCGTCCTTGATCGTCTTCTTCATCTCGCCGTATTGTGCAGCATATTCGGCATACTGATTTTCCATCTCTCGGCGATCCAGTTCAGCCAACTGTCGGAGTTCCGCCAGTTCTTTCTCCTTATCGCTCTTCTGCCCGTTACAAGCAGGCAAAAGAACGGAAGCGGCTAAAAGACCTATTATGAGCGTAGGATATTTCATCTTTAATTGTTTTACTCTGGTGTGGAGATTTTGCAAATTCAGTGGTTAATCTAGAACAGTGACCCATCCGTGGCGATCTTCTTCTATACCGTATTGAATGTTGCGCAATGTGGTGTAGAGTTTTGTTGAGATAGGGCCTGGTTCTCCATCTTTTGCAATCTGATATTGGAGCCCCTTCTCGAGGTCGTCAATGCGATTGATTGGGCTGATGACTGCTGCTGTTCCACATGCACCAGCTTCTTCAAAGGTGGCGAGTTCTTCTTCTGGAATTTGGCGTGCTTCCACTTTTAAGCCTAAGTCGAGAGCAATCTGCTGAAGACTCTTATTTGTAATGGATGGCAGAATGCTAGAAGATTTAGGTGTGATGTAGGTATTATTCTTTATACCAAAGAAATTAGCTGCTCCACATTCATCTATATACTTTTTTTCTTTTGCGTCAAGATAGAATTCTCCTGCGTAACCAGCTTTATGAGCCGTAACGTTTGCTTTCAAGCTAGCAGCATAGTTGCCGCCTACCTTGTAGCATCCAGTTCCAAGGGGAGCCGCACGGTCATAATCACGCATAATAACATAATTGTTAGTTGCAAATCCTCCTTTGAAGTAGGGCCCAACGGGAGTGGTGAATATAATGAATAAAAAATCTTGTGCAGGCTTCACTCCAACATCTGGTGTTATACCTATGAGTAATGGACGGATATAAAGAGCTGCGCCACTCTCGTAGGGAGGTATGAAACGCTCATTGAGATGTACAACCTTTTTTACCATCTCGCAGAACTTATCGGTAGGCATTTCTGCCATTTCGATACCTCGACTTGTGGATTGCATACGTGCTGCATTTTCTTCCATGCGGAAAATGCGTACTTTTCCATCTGGGCAACGGAAAGCCTTGAGACCTTCAAAAGCTTCCTGTCCATAATGGAGACATATAGCCGCCATATGAAGCGAGATATTTTCATCAGAACTTACCTCAATCTCACCCCACTCTCCATTGTGATAGTAGCAACGAACGTTGTAGTCCGTCTTCATGTAACCAAATTTCAAGTTCGACCAGTCGATCTTTTCCATAACAATTCTAATTTTGTTAGATTTTACAGGGCAAAGATACTGTTTTTTTGAAATATTGCTGTTTGCTAATGCTCACTAAGTCATAAATCTGATTTTACAACACGGTTTTATGAATAATGCGAATACTTTTGAAATCCACTCTTTGAATTAATAATAATTTGTTCGAGGTATCTTATGTATTTCTATAAAAACATTCTTGAAATCTAATTTTATAGATAAGTGAGTTTAAAGCATAAACAAAGAGAATAAAAAAACTTATACTTTTTAAGACAGAGTTTGCAATATGTATGAAAGTTTATGTATATTTGCTTCCAATTATTGGCTGCTGTTAAGGCTGTCGAGATTCTAAATGATTAAAAGACAATATAATTAATTTATAATTAACTAAATTCTAAAAACAAAATGGCAACAACAAATGCTACCGCACCACAAGGTGCAACCGCTCCTAAGAGCGCTCCCAAGGCTTCTCAGTCTAAGGGCTTCACGGGCATTAAGTCCGGTTTTGCAGTGATTCTTTGCTGCTTCGTGATTGCAATTTGCATCTTCCTCTTTGTGTTTGGTGCAGTTAGTCACTTCCAGGGTGGTGTTGAAACTGGTAAGAGTTTCATGTTCCAGGTTGATGGTGAACTTCAGCCTATCACAGGTGACTTGATTGGTACTGTCTACAAAGGTGGTTTCATTGTGCCTCTGATTTGGACAATGCTTCTCTCTGTTTTGGCTTTTGCTATTGAGCGTTTCTTCGCTATTCGCAACGCTTATGGCCGCACTAGCCTTGCTAAGTTCGTTGCTGACATCAAGGTTGCTCTTCAGCAGAAGGATCTTGCAAAGGCTCAGGCTCTTTGCGACAAGCAGCGTGGTTCTGTTGCTAACGTTGTTGGTGCAACGCTTGCAAAGTATAAGGAAATGGACGCAAACACTGAGTTAGACAAGGATCAGAAAGTTCTCTCTATTCAGAAAGCTCTCGATGAGGCTACAGCTCTCGAAATGCCAATGTTGCAGGAAAACCTCCCCATCGTTGGTTCTATCGTAACGCTGGGTACGTTGACCGGTCTTCTTGGTACCGTTGTTGGTATGATCCGTTCTTTCTCTGCCATGGGTGGTGGCGAAGGTGGTGCTGACTCTTCTGCCCTTGCAACAGGTATCTCTGAGGCACTTGTAAATACTGCTTCTGGTATTGCAACTGGTGCTCTCTCAGTTATTACTTATAACTACTATACAAACAAGATTGACCGTCTGACTTTTGCTCTCGACGAAGTCGGCTTCTCTATTGTTCAAACTTTCAACGCAACGCACTAAATCATAAATAAGGTAACTGGTTGGCGAACGCTGTCGGCCATATTTTAATAGTAAAGGCTGACAACCTCTATCAATCAAAAGCAAATAACAATGGGACGATTTAAAGTAAAAAAACAAGACACGTTCATAGATATGACACCTATGAGCGACGTCATGGTCCTGCTGCTTACCTTCTTTATGCTTACTGCAACGTTCGTAAAGCAAGAACCTATTAAGGTACAGACTCCGGGTTCTGTTTCAGAAATTAAAATTCCTGAGAAGAATTTGCTTACCATCTTTGTAAATCCCCAAGGTAAGGTCTTTATGACTATGGACGACCCCTCGCGGTTGACGGCCTTGGCAGACGAGATGGTTTCGGAAGGCAAACTTCCTACACTGAATGCAGCTGAAAAGAAAGCATTTGCTAACGCTCCAACGTTTGGCGCTCCGCTAAACTTGATTAAGAGCTGGCTTGATGCTCCCGAAGCTCAGCGCAACACCTTGTTGGAAGACCCCTCAGCAGGCATTCCATGCGATAGTGTGAATGACGAACTGAGTGTCTGGGTCAAAGCAGCCCGTACCACGGCTGGTGAAGGAATGGGTATTGCCATTAAGGCAGACCAGAAAACTTCTTATGCTGTAATTAAACAGGTTATGAATTCACTTCGCAGCATTGAAGAGAACCGTTATAATCTTATTACGGATCTCAAAAACGTTAGCGACTAACACACATGAATGATTATGGCTGGAAGTAAACAAAAGAAAATGAATGCCCGCGTCGACTTTACGCCGATGGTGGATATGATCATGTTGCTCGTGACATTCTTTATGTTGTGTACAACTTTGATGAAGCCGCAGACGATGCAACTCATAATGCCTTCAGATAAGGAGAATATCAATGAGCAGAATCGCTCTCAGATCGCAGAATCTAAGGCTATCACAATTCTTATTGGTGAGAATCGTGAACTCTACTATTTTAAGGGTAAGCCAACAGCAGACAATCTGCAGAAAACAGCGTATGGTAAGGATGGTATTCGTGCTGTCCTGATGGAAGCAAACGCAGCTGCCCAACAGCGCGTGAAAGCTTTGAAAGCTAAATTTGATACGCAGCAAAGTTCAGACCCCAAGAAGGCTCTCGCAGCTAAGCAACAGTACAAAGCAGCTCTCGAAGAAATTCGTAACTCTGATGATACGCCAAGCATCATCATTAAGCCTTCTGATAAGGCTTCTTATAAAGACCTTATTGATGTGCTCGATGAAATGCAGATTTGCAGCATTGGTAAGTATGTAATTGATAAATTCGATGGTTCGGATCAAGCTAAGATCGATCGTCTGAATGGTAAGTAAAACGATAAGTAAAATCAAAAAACTATGTCTAAAGTCAATTTGACCGCCAAAGATTGGTGCGACCTGGTATTTGAGGGACGTAATAAAGACTACGGTGCTTATCGTCTGCGTGCCAAGTCGGGAAGTCGACAATTAAAATCTGTGCTTATTGTAATCCTCGTCCTCGTAGCAATTATCGTTGGAGCCTTTGTTCGTGCAGAGGTGAAGAAGGCTATGAAAGCAGACTTGGGTGACAATGAACAAGTTACAGCTCTTAGTCAGCTAAAGAAAGAAGACCCGAAGAAAGAAGAAAAAAAGATCGAGAAACCCAAAGAGGAACCGAAACCAGATGTTCAGAAAGTTGCTGTAAAGGCTTCTATCGGTTTTACTGTTCCAAAGATTGTTGACGATAATCTCGTTGATAAGTCTAAGGAGTTGAAGACGCAGAAAGAACTGGGTAAGTCCAACTTCGCCATTGCATCTCAAGACTACGCTGGCGACTCTAAGAACGGTATCAATATTGACGACTTGAAGGACAACCAGCGCACTGGTGGTACTACTATTCCTCCCAAACAGGAAGAAGTTGTTGATAATGCCCTCGTAGAAGTTCAGGCAAGTTTCCCTGGTGGTGAAGCAGCTCTTATCAGCTACGTTAATAGCCACGTGAAGTATCCCGAAATTGCTCTTGAGCAAGAATTGCAAGGTACTGTAGTTCTTCGTTTCAAGGTTGATAAGGATGGTTCTGTTAGTGACGTAATGGTAAAGAAGAGCCTCTCTCGTGAGTGCGATCAAGCAGCTATCAAGACTGTTCGTTCTCTCCCGCGCTTCATTCCTGCAAAATCTCAGGGTCATCCCGTACCTGTTTGGTACACGCTCCCTGTACGTTTCAAGATTAACTAATCTGACTCATCTTTATATTAAGAACAGTTCTCTTTTGAGGACTGTTCTTTTTTTTGAAATCTAAGCTATTGCTATTACTTACAAATAAATATGTAAATTTGCGGCAAACAAATAAATTTTAGAGTATGAAGAAAATTTTGTTGCTTGCTGCTACTCTTCTGCTTCTAGCATCCTGTGGCGGTAAAAAGAAAGCTGATAATAGTTGGCTAACATCTAATGATGTCAAGATTGCGATAGATGAAACGTTTCAGCCTATAATGGCAGAGCAGTTGCAGCAGTTTGGCTTGTCTCATGTTCAAGCTAATTTGTTGCCCCTGTATTGCAGCGAAGATTCTGCCATTCGTTTGCTCGTCGACGACTCTCTGCGTTCAATAGTAGTAACTCGCAAATTAACAGCGCGCGAGCTACAGAAAATACAGCAAGCGGGCCATAGTGCCTCACAATCTATGATTGCCAGTGAAGCTTTTGCGCTTATTATAAATAAGAATAATCCCGATAGTACCATTCGTCTTAGTGAAGTTAAGAAGATTGTGAGTGGACAGATTACTGATTGGAGCCAGCTTCGCGATAGTAAGAAAAAAGGTAAGTTAAGTCTAGTTTTTGATAATTCAGGGTCAAGCACTGTTCGTTATATGCGCGATAGCCTTTGTGGTGGCAAAGGGCTCAAGGGAAATCTTTATGCTCAAGGTACTAATACGGCAGTTATTGAAGCAGTCAAGGAAAATCCAAATGCAATTGGTGTTGTTGGTACTGACTGGTTGCGCGGAAAGAGCGAGAACGTATTGCCCAATTTCAATTCCCTCGATGTCAGAGTGATGCTGGTGACAAGTTCCGATGACGCATATCCACAGTTCTATCGTCCTTACCAATACTGTATAGCTATGGGGCAATATCCTCTGGTCCGTTCTGTCTATGCAATCACTACCGATCCCCGCGAACGCTCTATGTCTAAGCTCCTATATTTCTGGTTGAAAGGACAAAAAGGACAGTTGATATTCTGCAACAATAGTCAGTTGCTTCCTGTTATGCCAGTACAGATTCGCAGCGTGAATGTCAACTAAAGATTTTGTTAAATTCTATAACTCCGTACACTGCTCAAGAATCAGTGGATAAGCGTTATAAAGTTCAAAAAAACTCTCAAACCTTATTCACTACGAAGATTTTTACTACTTTTGCAGCTATATCTTCAGCGAAAAGAATACAAAGCGCATGAACTATAGTTATTCTTAACGTTTGTGAGGATAAAACGGACTTATTGTGGAACAATAAATTTTTAAGATAGTATGAAAAGTAATTTCCTGAAAGGTTTAGCACTCGCAGCGATGCTCTTCGTTGGCGTATCCGCAAGTGCACAGATGGACAAGGGCTATACAGCTAGCCCGCTTAGCGGCGAATTGGAAGCTCAAGCGCAACAGGTTCTTGAACTTCAACTTAGCGATCCCGACAAGGCCTTCACTGTTTTCCAAAAGATGATGAGGAGCGTTAAGAGCAACAATCAAAAGCTGATTGATGTGGGCGACTTTTTCCTGAATGCAAAGATTTATCCTTGCGCCAATATGTGTGCAAAGCAAATCTATCAGAACGATCCAAAATTCGTTCCAGGACTTTTCTTTGCAGGACAGGTAGCAATGCTTCGTAAGGATTATGGTGGTGCAGGCCAGAAGTATGACGAGATACTCGCTTATGAGCCTAACAATATTACAGCTATGCGTGCCAATGCTTTTGTTTATAAGAACGTAAACCCCGCGGTTGCTGTTGATATGCTCAATAAAATTAAAGCTCTCGATCCTAACGATGTTGACGTTGACAAGCAGTTGGGCGACATCAACTATAATCTTGATAAATTCAAGGATGCAGTAGCCAATTATAAAGCATATTTTGCAGCTGTAAAACCAGAAAATATCGACGTTCGTGCAGCTGAGAACTATTGTTTGAGTCTGTATTCTACTGCTGAATTCTTCGATTTGAAAGAAAAGGCAGTGCAGTTTGCTCCGCTCGATCCGAAAGATATCATTTTCCCTCGTATGCAGTTCTTTGCTGATGTTAACAACTATGAGCTCGACAAAGCAAAGGAGAGTATCAAATATATCACAGAGAAGCGTTTCGCTGACTCTCTCTACATCTCTCTAGACTACGAATACGCAGCAAACTATGCCTCAGAGAGCAACGATATTCCTATGGCCATTGCAAACTATAAGAAGGCTATCGAAAAAGATTCAACAAAAGCAACCAGTTATAAGGAATTGGCAATGCTCTATCGTCGCGATCATCAGCCAGAAGCAGCTCTAGGCGCTTTCCAAAAGTATCTGCAAATTCTTGGTGATAAGGCACAAATGGCAGACAGCTTCCGCCTCGGCGAAATCTATGCTGCAGCGAGCCAAGAGAAGTCTGTTAGCCCAGAAAAGAAGGCTGAGTACTTCAAAGCTGGTGATGAACTCTTCCAGACCATTGCAGATCGCACTCCAGACAATTATCAAGCAGTTTTGATGCGTGCTCGTATCAATATCACCGATTCAAGCAAACCGCAGGATAAGGTTCGCGAACTCTACGAAGAAGTTCTCAAGCGCGCTGGTAAGAGTGAAGACGTGAAGAGTGCCCGCACAGAAGCAGATCGTTATTTGATTTTCTATTACATCAATAAAGATATGTTGCAGGATGCACGTCGTGTTACCAATGACCTGCTGTCTATTGACCCCACGAATGCTGTTGCTAAAAATGCTGAAGCTTATCTCAAACAGCAAGGAGTCTAAGTAGTACAAAGCAATCCAATCACAATTATACGTTTAGCCGCTTCCCTATGGAGGCGGCTTTTTCTATATATGATATGTCTCTATTTTTGATGCCATATATGAGGCCTCCTTTTAACTATTCTTTGACGACGAACATCTATACGATGTTCTGAAACATATATGATTTGTAGTTAAAGAACTTTTGTGCCAGGACATAAAAGTCCCATCTTAAAGGAGTATTTATTTATTTTTGCTAACTTTGCACTTAAGTTTATGTCCGAATGTGTTATTCGGTCACTTTTTAGCTCCCAAAGAATATGAAACATATCAAGACCATTCGCTTGCATCATGAAGGAAATCTCACGCTCATTGTAGGTTTCTGCATCTTGGCGCTTATCAACGGCCTTCTTTACTACTTTTTGAAAGAAACTTCTTTAATTCCTTTTTACATTTCTTTTGCGATAAGCCTCATCGTTTATGGCATTATTATCAATTTTTTCCGTTGTCCCATCCGTGTATTTACGGGCGAGCCTGAGAATAATGTGGTAGCAGGTGCTGACGGTAAAATTGTAGTAGTAGAAGAAGTTGAGGAAAATGAATATTTTCATGACCGCCGCATAATGGTTAGTATCTTCATGTCGCTCTTCAACGTTCATGCCAATTGGTTTCCAGTACAAGGCATTGTGAAGATGGTCAAGCACCATGATGGAAACTTCTATAAAGCATGGTTGCCTAAGTCCTCCACAGAAAACGAACGTAGTACCATTGTCATTGAGACTCCCGAAGGTCAGGAAGTTCTTGTTCGTCAAATTGCAGGTGCAGTAGCTCGTCGGATTGTAACCTATGCCCATGAGAATGAAGAGTGCTATATTGACGAACACATGGGCTTTATTAAGTTTGGTTCACGCGTCGATGTTTTCCTACCTTTAGGCACTACCATCAACGTAGAAGTTGGGCAAACTGTTACAGGTAATCAAACCATTATTGGAAAGCTCAATCCCTAAGACATATTTATTTTATCATGCGGAAAAGGTTGCCTATGCAACCTTTTTTGCATCATTTTATTCATTATATAGTACAATAAAGAAATGAAGAAGCACATTCCAAACACCATCACTTGTTGTAATCTCATCTCAGGCTGTATTGCCACTTATTTCGCTTTTAAAGGAGAATATAGTACAGCTCTAACATTTATCATCGTTGGTGCAATCTTCGATTTCTTCGATGGTTTTGCCGCACGCCTACTGAAAGTATCCTCCCCTATAGGGAAAGAACTTGATTCGCTTGCTGATGTCATAACATTTGGTTTTGCTCCTGCAGCCTTTATCTTCTCCAAGCTTGGTTTTTATTTCACTGCTGAAAGTGGAGAACTTCTTGTTCATGTCCCCTGCTTGGCCTTCCTCGTTGCAGCCTTCAGTGCTTTGCGATTAGCTAAGTTTAATCTTGACGAACGCCAAACTATGGGGTTTATCGGACTTCCCACACCTGCCAATGCTCTTTTCTGGGCCACGCTCATCGTTAGTCTGCCCACTTCGTTGTCCACTGCATCATGGCTCCCCTACGCCTTGATTGTGGGTATCTTCATTAGTTGTTGGTTGCTCGTAAGCGAAATTCCTATGTTTGCCCTCAAGTTTAAGAGTTTCGGGTGGAAGCACAACGAGCTACGCTATGTGTTCATTCTTCTCAGTGCTGTTCTGATTGCTATTTTAGGTCTTGCTGCATTTGTGACAATCATTCCGCTTTATATTATTGTTTCTGTAATAAACAATAAGTTTTCTAAACAATAGTGCTCCTCCTTTGGCATGTGATTTGTTTTTTTTGTATGGACAAATACACCATTTAGAAATTAGATTATGACACAACTATTAGGCTGTTTAGGTGCGATTTTTCTCGCTCTCTTCGCTCTCGTTCTTTTGCCAGTACTTCGCTTGGGGCATTTCCTTTTTGGAATGAACAAGCAAACGCGCCGATTCACAGGAGAGAATACACGTGAAGATCAGCATACTCATCAGCAAGAGTCGCACCAGAAAGAACAGAAAATATATCAACGAGATGAGGGAGAATACGTTGATTTTGAAGATGTGAAATAGGTCTTTATCCAACATTCTGACTAAACTTTAATCCCGAAGAGTAAACATTCTTCGGGATTCTTTATGCTTGTTTATCAGTGAGTTAGAAGCATGTGAGAATACAATACTCGCGTTTGGAAATATCCTTATTGCGTCAGCTGACATCCTTATTGTGCCCGCTGACACAATAAGGATATTTTTGAATAGGTATATATCTGTTTTTAGAGTAGAATAAAAGGATAATTTTTATCTTGACTTAGAGGAGAGAATTCTGCCAACAATTGTGTGGCCGAAAAGGAAGGTAAAAACTTTGTCATGTTTCAATTGTCTTTGTATCTTTGCGTTTATGAAGTATTCGTTCATCATTCCGGTTTACAACCGTCCTGACGAAGTCGATGAATTGTTGGCTTCGCTCTGCGAACAGACCTTAAAGGATTTTGAAGTCATAGTCGTTGAAGACGGCTCCACTATTCCGTGTCACGATGTTGTGGAAAACTATGCGGGACGGCTTGACGTACACTATTTCCAAAAACCTAATTCTGGCCCAGGCCAAACGCGCAACTATGGCGTTGAGCGAGCACACGGAGAATATGTACTTATTCTTGATTCCGATGTGGTGCTTCCAGTTGACTACCTATCTGCTGTTGAAACTGAACTCACGCAGCATCCTTGTGATGCCTTTGGCGGTCCAGATCGTGCCCACGAGAGTTTCAGTCCGATGCAGAAAGCCATCAACTATGCTATGACATCATTCTTTACAACAGGCGGTATTCGTGGCGGAAAAAAGAAGATGGACAAGTTCTATCCTCGCTCGTTCAATATGGGCGTACGTACTGATGTTTACCAGAAGCTCGAAGGCTTCAGCAAAATGCGCTTTGGAGAAGATATTGACTTTTCCACCCGCATTTTCGAGAATGGTTACAAAGCCCACCTTTTTCCCACGGCATGGGTATGGCACAAGCGTCGGACCGATTTGAAGAAGTTTTTCAAGCAAGTTCATAATTCAGGTATTGCACGTATCAATCTGACCAAGCGTCACCCTGGTACGCTCAAACTTGTACACCTGCTCCCCATGGTCTTCACTCTGGGCGTAGGTTTCTTGTTGCTTCTTGTCCTGGTCGGTCTTCTCCTCATGGCTTCGGGCGCGCTGGTTTGCCACTCAACGGATTGTCCCGTGGCTGCATCTTTCAATAATTGTAGCTTCCTTGGTGAGTATCTCGTTTTCATTGGAGCGCTTCCCCTCGTGCTTTATTCGCTCATTATTTGCGTTGATTCAACTCTGCAAAACAAGAGTTTGGGTGTGGGGCTGCGCTCTATTGCGGCTGCTTTTGTTCAACTCACAGGATACGGTAGCGGTTTTATTCGTGCCTGGTGGCAACGTTGCGTGTTGGGCAGAGGAGAATTTGAAGCTTTCAAGAAGAATTTTTATAAATAGTACATGCAGCCTTTTGGCCGTAGGAATCTAAAGACGAATGAAGCCTGAAGTAAGCATCGACATTCCAGCCGTAGCACTTCCCCAAAGCCAGCAGGGATTGTCTTCTTCTGACAAAGATCACTCGCTCACTATTCGGAATTGGGACGAAGCCGACCGACCGCGCGAAAAATTGTCTGCGCGAGGTGCAGATAGCTTGACACCCGCCGAGCTCCTTGCCATACTCATTGGTAGTGGTACACCGCAGGAGAGTGCCGTGAGCTTGATGCAGCGCATCATGAAGGATTGCAACGGTAGTCTTCGCAGGTTGGGGCGTATGTCTATTGCTGAGTTATGCCGCTACAAAGGAATAGGGGAGGCGAAAGCTATTACCATCCTTGCTGCATGCGAATTGGGGAAGAGGAGAGCGCAAGAACCCGCTTCGGCCGATGTGGTGCTCAACAGTCCTGAGGTGCTTTACGAATACTTCCTTCCGCGCATGGAGGACCTTGCAGTGGAAGAATTTCACATTCTGCTCCTCCGTCAAAACCTCTCTCTCATCTCCGATATCTGCATCGGGCGTGGTGGACTGACGGCTACGGCCGTGGATGTTCGAGTGTTGCTACGCGAAGCCTTACTGGCTAAGGCTACTGCCCTTGTGATGTGTCACAATCATCCCAGTGGAAGTACTAATCCGAGTCAGCAAGATGATCTTCTCACAATGAAAGTGAAACGTGCGGCAGATCTGATGGATATTCACCTTATCGACCATATCATTATGGGCGATCGCACTTTTTTTAGTTACAACCAAGCAGGACGGCTTTGATGGCTTTCTGCTCTATATACAGATTATAATGACACAAGAAGAAAAGACCAAGATTGAAGAACGTATCGTGGAGGTTCTCAAAACTGTTTACGACCCTGAAATTCCCGTAAATATCTACGACCTCGGCCTGATATATCGCATAGATTTGCAGGAAAATGGCCAGCTGGATGTGGACATGACATTCACAGCACCCAGTTGTCCCGCAGCCGACTTTATATTGGAAGATGTTCAGACAAAGCTCAATGCTGTTGAGGGCGTGAAACAAGCTCTTGTCAACGTAGTTTTCGAACCCGAATGGGACAGAGACATGATGACGGAAGAAGCAAAACTCGAATTAGGTTTGATGTAAAATATTGCGAAATGAAGAACGTCTATTTTCTGTCTGATGCACACTTGGGCAGCTGGGCCATACCACACCGCCGTATGCACGAGCGTCGCATCGTCAACTTTCTCGACTCTATTAAGAACAAAGCCGAGGCGATCTACATTTTAGGCGATCTCTTCGACTTTTGGCACGAGTATAAATATGTGGTGCCAAAAGGCTATACGCGCTTGTTGGGAAAAATTAGCGAGCTGACGGATAATGGTGTGGAAGTGCACTTCTTCACAGGCAACCACGACTTGTGGGTACACAACTATTTTGAAGAAGAATGTGGAATGATTGTTCATCGAGATATTGCCTGTGTGACAGAGATTGCAGGGCGTTTGTTCTATCTGGCTCATGGTGATGGCATTGGCTCTTCCGATAGGAAATATATGCTGCTCCGCCGAGTATTTCATAATAGCCTTTGTCAGCGTCTCTTTGCTAGCATTCATCCCCGTTGGGGTATGTGGTTTGGCATGAAATGGGCAGAGCATTCTCGACGGAAACACGAACTGGAAGGTGGAGAACCTCCTTTCTTTGGTGAGGACAAGGAAGAACTCGTTGTTTTTGCAAAGAATTATCTAAAGACGCATCCCAATATCAACTATTTTATCTTTGGACATCGCCACATAGAATTGGATTTACATCTCCAAAAAGAGTCGCGCCTCTTCATTCTCGGTGATTGGATTGATAAGTTTACTTACGCCGTGTTTGACGGAGAGCATATCTTCATGGAGAATTTTATCGAAGGCGAAACCAACCCATAAAAAACATAAGACACGTTCATAACAGTCCGTGTTTTTCTCCCATAACAAAAGCGAAGTCTGAGGTCTATTTCCTTCGACTTCGCTTTTACTGTTCTATACTATTATTGATTCTTTTATAGTAGCTTACTATTTATCGAAAATAGCGATAACAGGAACCGTTTTCATCATTTCTTGCTTAGTTATATATCGATAGATACCTATCTGTCTAAAATGTTTTCCAGACGGGCGTGTTATAATTTGCTCATCGTAGTAATTAGTGTTGCTATTATTGTTGTTTAAGAATAATACTATTGTTCCATTTTCTACAGAGTTGTCAGCTGTACTAGAAAGGCTATTGTTTAGCATACTAGAAATGTTGTCAACCATAGCTAAAGCACTGCCGTCAGGTAAGACTTGCATAACTCTGAAACTGTTTGCTTTGATTTCTTGTGTAGGTTTCTCGAATAGCTGCAAGTTTTCATCTGTATTCCTTGGTCGTAATATTAGAGCTAATAGAATAGTTAAAATAAAACCAGTGATAATTCCTGCAACAAAAATAAGAATAGATTTGTTTCTTGTATTCATGAAAATTAAATATTTGTTCAGATAATATGTGTGCCTATGTATTTCTTTTTCTTTACAATACTGCATGAGAGTATTTTTAGTGAAGTTGGCTGACAGAGTATAGTGCTAGCTTCTGCAGCATATTTTTAATTATGGAATAATAACCTTGAAAGATTTGTCACCGATAACAATAAGATAAACGCCTTGTGGTAGTGGTAGGGATAGAGGGCTGTTCGGCTCAATAGATGTTTTTGTAACACATTTACCATCAAGTTGGTAGATGGAAATAATGGCTGATTTATCTGTGAGGACGATTGTTAAATGGCCTGGAGTCGTGGAAAAATAGGGGTCTTTAGCTGTAGTAGTGGAATTGATGCCAGTAGTGGGAGTTACCACCTTGAAGTATGTGCTATAGAGAGAAGCCTTATCTTTCAGTTTAGGGAAAGCAGCGGTCTTAATCTTTATTCGGAGAGCTTTATCAAATGCTTTGGAGAAAGTGAAAATACCATTAGTGCAAGTATAATCATCGCCTTCTGAAAGCATATTTCCTTCAGAATCGTACACAAAGAAAACTGTTTTCTTCTTGCTTTGTGCAACGCCTGTAGCTTCTGCTTCTTGGCTTAAATCTAAAGGTTTTCCTACTTCAACTTGCTGTGCTACCATAAAATCTTTTTGTGGCCAGTAGATATAAGTAGATAAGTTTCCTCGCATTGGCAGTTGAGAAATCGGGAGTCTGTTGGCACCACAATCCAAAGAGGTCAGTGAATCCAATACAATGTTGAGTGTTTGAAGTTGGTTGCTACTTACATTGAGTTCAACGAGCTTTGCATTCTGATGGAGGTCAATGTGTTGTAGTTTATTGCCATTGATATTTAATTTTATCAAATCTTTCAGAGCGGAGAGATTCACGTCGGTTAAAAGATTATCTGTCAATTCAACACTTTGCAACTTTGTATTTTTAGAAAGATCTATGGATGAGGTCTTTGTATTCGTCAAATCAAGAACTTGTAGTTCTGTTAACGCCGAGAGGTCAGGGTTGCTTAAAGAAGAGTTGTAAGCATACAGATAGCTGAGTGCTGTACAATGATTCAAACCTACTGGAACCAATCCCTCAGTGTTGGAGATGTTGAGAATTTTAAGTTCGGTAAGATCTGTAACATCTAAAGCTTTTAGTTTTGTGTTGCCATGGAGATAAAGTTCTTCCATTTCCTCGAGTCCGGAAAGGTTTATGCTTTCAAGATTTTGATAAGGTAGCGTGAGTCGTTTGATTTCTTTACAGCCTGTAAGATCTACTTTTGTGATACCTGTTTGCTGAGAGGCGAAAGACGCAATTCCTTCAACAGATATTTCTATCGTCCAAGGAGCTGGGACATCTTTGATTCGATGGGCAAACTGTGTGAGACGGTATTCGTTATCGCTCACGGCTTCAGCTACAATACCATCTGGGAATTTTACAGACACAGTTGTGTTTGGAGTGATGGTTCGAACAGAAAAACTTTGTATAGGAACACTCCCGTCAGCTATGTATCTTAGCTTAGACTGAGCCTGTATAGGCAAGGAAGTAAAGAAAAATAATACCAATAAAATTGGTAAGAATACAGAGTAAAGTTTCTTGTCCATAAGCATTTAAAAATTAAGATGAGTAATTAAAATAATTGCGTTATAGCTATAGATTCTTGTATGCAAGAGGGTGAATATTATCGTGTTATATTGCAAATATACGCTCTTATTTAATTCATTGCAACTGTATTTAGAGCAATGGATAGAAAAATACTAAAAGTGTTTCGGAATTTTACGTAAAATCAGAAACAGGTGTCGTTTTTTATTGAGTATGATTTAAAGGTTTATAGAATGCTATTCCTTAGTTGGACCTTAAATGTCTTCCAGCTTTACTATCCCGTGCATGACAGCATATACAGTAAGGCCACTGACAGATTTGATACCAAGTTTTTCAGTAAGATTCTTTCGGTGGGAGATGACAGTGGTAAGCCCCACTTGCAATTTTTCTGCAATTTCTTTGTTGATAAGTCCCATAGCTACAAAGTGCAGTACTTCTGTTTCGCGCAGAGTTAGTGGAGTGGGAAGGTTGCGCGGGTGAGGTGTTTGCGAGTTGGTACCGTGTCCACTATGGAAAATGCTGAGCAATTGTCGTGTGAAGTTTGTCTCTGTTTGGTGTGTGTTGATTGTGCGAAAAGCATTGGGGATACAACCAGTATCAGTACCATTGATCAAGACAATGGTACGATGACACAACGGAGTAAAGAATTCAGAATGTTGTAAAAGAACGTGACCTGTAATAAAAAAGTGGAAAAATTGCCCATTGTTCTCCTTTTGCATTTCTTCAAAGTCGTGAAAAATACAAGCTTCACCCATTGGCATCATACGCTTAATCATTTCAGCAAGACCTTTTCCTTCTAGTGGGTTTGCTGTAATGATAGCTATTTGTGGAGTAAACTTCATTCGCTTCTATCTTTTTTGGTTTGCAAAGTTACTACAAAAAAGTGAAATGCGGAAAGATATAGTGATAGAATTGAGTTACAAGGGTTTTAGTTAAAGTGGCGATAATTCGTGAAGCCATTACAATCCTTGCCGAAGCCAAATCTTGACGCCGCAACGTTACTTGTTCGTAACCATGTCCGAAAATGCGACAAACGGGTACGAATGGCGAAACAAGACACTATGTTATAGTGAGTTACCCACAACTCACGTAACAAATACGGTTACGGAAAAAAGATTGCGCCGTTCCTCCCCGTTTTGCGTACCGACACCGGACTCTTCACCAACTAATTTTGAAATCCAAAAATTAAGAACGATGAAGAGTACATTTTCAGTAATCTACTACCTCAAGCGTCAGGTAGTGAAAAAGGACGGGACGGTTCCCGTCATGGGACGCATCACGGTGGACGGCAGCCAGACGCAGTTCAGTTGCAAGTTGAGTGTCGATCCGAAGCTGTGGGACACCAAAGGGGGACGTGTCACGGGCAGAAGCGCGGCGGCACTCGAAACGAACCGTATGCTTGACAAGATGCGGGTGCGCATCAACAGACACTATCAGGAAATCATGGAGCGTGACAACTTCGTCACGGCGGAGAAGGTAAAGAACGCCTTTCTCGGACTGGAACACCGCTACCACACGCTGATGCAGGTGTTCCGTCGGCACAACGAGAACTATGAGAAACAGGTGGAAGCAGGCATGAAAGCAAAAGGTACACTGGAAAAGTACCGTGTCGTTTACAAGCACCTGCAAGAGTTCCTCGACATCCGCTACCATGTGAAGGACATCGCCCTAAAAGAGCTTACTCCCGCTTTCATCTCCGACTTCGAGATGTTCCTGCGCACGGACAAGCACTGCTGCACCAATACCGTGTGGCTGTACGTCTGCCCGCTACGGACAATGGTGTTCATAGCCATCAACAACGAGTGGCTGACACGCGACCCGTTCCGCGAGTATGAAATCAAGAAGGAGGAAACGACACGCAGTTTCCTGACCAAAGACGAAATACGCCTGCTGATGGAGGGGAAACTGAAAACGCCAAACAGGAACTGTACCGCGACCTCTACCTGTTCTGTGCGTTCACCGGATTGTCGTTCGCGGATATGCGCAACCTCACGGAAGAGAATATCCGTACCTATTTCGACGAACACGAGTGGATAAACATCAACCGCAAGAAAACGGGCGTGGTGTCCAACATCCGCCTGCTTGACATCGCCAACCGCATAATCGGCAAATACCGTGGGCTATGCGAGAACGGCAGGATATTCCCCGTTCCGCATTATAACACGTGCCTTGCCGGTATCCGTGCCGTCGCCAAGCGTTGCGGCATCACCAAGCATATCACGTGGCATCAAAGCCGCCACACGGCAGCCACGACAGTTTTCCTTTCCAACGGCGTACCCATCGAAACGGTCAGCTCCATGCTTGGACACAAGAGCATAAAGACGACGCAGATTTACGCGAAGATAACCAAAGAAAAACTCAATCAGGATATGGAAAACCTTGCCGCAAGGTTAAACAACGTCGAGGAATTTGCAGGTTGCACCATCTAAAAAAGAGGAGCCATGAAACGTGACATAATCATCATAGAGGACAAGGCGGTCAGCGTAACCGGTAACGATGTGTGGATGACCGCCACCGAAATAGCCGGACTGTTCCATACGACCGTCCCGGCAGTGAACGCCGTCATCAAAGCCGTCCGCAAGTCTGACGTGCTGAACGACTACAAGGTGTGCCGCTACATGCAGCTTGAAAACGGGCTGTACGCGGACGTGTACGCGCCTGAAATCATTATTCTGATTGCTTTTCGGCTGAACACCTACAACACCTACCTGTTCCGCATGTGGCTGGTAGGAAAGGTTCTCTCACAAGAGAAGCGGCAAACATACGTGATGTTTATACAGAACGGAAAAACTGCGTACTGTTGAAGATATCAAATGAAAATTATACGAAAGAATTTCTATATGGATCCTTATCTAAATAGCCATATCATATCTCAAAAAATATAGAGGTAATAATATGGCTATTATTTAATTCTTTTGATTTGTCGTTATGCAACGAATTCCGTTCATAAAATGTTTTAATATATATTTGTCAAATGAATGGAGATTAGGTATTTTTTGTTCAAGGTATTCAATTCCTATCGTGTTAAATTCCTGTATAACGATTGTAATCTCTTTAGAATCGTCTTCAAGATTTATAAGACCTGCATTTTGTATCTTTTTACTAATCATCCTCGGTAATCCGTATTCTTCAAGTTGAAATACAATTTTAGGTAAAAAGGCATTTGATGCTTTATATACAAAATTGGCGATATTTGAGGAATTAGGATAAAGTTCTTGACGTATAATATTAATTACCGCAATAATAGATGAGAGATTAAAGGATACATATCTTTCAAATGTAAATATATCCTCATATGTAATACCATAATCTTTTACTGTGTTATATAGCTCTTTTATAGTCATTTTCCATCCATTACTACATGCACATGCATAATACCGTAAATGTCCTTTTCGATGATATTCCAAAATTTCTATGATATCTCCTAAAGCATCCCTCCATTCCCATGTATTATTGTTTTGTAAAGCATCGCAATTTGTTGGCCAATTGGAATCAGTTTTCAATTTTTCCGCAATTATCTTTAACATTGATGGTTTACAACTTCTGATTTGTGGTATTCTTTCAATTCTATGCCAAATATCCGTTCCAAGAAGTTCTATCATTTCATCTTGATATCGTTGAATTTTTACATATTGTTCATTATTCAATTTTATACCGGGGTCATTTCCATCAAGTTTTTTTACTACATCATCAGGAAACTCTAATCTCAATTTAGTATTTTCTTGACTTGGTGGCTCTTCAAGCATATAGACACGACCTACAAAATAACGAAACATTCTGCCTGCGCGTCCAATGATGTTGCGAAAGGTAAAATAATCAATCTTATGAGCCCCGTTCTTATTTGACCATAAAACGACACTCTCTGCTTGAGTATTTACTCCTTCAATTATAGACGAGGTCGATACCAAATAATCTAACCCATTCTGTTCTTCAAATAGTTTTATTTGAATTTGACTAAGAGAACGATGTAGCTGACCATTATGAATACCAATACCATGTTTGACTAAATCTTTAAGAATATACTTTTCTCCATAATTGCATTCCAGCCAATCAGAAAAATTAGCAAGCAGTTCAGAGTCTTTATTATATAAATTTCTGTTAAGAATTGTTGTTACTTCTTCAATTCCCTTATATGTGCCGGTATATATCAAAGCTTTACCTATACCTGTATTTATTAATTCAATAAGTTTACGTGTCTTAAAACTCTGTTTATCTTCATTCTTTGGTCTGCTTTTATATAACCGCCATGCATGCGTTACAACGGTCTTAAAATCCATACGCAGAAATGTCATCCCTTCAGTGAATACATTTTCTTCTATTTCATGGATATTTGGGGCAAGATAATATCTTTGTTTAGCTTTCTTTCCGAGTTCTACCATTGAACTGAGTAAAGTGGAGCTTCTTTCAAGATCAAAATTTGTACTTGCCTTATAAAACTCATCAACGATTAGAATATCAATTGAAGGAAGTTTATCTATATAGGCAAAAGCTCTTTCTTGCGGAAATACCAATATGTTTTTCTCCGCAAGTTCTACATCTGTTGTTGTAATTATTTTATATTGATGAGAGAATTTTCGGCAAATTCGTCTTCTTGTTTCATCTGCAAGAGCAACCGTAGGTACTAATATTACAACATTAATTGGTTGTTTAATCGCAATAAATGCATCAATAACAAAACTTTTACCAAAACTTGTAGGAGCACTCACCGCAACGCTTTTCCCTTCTAATAACTTCTTTAATACCTGTGATTGAGCAGTATGTAAGACACAAGGTTTTCTTTCTCCAATATTAACTTTAAAAACTTCACATACAAACCGATCTTCCCAAGATGCAGTATATGTATCAATATACGGTAAAAGCCCCACTTCACGAATAAGATGGTTGACTAATTCCATATATGAATTATTGTTAGTACCATTAATCTCATGAAGTAATGTAATTACTTTGGATCTTGCATTACTTATATCACCAGCATTTAGAACATTACTTATATCTAAACATGTATTATATATATCATTCGTCTGCATCATTTTTGAGATTTTTTGCTTGTGAAATAAACCAGTTTACTATTTTTGTTTTATCAGGAACAGGAAAAAGAATCAAATGAAAGTTTATTTCCGAATACTTATGAACAGAACTAAGCTTGTTGATCTGCTTCTTAAAAAACGAATGAGCACGATCTCTATGAAAAGAAATAATACTATTTTTATACTCATCACTCATTTCAGTAGTACTTGCTGTTATCTGGCATTCATGTAATAAAAGAATAGGTATATGTAGTTTGGGTTTTATTTCGTCAATGGAAGTATTCTCATCGAAACATTCTTTTATCTTTTTAAGTAATGTTTGGTTTTCAATTTGTTTATCAAGTTCATTGAGATTGGTCATTATTCCGCATTCCTTTTTCATAATAGGTTTGCGCAACATTTGTTCAACAGAATTTATTGGTTCGTATAATCGCGCATCCTCAAGAGAATTATAAAATTTAGCTTCTCCTAACCAAAGTTGAAAGCCTCCATTTGGGTCAATTACAATGTGTACAGAATCAGAGCCCTTTGCATTATCATTATCATTCTGTTTATAAAAAATTTTAGGTATTGCAGATAAGGCTTTATAATGGTTCTTCATTATGCCATATAGAATAATTTCCGCTATTTCACTTCCCTTTCCATTCTGCTCTTTGTCAACAAGTCGTAAATGTTTGGCAGCCTCAATAAGCCTACCGTAATCATTATCTATTAATTTCTCTCGTTCTTGTGCAGACAAAGCTGTTTCTGCAATATTACTGAAAACAAATTCTTTGAATTGACGATATCTCCAACTGCCATCTTCAAAGCCATTAGCAACTGATAATAACCTGTCATTATGATCTGGATTTATTTCTTGCTTTTTTGTATTAAAATTAACAAAACAATCATCAACTAATATATCAAAATTCCAAATTTTATTGCTCATACACTTTATTTACATGCTTAAAAATGGTGAAACATCTATATTCCTTTAGATACTATTTTTTTGTATGACAAATAAGTTCATGAACATCAACATCAAGCAAATTTGCAATACGAACAAATGTGTACAAATCAGGTTGAGAATGATTATTACACCATTTAGATACTGTTGCAGGATCTTTCTGTAATTGTTTTGCCAACCATTTGCTCATAACTCCTTTTTCTGATAGTACATTTTTAATGTTGTTTAAAATTGCCATTACAATTAATTTTTAGATTGCGTTAAATGCAAAGTTACAACTTTTTATTAACTATATGAATTTCTAACGATAGAAATTGGTTGGATCAATCAAAAAACTGGTTTTAAGGTCATTAAAACACCCAAGTATATAAAAAGTAAACGGGCAGCACCACAAAATGTCGCCCGTTTCCTTTTTCATGTTGGCCGCCTCACTCCAGCGGCTTGCGGTAGTTCGCTTCCAGCACCTCGCGCAGCCCCGTTTCCGGGTAAAGCACCTTCCCTCCCAAAAGTATGAAGGACAACACGCGGTTGTTGCGGTATTCCTGCAAGGTGCGTCGGCTGACACGGAGCAGTTCCGCCACCTCACCGTCAGTCAGGTAACGTTCCCCGTCCAGCGGAGGGCGGTAACTTTCCAGAAATACAGACAGCCATTTCGAGCCTTTGCGCATATCCTGCATCACAGAGGCTATCGGCTCGTCTTCCATCGTAAAAACATCGTTGGTCTCGTTCATCATAACTTCGGATTCAGTGGGTGAATAAATCAAATCATCTGCCGTGCGAATAGAGCGTGCCGATAAGCGGTATCAACCTCTTAACCTCCTCCGGCTTGTAATAGAACCTGCGGTTTATCTGCGAGTAGCCGATAAGCCGCCTGTCGCGCAGCGTCTGCAACGTGCGCGGGCTTATTCTCAACTGCCCGCAGACCTCCTCGCCCGTGAGCCATCTTTCCATGCGCCCCGTGTCGCTTTTGCGCCTTAGGGCGGCGACCTTCTCCGAGAGTGCGCCGAATGCCGCCACCATCATCTCGAAAGTCTTTTTCTCGATAGATACTATTTCCATATTCATGCAATTATCGGTTTGCCCGCAAAGGTAACGATGCAGCCCTTAACACGTACCGTTTTCCGCTGAAAGGCTGCCTGTTGCACCGTTTGACCGGGTTACGGAGCCATCTTCCGTAAAAATCTTACGTGAGTCACGTAGTGAGTTGTTAAAGCCCCTTTTGTTTATTGCCGAATTTTGTCGCAGAAACATAGAGCAAGCCGAGTGTAGAGCGTCAAACTTGCTTGAACGGTATGCCGAGGCGCAGCCTATGTTCATGAAAATAAACAAAAATAAAGGACTGAATATGAAAGTGATAACGATGGAAAGTTCTGCCTTCCGGTCATTGACGGAACAGATAGCGGAGATTGCGGCACACGTCCGTGCCGCCTCCGGCGACAAGAAAGCGGCATCGCCCGACAGGTTGCTCACCACACGCGAGGCGGCGCACCTGCTTAACGTGAGTACCCGCACCCTCCAGCGTATGCGCAGCGAGCAACGCATCGGTTATGTCGTGCTTCGCGGTAAATGCCGCTACCGGCAGTCGGAAATAGACCGCCTGCTTGAAGCGTGTGCCGTCAACGAGGACGCGGCGACACCGCAGGAATTGAAACGCAACCACACGCTGCGCACTGGCGGCAAACCAAAAGGAAGGAGGACATAGGTCATGGAACTGCTCACACGAAACAACTTCGAGGGCTGGATGCAGAAGCTGATGGAACGGCTCGACCGTCAGGACGAACTGCTGCTGGCGATGAAGGCTGAGGGGAAACAGCCTACTATCACGGAAAGCATCCGCCTTTTCGACAATCAGGATTTGTGCATGCTGCTCCAGATAAGCAAGCGCACACTGCAACGCTACCGCAGTGTCGGCGCATTGCCCTACAAGACACTGGGCAAGAAAACCTATTACAGCGAGGAGGATGTGCTGACATTCCTTTCCAACCATATCAAGGACTTCAAAAAAGAAGATATAGCCTTCTACAAGGCTCGTATCCATAATTTCTTTCATAAATAACCCATTAAAACATTTTTCAAATGGCAAAGAAAAAAGACGAAAAGGACGTGCTGGTAGTCCGTGACGAGAAGACGGGCGAGATCAGCGTGGTAGCCGGGCTGAATGCAGACGACACACCCAAGCGTACCCCTGCGAAAGCTGAGAACGCGCAGAGTTTCCTGCAATTCGACCGACACGGCGACGTGCTGGACAACTTCTTCAAGAACTTCTTCCGGCAGTGCAAGGAACCCAGCCGCTTCGGTTTCTACCGCATCGCGGCAGACCAAGTGGATTCCATGCTTGGCGTGATGAAAGACCTGCTTCAGCATCCGTACCAGAACAAACAAATCCTTGCACCGCACAAAATCGACACCTTCCCTTATCAACAGCAGGTGCAGGAAGAGATGGCGGCACAAAAGACAGAGAAACAAGAACCTCAAAAACAGGAAAACATGGAACAACAGAAAGAACAGCAGGAAAGCCCGCAACAGACGCAGGGCAGACAGGGCTACCAACCCATCAACGAGAGCAAAATCAACTGGCAGGAGCTGGAGGACAGATGGGGCGTGAAGCGTGACGACCTTGAAAAGTCCGGAGACCTTACGAAGATGCTCCACTACGGCAAGTCCGACTTGGTAAAGGTCAAGCCCACCTTCGGCGGCGAATCATTCGAGCTGGACGCCCGCCTCTCCTTCAAGAAGGACGGCGAGGGAAATGTCAGCCTCGTGCCGCACTTCATCCGCAAGGAGCAGAAGTTAGATGAATACAAGGAACACAAATTCTCCGACGACGACCGGAAGAACCTGCGCGAGACGGGCAACCTCGGCAGGGTCGTGGACATCGTGGAGAAGGAAACGGGCGAGATTATCCCCTCCTACATCAGCATCGACCGCAAGACGAATGAGATCACGGACATTCCGGCGAGCAAGGTACGCATCCCGGAGCGCATCGGCAAGACGGAAATCACCAAGCAGGAGCAGGATATGCTCCGCGCCGGACTGCCCGTGCGCGACAAGCTCATCGAGCGCAACGACGGCAGGAAGTTCGTCACCACTCTGCAAGTGAACGTGGAGCAGCGCGGCGTGGAGTTCGTGCCGGGAACCGGAAGGTCGCCCCGTACCGTACAGACGCAGGAAACCAAAGGCGACACGTCGAAAAGTCAGGCGCAAGGCGGGGAAAATGCCACACAGACCAAGAAGGAGCAACGCCGCAACACGTGGACGAACGAGGACGGCAGCATCCGCCCCATCAGCAAATGGAGCGACGTGAACTTCACCGAACAGCAGAAAGCCGACTATGTGGCGGGCAAAGCCGTGAAACTGGAGAACGTGACCGACAAGCAGGGCTTCCATGCCACGATGTATATCAAGTTCAACCCGGAGAAGGGTCGCCCGTACCGCTACGAAACAAATCCCGACATCGGGCAGCAGGTCGCCCCGTCCAACGAGAGCCGCACGCAGGTGGCGGTGAACAACGAGGGCAAGACCAACGAGGCGACAAAGAACCTGAAAGAGCCTTTGCAGAAAGGTCAGACCACTCCGAAGGACGCCCGCCAGCAACAGCAGCAGGACAAGCCGCAGAAGAAAACGGGCAAGGGCATGAAAGTATAGACCGATGTCCGCCACTGAATCCAAAATAAAATCCAAAGTATCAACAAAAAAGAAGAAGACATGAAGACAATCATTGCAGAAAAGCCCTCCGTGGCACGTGAAATCGCCCGCATCGTGGGCGCGACAAAGAGAGAGGAAGGATATTTCGAGGGAGGCGGCTATGCCGTGACATGGGCATTCGGACACCTTGTCCAGCTCGCCATGCCCGATGGCTACGGCGTGCGCGGTTTCGTCCGTGACAACCTCCCGATTATCCCCGACACCTTCACGCTCGTCCCCCGTCAGGTCAGGACGGAGAAAGGCTACAAGCCCGATAGCGGCGTGGTGTCGCAGATAAAAACAATCAAAAGGCTGTTCGGCACCAGCGACCAAATCATCGTGGCAACCGATGCCGGACGCGAGGGTGAACTTATCTTCCGCTACCTCTACCACTACACGGGCAGTACCACTCCTTTCGTGCGCCTGTGGATAAGCTCGCTCACCGACAAGGCTATCCGCGAGGGATTGCGCAACCTCGAAGACGGCGGCAAGTATGACAACCTATACCTCGCCGCCAAAGCGCGAAGCGAATCCGACTGGCTCGTGGGCATCAACGGCACGCAGGCTCTCTCCATCGCCGCCGGACACGGCACATACTCCGTGGGGCGGGTGCAGACACCAACGTTGGCTATGGTATGTGAACGCTACTGGGAGAACCGCCGCTTCACGCCCGAAGCCTTCTGGCAACTCCATATCGCAACGGACGGTTGCGACGGCAAGGTCGTGAAATTCTCATCCTCTGAAAAATGGAAGTCGAAAGAACCGGCAACGGAGCTATATAATAAGGTAAAGGCGGCAGGCTTCGCAACGGTAACGAAAGCCGAGCGCAAGGAGAAAACGGAGGATACCCCGTTGCTGTACGACCTGACCACGCTTCAGAAAGAAGCCAACGCCAAGCACGGCTTCACGGCGGAGCAGACGCTTGAAATCGCGCAGAAGCTCTACGAGAAGAAGCTGATAACCTATCCGAGAACGGGTAGCCGCTACATCCCCGAAGACGTGTTTGCCGAAATTCCCAAACTGCTCGCTTTCATCGGCACACAGCACGAATGGAAAGACAAGGTGCGGGCAAAAGCCATCCCGACACGCCGCAGCGTAGACGGCGGCAAGGTGACAGACCACCATGCCCTACTCGTCACGGGTGAGAAACCGCTCTTCCTCTCCAAAGAGGACAATACCATCTATCAGATGATTGCCGGGCGCATGGTCGAGGCATTCTCTGAAAAATGCGTCAAGGACGTGACCGCTGTCATGGCGGAATGTGCCGGAGTGGAGTTTACCGTGAAAGGCAGCGTCATCAGGCAAGCCGGATGGCGTGCTGTCTATGGCGAGGAAAACAAGGAGGAAACCACCATTCCCGGCTGGCAGGAAGGCGACACGCTGACACTGAAAGCCTCTTCCATCACAGAAGGGAAGACCAAGCCCAAGCCGCTACATACCGAAGCCACCCTGCTGTCCGCAATGGAAACGGCGGGCAAGGAAATCGAGGATGACGCACTGCGGCAGGCGATGAAGGACTGCGGCATCGGTACTCCCGCCACACGCGCCTCCATCATCGAAACGCTCTTCAAGCGCGGTTACATGGAACGCTGCAAGAAATTGCTTGTCCCCACCGAAAAGGGGCTTGCACTCAATTCCGTGGTGAAGACGATGCGCATCGCCGATGTCGCCATGACAGGCGAATGGGAGAAGGAACTGGCACGCATCGAGCGTGGGGAGCTGTCCGCCGATACCTTCCGCAAAAAGATAGAGGCGTACACGCGGGAGATTACCTCCGAACTGCTCTCATGCGACAAACTCTTCGGCAGCCGCGATTCCGGTTGCGCGTGTCCCAAGTGCGGCACGGGCAGGATGCGGTTCTACGGCAAGGTGGTACGCTGCGACAACACGGAGTGCGGGCTTCCCGTGTTCCGGCTGAAAGCGGGACGCACCCTGTCCGACGATGAAATCAAAGACCTGCTCACCGAAGGGCATACCCAGCTGCTCAAAGGCTTCAAGAGCAAACAGGGCAAGAGCTTCGATGCCGTCGTCGCCTTTGACGGGGAATATAACACGACGTTCGTGTTCCCGGAGGCTAAAAAGGGCAAGAAATTTTCAGGACGGAAGAAATAGTATTAACTTTGCCACTTGTTCAGAGTAATGAATTGTTCTTCGATACCGGATTACACTCATACTTTGGATTTAGTGGCGGCACTCGGAGGGATACCGAGTGCCTTTTTCTTCCTTTTTTCCAACCGATTATCCCGTTAAATATCAATCCACTAAACTCCAAAGTAATGAACAACAAGAAGAACAACGAAGGGCAGTCCGACTTTTCCTATTACGGTCTGTACCTGATGGACTACCTCCGCACGAACAAGTTTGAACAGGCTACCGACACCGCTTTCATACGGGAACGCGCCGATCGTGCCGCCGAAACGTATGAAAAGGCGCGGATTGAAGGCTATCCCACCGACGGTGCGCAGGAACTGGCGATGGAAACACTGCTGCGCGGGTTGCACTATTCCCGGTACGCCATGCTCCACGAAGTCGTGGAGAACGAGTTTGCCAACGAAGTGCCGGAAGAGAAACAAGAAGCCTTTATCCATAAACTCCTGCCGCTTGTCGGCAACGTGTTCTCCGTCTATGACCTTTCGGACGACAACTTCGCCCTGTCTTCCGATTACGACCTGCTCTATACGGAGCTGACGGGGGCAACCGTCCTTTACATCGGGGAATATGGCGTTTAACCGCAAACAGAAACTACGGGACAACATCGAGGCGATACGGACGGCATTCATCCTTGACAGGGAACAGAGAGCGGCGACAACCGAAGAGCGTGCCATACTTCAAAGGTACTGCGGTTTCGGCGGTCTGAAATGTATCCTGAACCCTGCCAAGGAACTGACGGATGCCGTCCGGTGGGCGAAATCCGACCTCGAACTGTTCGCCCCGACAGTGGAGTTGCACAGGCTTATCCGTGAGAACAGCAAGGACGAAACAGAGTACAAGCGGTTTGTGGATTCGCTGAAAGCGTCCGTGCTGACCGCTTTCTACACCCCCAAAGAGATAACCGACACCATCGCGGACGTGCTGGCAGATTACAGCGTCCGCCCCGCCCGTATGCTCGAACCGTCGGCGGGGGTTGGCGTGTTCGTGGATTCCATGCTGCGGCACAACCCCAATGCGGATGTGATGGCTTTCGAGAAGGATCTGCTCACGGGTACAATCCTGAGGCATCTCTATCCCGGCAAGAAAACGCGCACCTGCGGTTTTGAGAAAATCGAAAGACCGTTCAACAATTATTTCGACTTGGCGGTGTCCAACATTCCGTTCGGAGACATAGCCGTGTTCGACCCTGAGTTTCAGCGGAGCGACTCATTCGGCAGACGCTCCGCCCAGAAAGCCATCCACAACTATTTCTTTCTCAAAGGACTGGATGCCGTGCGTGACGGCGGTATCGTGGCGTTCATCACCTCGCAAGGGGTATTGAACAGCACCAAGACCTCCGTGCGTAACGAGCTGTTCAGTAAGGCTGATCTGGTATCCGCGATACGCCTGCCCAACAACCTGTTCACGGACAACGCGGGGACAGAAGTGGGCAGTGACCTGATTGTCCTGCAAAAGAACCTCAGCAAGAAGGAAATGTCGCAGGACGAGCGGCTGATGACCGTAATACAGACGGACACGAAAACCGACCTGACCGACAACGCCTATTTCATCCACCACCCGGAACGCATCGTGCATACGACGGCGAAACTTGACACCGACCCATACGGGAAGCCCGCTATGGTCTATCTGCACGAGGGCAAGGCAGCAGGCATCGCCGGGGATTTGCACCGTATGCTCGACGAGGATTTCCATTACAGGCTCGCCATGCGTCTGTATTCGGGTTCAATCCGGCAGTCGGGAACGGAAGAAAAAGTTACCGTTCAAAAGGAGGTGGAGCGTACTGCCATAAAGATGGAAACAACATCTTCGATGCAGGCGGTGGAAACTCCGACGGAGAAACCGCAACCCACAGAGGAAAAGCCGGAGATAGAGCCACGTCCGAAATATTCTGACGGTGTGCAGCTATCCTTGCTCGATCTCTGGGGGATGACGGAAGAAGTCAGCCAACAACCGAAAACCGCCAAAAAGAAAAAGGAGGCGAAAAAGGAAAGCTCGGCAAGGCGCGTTCTACCCAAGCCACAGGTGCATGTCACACAAAATGTTACGGCTGTGCCGACGGCTACCACCCCTAAGACTGTAACAGAGAACAAGGAGGCTAAAACGGAGAACACCGCCAAGCCTGCCGACCCGGACGACATCTATGCCACGTTGGACTGGGATACCAATCCTCCCATCAACGGCTTCTACGAGATGATGATGGATTTGACGCCGGAACGCAGGAAGGAACTTCGGGAACTGGCAAGGCAGCATAACGAGAAACAAGCGGCGGCGGAAAAGATGGAAGTGAAAGCCGTGCCGGACACTCCCCGTGAGCAACCACGGCAGGAGGAAACACAGCCGGAAGCAGTCACCGCACCTGCCGTTACAGATACCCCACCGGAAGCGGTGGCGACCTCCCTTTTCCCCGACATCGAAGCGGAGAAGCCGAAGGAAGAAGTCGTGGACCTTTCGCCGCGTGCCTACCACCGCACGCCGGAGATGCACCTGCGCGAAGGGTCGCTGGTGGCTGACAGGGGGCGTCATAACATCGGCTACCTGAAGGACATCACGCCATACGGGGCGACATTCCAGCCGCTCGACCTGAAAGGCTACCAGAAGGAGAAGGCGTTACAGTATGTTTTACTCCGTGACGCCTACGAGCGGCTGTACCGCTATGAATCGAACCTGCATGAAGCAAATGTCCCGTGGCGAGAGCATCTAAACACCTGTTACGATGAGTTTGTCATGCGCTACGGCAACCTCAACGCCAAGCAGAACGTGAAGTTAGTGATGATGGACGCGGGCGGGCGTGACATCCTTTCGCTGGAACGGGCGGAGAACGGGAAGTTTGTCAAGGCGGACATCTTCGAGCGTCCCGTTTCCTTCTCCGTGGAGAGCCATGCCAACGTCGGCTCACCCGAAGAAGCACTGTCCGCGTCGCTCAACAAGTTCGGCACTGTCGATCTCGACTATATGCGGGAGATAACCGACAGTACGGCGGAGGATTTGCTCACAGCCCTGCAAGGGCGCATCTATTACAATCCGCTCGTAACCGGTTACGAGATTAAGGACCGCTTTATTGCCGGAAACGTGATAGAGAAAGCGGAACGCATAGAGGCTTGGATGGGCGAAAACCCCGAAAGTGAACGTATGCCGGAGGTGAAGCAGGCGTTGGAGGCTCTGAAAGATGCCGAACCGCCGCGCATCGCTTTTGAAGACCTTGATTTCAATTTCGGGGAACGCTGGATTCCGACGGGTGTCTATGCCGCCTACATGAGCCGGCTGTTCGACACGGAGGTGAAAATCGCCTACTCTGCAAGCATGGACGAGTTTTCGGTGGCGTGCGGCTACCGCACCATGAAAATCACGGACGAGTTTCTGGTGAAGGGGTATTACCGTAACTATGACGGCATGCACCTTCTGAAACACGCCCTGCACAACACCTGTCCCGACATGATGAAGTCCATCGGCAGGGACGAGCATGGCAACGACATCAAGGTGCGCGACAGCGAGGGAATACAGCTCGCCAACGCCAAGATTGACGAGATACGAAACGGCTTCTCCGAATGGCTCGAAGAGCAGTCGCCACAGTTCAAGGAGCGGCTGACGACGATGTATAACCGCAAGTTCAACTGTTTCGTGCGCCCGAAGTATGACGGCTCGCATCAGACTTTTCCCGACCTCAATCTGAAAGGGCTGGCAAGCCGGGGCATCAGGAGCGTCTATCCCTCGCAGATGGATTGCGTCTGGATGCTGAAACAGAACGGCGGCGGAATTTGTGACCACGAGGTTGGAACCGGCAAGACGCTGATAATGTGCATCGCCGCGCATGAAATGAAGCGTCTGAACTTGGCGCACAAGCCGATGATTATCGGGCTGAAAGCCAATGTTGCGGAGATTGCCGCCACCTATCAAGCGGCATATCCCAACGCGAGGATTCTGTACGCTTCGGAGAAAGACTTTTCGACCGCCAACCGCGTGCGTTTCTTCAACAACATCAAGAACAACGACTACGATTGTGTCATTATGTCGCACGACCAGTTCGGCAAGATACCGCAGTCGCCGGAGTTGCAGCAGCGCATCCTGCAAGCGGAGCTTGACACGGTGGAGGAAAACCTCGAAGTGCTGCGCCAGCAGGGAAAGAACGTATCGCGGGCGATGCTGAAAGGTCTGGAGAAGCGCAAGCATAACCTTGAAGCGAAATTGGAGAAGGTGGAACACGCCATAAAGTCACGCACGGACGACGTGGTGGACTTCAAGCAGATGGGCATCGACCACATTTTCATTGATGAATCGCACCAGTTCAAGAATCTGACTTTCAACACGCGCCACGACCGTGTGGCGGGATTGGGGAACAGCGAGGGAAGCCAGAAGGCACTGAACATGCTCTTTGCTATCCGCACCATACAGGAGCGCACGGGCAAGGACTTGGGGGCGACCTTCCTCTCCGGCACGACTATCAGCAACTCGCTGACTGAGCTGTACCTGCTGTTCAAGTACCTGCGCCCGAAGGAGCTGGAACGGCAGGACATTCGATGTTTTGATGCGTGGTCGGCGATATTTGCCAAGAAGACAACGGATTTTGAGTTCAACGTGACGAACAACGTGGTGCAGAAGGAGCGTTTCCGCTACTTCATCAAAGTGCCGGAGCTTGCCGCCTTCTATAATGAAATCACGGACTACCGCACGGCGGAGGATGTGGGCGTGGACCGTCCCAACAAAAACGAGATACTGCACCACATACCGCCCACGCCGGAGCAGGAGGACTTCATACAGAAGCTGATGCAATTCGCCAAGACGGGCGACGCCACCCTGTTGGGCAGACTGCCGCTTTCGGAAACGGAGGAAAAGGCGAAGATGCTTATCGCCACGGACTATGCCCGGAAGATGGCACTCGACATGCGCATGATAGACCCGCATTACGAAGACCACCCCGACAACAAGGCGAGCCACTGTGCCAAAATAATCGCGGAGTATTATCAAAAATACGACGCGCAGAAAGGCACGCAGTTCGTTTTCTCTGACTTGGGGACTTACCAGCCGGGCGATGGGTGGAACGTCTATTCGGAAATCAAGCGCAAACTGACGGAGGACTACGGCATACCGCCAAGCGAGGTGCGCTTCATTCAGGAGTGCAAGACCGACAAGGCTCGGAAGGCGGTGATAGATGCCATGAACGCCGGGACGGTGCGTGTGCTGTTCGGCTCCACCTCCATGCTCGGAACGGGTGTGAACGCACAGAAACGGTGTGTGGCAATTCATCATCTTGATACGCCGTGGCGACCGTCCGACCTGCAACAGCGTGACGGACGGGGAGTTAGAGCAGGCAACGAGATAGCCAAGCATTTCGCCGGGAACAACGTGGACGTAATAATCTACGCGGTGGAAAAATCACTGGACAGTTACAAGTTCAACCTCCTGCACTGCAAGCAGACTTTCATCAGCCAGCTTAAAAGCGGTGCTATGGAAGCGCGTACCATCGACGAGGGGGCAATGGACGAGAAATCGGGCATGAACTTCTCGGAATATATGGCGTTGCTATCCGGCAACACCGACCTGCTGGACAAGGCGAAACTGGAAAAACGTATCGCCTCGCTCGAAGGGGAACGCAAGTCGTTCAACAAGGGCAAGCGTGATTCGGAGTTCAAGCTGGAATCGAAGACCCGCGAGCTGGGCAACAACACAGCTTTCATAGATGCCATGACGGAGGACTGGAACCGCTTCCTCTCTGTGGTGCAGACCGACAAGGAGGGCAATCACCTTAATATAATAAAGGTGGACGGAGTGGATTCCGCCGATGAGAAAGTCATCGGAAAGCGTTTGCAGGAGATAGCCAAGAATGCCACGACCGGAGGGTTGTACACGCAGGTTGGAGAGTTTTACGGTTTCCCGATAAAGGTGGTCAGCGAAAGGATACTCAAAGAGGGATTGGAGTTTACCGACAACCGCTTCGTGGTCGAGGGGAACTACAAGTACACCTACAACAACGGGCATCTGGCGCTGGCTGACCCGTTGGCCGCCGCCCGCAACTTCCTCAACGCGATTGAGAGAATCCCCTCCATCATCGACCAGTATAAAGCGAAGAATGAGGTCTTGGAACGTGAGATACCGCAGTTGCAGGAGATAGCAGGCAAGGTGTGGAAGAAGGAGGAAGAACTGAAACAGTTGAAGTCCGAACTTGCCGCCCTTGACCGCAAGATACAGCTGGAACTTGCGCCGCCTACACCCGAAATCACCGAAAAGGAGCATGAAGGGCAACAGGTCAAACCGGAAGCGAAAGGTGTGCGAAACGGTATCAGGCAATATCCCGAAGATACATCACCGCAAATACGCAATCCATCGGAAAGTATTATCGCCAATCACACCATAACTGGGCATCCGGGGCTGTATGCCAAGGAGGAAACCCGGTCCAAAGGATTGAAAATATAACCTTAGGAATTTTATCTGAAGTATTAATAAGGGCTATCCCAAAAGGTCTAAAAGTAAATTTTATCCTTTCTGCAAGTATCTGTAGGATGGCAACTGCATTTTTTTTCTTTTTGGGCAGCCCTTATTAAAATTTATTCTTATTTTAGGTTATATACATTCATGTCCATTTATGTAAAAAATCCTGCTGACCTTGTTTATGTCTTGTCAGTCACCATTTGCAAAACCATATTTGACCCTCAAAGAGGCTGAATTTGATAAGCAACTTGCTACATACTCATAATAAGGAGCTAAATAGAACACGAATGGGAAATACTCAAATGCCAAACTAAAGAAGATATTGGCCAAAATAAACGTTATACCGAGAGAGAAACTTGATTTTTTTTCAACTTCCTAAAACGTTGTTGTTCAAACATTTCTACTTATTTGTACTTACCAGTTGAACCTACGCTTCCCTAATAAAATGTCTATGGTAAAAAGTTAAAAAATCCTCCCACTTTTGTTAGATATATTTTTTTGTGTAATTTTGTAATCGTTATGCGGCAGTAATAATATACATATTAATACGAGTTAGTAATCCTGTAGTTCTCACATGCTACGAGGAGGTATTAAAAGGTGCGTTTCGACAATGCATCTATTGTAGTATATTATTGCTTAATCCAAATGAATATTATAAATTTAGGAATTCTTGCTCACATTGATGCAGGAAAAACTTCCGTAACCGAGAATCTGCTGTTTGCCAGTGGAGCAACGGAAAAGTGCGGCCGTGTGGATAATGGTGACACCATAACAGACTCTATGGATATAGAGAAACGTAGAGGAATTACTGTTCGGGCTTCTACGACATCTATTATCTGGAATGGAGTGAAATGCAATATCATTGACACTCCGGGACACATGGATTTTATTGCGGAAGTGGAGCGGACATTCAAAATGCTTGATGGAGCAGT
Source organism: Alloprevotella sp. (assembly GCF_057240785.1). Taxonomy (NCBI): domain Bacteria; kingdom Pseudomonadati; phylum Bacteroidota; class Bacteroidia; order Bacteroidales; family Prevotellaceae; genus Alloprevotella; species Alloprevotella sp. The sequence continues at coordinate 93,729 of NZ_DBHHRH010000038.1, read as the reverse complement.
CCTCATCTTATCCGCAAAGGAAGGCATACAAGCGCAAACAAAGTTGCTGTTCAATACTTTACAAAAACTGCAAATCCCGACAATTATATTTATCAATAAAATTGACCGTGACGGTGTGAATTTAGAGCGTTTGTATCTGGATATAAAAACAAATCTGTCTCAAGATGTCCTGTTTATGCAAACTGTTGTCGATGGATTGGTTTATCCGATTTGCTCCCAAACATATATAAAGGAAGAATACAAAGAATTTGTATGCAACCATGACGACAATATATTAGAACGATATTTGGCGGATAGCGAAATTTCACCGGCTGATTATTGGAATACGATAATCGATCTTGTGGCAAAAGCCAAAGTCTATCCGGTACTACATGGATCAGCAATGTTCAATATCGGTATCAATGAGTTGTTGGACGCCATCTCTTCTTTTATACTTCCTCCAGAATCAGTCTCAAACAGACTTTCAGCTTATCTCTATAAGATAGAGCATGACCCCAAAGGACATAAAAGAAGTTTTCTAAAAATAATTGACGGAAGTCTGAGACTTCGAGACATTGTAAGAATCAACGATTCGGAAAAATTCATCAAGATTAAAAATCTAAAGACTATTTATCAGGGCAGAGAGATAAATGTTGATGAAGTGGGGGCCAATGATATCGCGATTGTAGAAGATATGGAAGATTTTCGAATCGGAGATTATTTAGGTACTAAACCTTGTTTGATTCAAGGGTTATCTCATCAGCATCCCGCTCTCAAATCCTCCGTCCGGCCAGACAGGTCCGAAGAGAGAAGCAAGGTGATATCCGCTCTGAATACATTGTGGATTGAAGACCCGTCTTTGTCCTTTTCCATAAACTCATATAGTGATGAATTGGAAATCTCGTTATATGGTTTGACACAAAAGGAAATCATACAGACATTGCTGGAAGAACGATTTTCCGTAAAGGTCCATTTTGATGAGATCAAGACTATCTACAAAGAACGACCTGTAAAAAAGGTCAATAAGATTATTCAGATCGAAGTGCCACCCAACCCTTACTGGGCCACAATAGGGCTGACGCTTGAACCCTTGCCGTTAGGGACAGGGTTGCAAATCGAAAGTGACATCTCCTATGGTTATCTGAACCATTCTTTTCAAAATGCCGTTTTTGAAGGGATTCGTATGTCTTGCCAATCTGGTTTACATGGATGGGAAGTGACTGATCTGAAAGTAACTTTTACTCAAGCCGAGTATTATAGCCCGGTAAGTACACCTGCTGATTTCAGACAGCTGACCCCTTATGTCTTCAGGCTGGCCTTGCAACAGTCAGGTGTGGACATTCTCGAACCGATGCTCTATTTTGAGTTGCAGATACCCCAAGCGGCAAGTTCCAAAGCTATTACAGATTTGCAAAAAATGATGTCTGAGATTGAAGACATCAGTTGCAATAATGAGTGGTGTCATATTAAAGGGAAAGTTCCATTAAATACAAGTAAAGACTACGCCTCAGAAGTAAGTTCATACACTAAGGGCTTAGGCGTTTTTATGGTCAAGCCATGCGGGTATCAAATAACAAAAGGCGATTATTCTGATAATATCCGCATGAACGAAAAAGATAAACTTTTATTCATGTTCCAAAAATCAATGTCATCAAAATAATGGAGCGGTCAGGAAATTTCTATAAGGCAATACAGTTGGGATATATACTTATCTCCATTCTTATCGGATGTATGGCATATAATAGCCTCTATGAATGGCAGGAGATAGAAGCATTAGAACTTGGCAATAAAAAAATAGACGAGCTCCGAAAAGAAATAAACAATATCAATATTCAAATGATAAAATTTTCTCTATTGGGTGAAACAATACTGGAATGGAACGATAAAGATATCGAGCATTACCATGCACGGCGTATGGCAATGGACAGTATGCTCTGCCGTTTCAAGGCCACCTATCCAGCAGAGCGCATCGATAGTGTGCGCAGTCTTTTAGAGGATAAGGAACGACAGATGTTCCAGATAGTCCGGTTAATGGATGAACAACAATCTATTAACAAGAAGATAGCCAATCAAATTCCGGTTATTGTGCAGAAAAGTGTGCAGGAACAGTCCAAAAAGCCAAAACGAAAAGGTTTCTTGGGCATCTTTGGCAAAAAAGAGGGAACGAAGCCAACGACAACAACGACTACGCTCCGTTCATCCAATAGAAACATGGTCAACGAACAGAAAGCGCAGAGCCGTCGATTGTCAGAACAAGCCGATAGTCTTGCTGCCCGTAATGCAGAACTTAACAGACAACTGCAAGGATTGATTTGCCAAATCGAAAAGAAGGTACAATCTGATTTACAAAATAGAGAAAGCGAGATAACAGCGATGCGTAAAAAATCATTTATGCAGATAGGCGGCTTGATGGGATTTGTTCTTTTGCTGTTGGTCATTTCCTATATCATCATACACCGTGATGCAAAGAACATTAAACGATACAAACGCAAGACAACGGATTTGATCGAGCAATTGGAACAGTCCGTGCAACAAAATGAGGTACTCATAACCTCCCGAAAGAAAGCGGTACATACTATTACCCATGAGTTGCGTACACCACTGACGGCAATAACTGGCTATACCGAACTTTTGCGGAAAGAATGCAATAGCGGTAATAATGGGCAATATATCCGAAATATACTGCAATCCTCCGACCGTATGCGGGATATGCTCAACACTTTGCTTGACTTCTTCCGCCTGGACAACGGCAAGGAACAGCCCCGTCTGTCACCCTGCCGGATTTCTGCAATCACGCACACACTTGAAACGGAGTTCATTCCTGTTGCAGTGAACAAAGGGTTGTCCTTGTCCGTGAAGACTGGACACGATGCCATTGTATTGACCGACAAAGAGCGAATAATACAAATCGGGAATAACCTGCTGTCAAACGCAGTCAAGTTCACAGAAGAAGGCGGTGTTTCTTTGATTACTGAATATGATAATGGAGTTCTGACACTGGTCGTTGAAGATACAGGTACAGGCATGACAGAAGAGGAACAGAAACAAGCGTTCGGTGCGTTTGAACGTCTATCAAATGCCGCCGCAAAGGAGGGTTTCGGGCTTGGGCTTGCCATAATGCGTAATATTGTGTCGATGCTTGGCGGAACAATCCGTTTGGACAGCAAGAAAGGGAAAGGCAGTCGTTTCACAGTTGAAATTTCTATGCAGGAAGCTGAAGAACAGCTTGGATATACAAGCAATACACCTGTTTATCATAACAATAAATTCCATGATGTTGTCGCCATTGACAATGATGAGGTATTACTTCTGATGCTGAAAGAGATGTACTCCCAAGAAGGAATACACTGCGACACTTGCACCGATGCTGCGGAACTGATGGAAATGATACGCCAGAAAGAATACAGCCTGTTGCTGACAGACTTGAATATGCCCGGTATAAACGGTTTCGAATTACTGGAACTGTTGCGTTCGTCCAACGTGGGCAATTCACCAACAATCCCGGTGGTTGTGGCAACCGCTTCGGGCAGTTGTAACAAAGGGGAACTATTGGCAAAAGGCTTTGCCGGATGCCTGTTCAAGCCGTTCTCCATATCGGAGTTGATGGAGGTTTCCGACAGGTGTGCCATAAAAGAAACACCGGACGGGAAACCGGATTTTTCAGCTTTGCTGTCTTACGGCAATGAAGCCGTTATGCTGGAAAAGTTGATGACGGAAACTGAAAAAGAGATGCAGACAATACGGGAAGCGGCAACAGAAAAAGACCTGCAAAAGCTGGATTCCCTGACACACCACCTGCGCAGCTCGTGGGAGGTGCTACGTGCCGACCAACCGCTAAATGTACTTTACAGATTGCTTCATGGCGATGTACTCCCGGATGGTGAAGCGTTAAGCCATGCCGTGACTGCCGTGCTGGATAAGGGAGCGGAAATAATCCGGTTGGCAGAAGAGGAAAGGAGAAAATACGAAGATGGATAAGACAACAATAATTGTGGTAGAAGACAATATCGTGTACTGCGAGTTTGTCTGCAACATGCTGGCGCGGGAGGGCTACCGCACCGTGAAGGCTTACCACCTCTCAACCGCGAAGAAACATCTACAACAGGCGACAGATAATGACATCGTGGTTGCCGACCTGCGCCTGCCTGACGGTAACGGCATTGACCTTTTGCGCTGGATGCGAAAGGAGGGAAAGATGCAGCCCTTCATCATTATGACCGACTACGCCGAAGTTAATACCGCCGTGGAAAGCATGAAACTCGGCTCGATAGACTATATTCCCAAACAGCTTGTGGAGGATAAACTTGTCCCCCTGATCCGTTCCATACTGAAAGAACGTCAGGCAGGACAACGCCGTATGCCTGTGTTCGCCCGTGACGGTTCCGCATTTCAGAAAATCATGCACCGTATAAGGCTGGTAGCCGCTACCGATATGAGCGTGATGATATTCGTAGAGAACGGCACGGGTAAGGAACATATTGCCCACCACCTGCACGACAAGAGCAAGCGGGCAGTCAAGCCATTCGTGGCGGTGGACTGCGGTTCACTCACCAAAGAGCTTGCGCCCTCGGCCTTCTTCGGACACGTCAAGGGAGCGTTTACAGGAGCAGATTGTGCCAAGAAAGGATATTTCCATGAGGCGGAAGGCGGCACGCTGTTTCTGGACGAGGTAGGAAACCTCGCGTTGGAAACCCAACAGATGTTGCTCCGCGCCATACAGGAGAGGCGGTATCGCCCGGTCGGAGACAAGGCAGACAGGAGTTTCAATGTCCGCATCATCGCCGCCACCAACGAGGATCTGGAAGCGGCAGTGAGTGAAAAGCGTTTTCGGCAGGATCTTCTGTACCGCCTGCACGACTTCGGGATAACCGTTCCTCCGTTGCGTGACTGTCAGGAAGACATCATGCCGCTGGCAGAGTTCTTCCGTGATATGGCAAACAGAGAGCTGGAGTGTAGCGTGAGCGGGTTCAGTTCCGAAGCACGTAAAGCGTTGCTGACACACGCATGGCCGGGCAACGTGCGGGAACTTCGGCAGAAAGTTATGGGTGCTGTATTGCAGGCGCAGGAAGGTGTTGTCATGAAAGAGCATCTGGAACTTGCCGTGACGAAACCGACCTCTACTGTCAACTTCGCCCTGCGCAATGACGCGGAGGATAAGGAGCGGATATTGCGTGCGTTGAAACAGGCAAACGGCAACCGGAGTGTCGCCGCCGAACTGCTCGGAATAGGCAGGACAACACTATACAGCAAACTTGAAGAGTATGGACTTAAATATAAATTCAAGCAATCATAGCCTGTAATTCACTGAATTTGGCTATCTTTGCATAACATTTGAGAAAAACGGCGATTGGCAGGAGCTTTTCGCCGCCAACATATAGGATAAGACCGCAAGGCGTTTCAAGCGAAAATCTGGTAAATTGGAACTACGGAGACGATTGCGTGATGCTTATGCTATGCTTACGCATAGCGTGCATTCACGTACTCTCCGTAAAGGCTTTACCAGAGCCATCGCTTGAAGGTAGTGTGAATTGCACGCTACTTTTTTGCCCTTGCCTAATGAAAGGTAACGATTATGGGTAAAGTTCAGATTCTCGCCGTACTGACGATGGACGGATGTCTTTCTTCAGAGTTATATTATAAAGCACATCAGGATTTGTGCCTTGACCGTTGCGGTCTTGATGAAATCAGGAAGAACGCCCTTTACCGCGTGACACCAGACTATTCCATTTCAATGCTGCACGAATGGAGAAAAGACGGCACAAACATCCGTTACCTCGCGGAAGCCACACCGGACACGGCAGACTATATAAACGGACTACTGCGTATGCACGCTGTGGATGAAATCATACTATACACCGTTCCTTTCATATCCGGAAGCGGACGACATTTTTTTAAGTCGGCTCTGCCAGAGCAACACTGGACGCTTTCCTCTTTGAAAAGTTTTCCCAACGGTGTATGCCGCATTATCTACATCCTTGATAAAAAAGCAAGATAGCCAAAATGTGCGGCAAGCATACATTTTTATTTTCAAGAATAGAATAAATGTTCTGATTACAAACAATTTAAGTCGGAGATAATTTGTCCCTGTGAAAAAATATTGAATTTTATACCACTGAAATACAACACTTTGTAAAATTGAGCGTTGGATTTTTTGTTTTCTGCCGCGTTTTTTGCCAATTATATTCATGTGCGCATACCGAAAACAGAGTGTAAAATTTCAAAATTGACAGGACATGAATTATTTTTTATTGGCGGAAACCGAGTTCTTCCGCCGGATAAACGAAGCCGGAGACTGCAATATGGAAAAAGCATACACGGCTTTCGCCACCCAAGTAATAGAACTGTGCAACGGCGGCATGGACATGAACCTTACCGTCATCGCGCTTGCCTACATCGAAATCGAGTTGCAGCACCATCCGGTGCGTAATCTGTCAGAAGAAAGAAGAGAGATTGCCGCCTACGTCAGCAAGGCTCTGTCTTTCGTAAGAAAGATGCAGAAATTCCTTGCCACGCCCCAAGTGCCACCACTAATATCCGCCAACAACGCAACAGAAACCACCGCCAGCCTTCTTTGGACGGGCAACGCCATCGACCTCGTGGAACTTATCTACGGCATAGACGAGATGGGCTGTATCAACAACGGCAATATGCCGCTAAAACAGCTCGCCCCGATTCTCTACAAGATATTCGGTATTGAGTCGAAGGATTGCTACCGCTTCTATACCGACATCAAACGTCGGAAAAACGAAAGCCGTACCTATTTCCTCGACAAGATGCAGGAGAAACTGAACGAGAGAATGCTGCGCGATGAAGAGCTGGAACGTATGAGAAGATAAAATCAGGTATAAGCGGGAGAATGGTATCATGCTGTTCTCCCGTTTGAGTAAAATCTATACGAAAAAGGGCGTTTTCGGCGCGCTATTGCCCCGAATTTCAGCGAAAAACGCTATCTTTGTACAATTGTTACGAATTGAATATGAACATAGACAACCTCGATATAGTAAAACAACTGATAGCCGAAAAGGAAAACGGGCAGGTGGAGTTCAAGGAAACCACCGGGCAGTTGGAGCGCGGCATGGAAACGCTCTGCGCTTTCCTTAACAGCGAAGGTGGCACGGTGTTGTTCGGTGTGACCGACAAAGGAAAGATCATCGGGCAGGAAGTGAGCGACAAGACGAAGCGTGATATTGCGGAAGCCATCCGGCGTTTTGAACCATTTGCCACACTCGAAGTTTCGTATATCAGTATCCAAAATACAGACAAGAGTGTGATAGCCTTGTCTGCGGACAGCCAACGTTATATGCGTCCGTTCTCCTATAAGGGACGGGCTTATCTTCGATTGGAGAGCGTGACATCCTCCATGCCGCAAGACGTATATAACCAACTGCTTATGCAGCGAGGTGGGAAATACGCTTGGGAGGCGATGACGAATCCCGACATCAAAGTTACTGACCTTGATGAACATGCCATTATGGGAGCGGTACGTGGAGGCATCCGGTGCGGTCGCCTACCCGAAGCCACCATAAGGGAGGATTTGCCGACCATACTCGAAAAATTCAACCTGTTACATGACGGAAAACTGAATAATGCTTCCGCAGTCTTGTTCGGTCGTGATTTTTACTTCTATCCCCAGTGCCTGCTTCGGTTGGCGCGTTTCAAAGGAACTACAAAAGACGAGTTTATAGACAATCAGCGTACCACTGGCAATATCTACACACTGCTGGACACTGCAATGTCGTTCTTTTTCAAGCATCTTTCCCTTTCGGGCAAAGTTGAAGGCTTGTATCGGGAGGAAGAGCTTGAGATTCCTTACAAGGCATTGAGGGAATGCTGCACAAATGCCCTTTGCCACCGCTCATACCACCGTCCCGGCAGTTCGGTAGGAATTGCCATCTATGATGACCGTGTGGAGATTGAGAACAGTGGAACTTTTCCGCCGGATATAACAATGGAAAAGTTATTGAGCGGGCATAATTCAGAACCTCAAAACCTGATTATTGCGAATGTTCTGTATAAAAGCGAGGTTCTGGAAAGCTGGGGACGAGGCATCGGGCTTATGATAAGCGAATGCCGGCGTGTCGGCATTCCCGATCCGGAGTTTCATACAGATGGAAATAGTGTATGGGTTATTTTCCGCTATACCCGAAAAACTGTGGGGCACGACCCGACAATTACCCGACAGTTACCCCACAGTCACCCCACAGTTACCCCACAGGTGGAAAAGGTGTTGTCTGCAATCGGCACACAGACACTTTCAACCAAAGAGATTATGTGTGTGATAGGATTAAAGGACAAAAGTAATTTTTTAGAACTATATCTGTATCCAGCCATAAGGCAGAATTTGGTAGAGCCTATTTACCCGGAAAATCCGAAACATCCCCGGCAGAAATATCGTCTTACCGATAAAGGAAAAGAACTGTTGATATAATAACGGGGTATGGTGGCGAAAAAGAAGAAACAACAGGGGCATTACTGTCGGATTTGTAGCGAGTACAAAGCCAACGAGCAATTCAGCGGCAAAGGACACTCGCGGCATATCTGCAAGGAATGCCGGTCGCTTCCCGATGATGTGAAGGCGGACATGGTGCGCTGTAACGAGGTGGAACGAGCCGTTTTCAAATGCCTGATGAGCCGTCAGGACTGGGAACTGCTGGAAAAATATGCCAAGAAGTACAAGGACAAGGAATCCGGGCAGTTCGCGCAGGATATGTTGGACATGAAACGGGGCAATCAGACACCGGACGAGGATATGGAAGAGGATGATGTTTTAATAGAAGGCATCTATGAAGAGGAAACCATACCATTTGCCGAACTGGAGGATGACATCCGTTATCAGTTGGAAGAATTGTTGGCGGACAACATCAACGAGTTCATGATACACAAGAATTACATTCCCGAAGGCAAGGAACTGAAAGACATCAACGAATGGGTCATGAAAGAAACCCGTGACACCTTTTTTATAAAGGTTATTCCCGATGCCGCTTATGACAGTCTGGTGGAAGAAACGATCAACAGGCTTGTGAAGGAATGGAAAGAGGACGGATTTGAGATAAAGACCTATTCCGCATCGCTGGTCGTCATGGAAACGGAACGGCTGCTTATCCGCAGGATAACCCGTAAGGATATGGACGCACTCCTTGCCATAATGGGAAAGCCGGAAGTCATGTACGCTTGGGAACACGGCTTTACCAAAAAGGACGTGCGCAAATGGATAAACAGGCAACTCATCCGATACCGCAAGGACGGGTTCGGATATTTTGCCGTCATACTGAAAGAAAGCGGCGCATTGATAGGACAAGCCGGTCTGATGAATAGTACCCTAAACGGGAACGAGACTGTCGAGCTTGGCTATATACTCGATAACACATACTGGCATAACGGTTACGGTACGGAAGCCGCCCGCGCGTGTTTGGAATACGCCTTTGGAGAGCTGGAACTGAAAACTGTCTGTTGCAGTATCCGACCGGAAAACGTGGCATCCATCCGTGTGGTTGAAAGGCTGGGAATGACCTTGTGCGACAACCATACAATAATATACAACGAAAAAGAAATGCCGCATCAGATATATGTGGCAACCAATAGTAAATCCTATATCTTATAAGCGAAATCACTCAACAATGAAAACAAATAATATTAATTTATTTTGCGATATAGTTACTCAAAGGTCAGGAGAACATTCTTGCGCTATAAATATTTTGTTGCAACAACAATTATATGGGCAGGTAATATCTATTCTGCGTCAAGAATTAGATTCTATGGTAAGAGTTATGTTTTTGTTGTCAATTAGCGACTTAAACCTTAGAGAGCATTTTATAAACCAAACTTTGGAGGGAATAAAATGGTCTTATCCCAATACAAAGAAAGTCGTGACCGATAAACAAATGGTGGATTTAGCTGATAAATTTTATGGCTGGCCTTTTTTTGTTTATAAATTAGGATGCGCTTTTATTCATCTTTCAGCAATGGTATATTATAAAAACAGTAATCCATTTTTGCTTTTATCTGTTTCAGAAAGAAATGACATCACAAGGTTTTTACATCAATATCATAGTTTCCCGTTAGAGTTGGAATTGAATTTGGAAAATATCATCCCATATCTTGATAAAGTATTTAATAAAGTTTCAAGTAACTTAGCATGTTACATTGAAGATTTACGTCAAAATAAACTTTTGGAGGAATATTAAAATAAGGGAGGATTTTAGCTATCCTCCCTTATTTTAATAGGTTACTTCTGCTGCAACAGATGCTTCAGGTTGTCATCGCCCGCGATGCGCTCCAATTCCTCCTGAACAATCTGCTTCACCTCCTCCTTGATGCGCCGGTAATTTGCCTGCACCGTTTCCTTCATGCGGTCGTTGCCGTCTGCGTCAGTGAAATCGGTAATAACGGGGATTTTCTTGTAGGCACTTTCCTCCCGTTTTACCTTATCGGCATCCACCACAATCTCGCAGTGGAAAATCTTCTGTTCGATACGCTCGTTGAAGTTGTCGGACACCGAACCGACAAACATTCCCTGCGTCAAACCGGAAATCTTGCTGGGCGGGATAAGCGCGTCCATCTGCGTGTTAATGGAGGTGGAAACATCCTGCCGGTTGATGGAGATAGACTGCCGTTTCTGCAACACCTTACCGAATCGTTCCGATAGTGTCTTTGCCGTTTCACCTACCACCTGCCCGGAGAAAATGTTACCGACCGTATTCATCACCACTTTCGCCTCCTTATCACCGTAGTCGCGCACCAGCTGGCTGAAATCCTGAAATCCCAGACACACGGCAACCTTGTTGCTTCGGGCGGTAGCTATAAGATTGTCCAACCCTTTGAAATATATCGTCGGCAGCTCGTCTATGATGACCGACGACTTCAGCATCCCCTTCTTATTGATGAGCTTCACGATGCGGGAGTTATACAATCCGAGAGCCGCCCCGTAGATATTCTGACGGTCGGGATTGTTGCCCACGCATAGGATTTTCGGCTCTTCGGGATTGTTGATGTCCAGCGTAAACTCGCTGTCCGACATCACCCAATAGAGCTGCGGTGAAATCATCCTCGAAAGCGGAATTTTTGCCGACGCTATCTGCCCCATGAGCTGCTCCGCAGCCCCTCCGAGCCACGCATCCATGAACGGGGAAAGGTAGTTCTCCAGTTCGGGATAGGAAGTCAGTATCGGAAAAATATCCTCGTAGCGGCGGTTCAAAAATTCGATGGCATGGGGAAACGTGCAATATTTCCCGTTCTGATAGATTTTAAGATACCATATAATACTGGCGAACAAAATGATAGGTGATTCCACAAAGAAGTCACCCTGCTTTTGCACCCACGTTTTATTGAGGTTGAGCATTATTGTATAGGCACTCTCGTAGGCGTCCGTAATATCTTCCATAAAATCCGGGTGAATGGGATTGCACCGATGAGAGCGTCGCGGGTCGTCGAAGTTGATCACATAGAACTTCGGCTTCACCTTGTAGCCGTCAGGGTGGTTCAGCAGATGATTGTAGGCAATGGTGGACAAGTCGCTGAATTTGAAGTCATACACGTACATCAAGAAGCCCTTTTCAATCTGTTGCTTGATAAAATTGTTTACCACGGCGTATGACTTGCCGCTGCCCGGCGTACCCAACACGATGGACGCACGGAAGGGATTCACCACATTGATCCAACCGTTGTTCCAACGCTTTTTGTAATAGAAGCGTGTCGGCAAATTGACCGAATACTCGCTTTCGATGAGTCTTGTTTCCTGCATGAAACTCTCGTTCTCGTTGTTGAAAACATCCTCCATCAAATTGTGTTTCAACAGACGGCTCATCCACAGACCTCCCATCAACAGGCAGACATAGCCCGTACCGATGGTAAGGACATACAGCCCCATCACCGCCTCAATCGGAAGCGGCAGAGCCAGTATCCACCAGTTTAGGAAAAACAGCACGGACCCGGCGGCGAGTGCCGTCCATATTCTTCCCCAAGTGATTTTCTCTCCCTTGACCCCCTTTGTACCCAGACAGGACAGGGCAAGCAGCAGGACGGCAAACAGCTTTGTGTACAGTATGGAATGGAACAGCCCCGCCGTGCGGTCGAAGTTCAGAAGGATTCTGTCCACCACACCGATGTTCACGCCCCACAGCCGGATGACTTCGTAACAGAACCAGTACACGTTCATAACCACTAAAATAATACTCACGGCACGCAGAAAATCCATGATTTTCGCCAATGCCCTCAAATCGTCTTCTTGTTGTGACATACATTGATTTTTTAATTGTTGATACTCCGATTACAAACCCAAGCCCTTGCGCTTTTTCTTCTTTTTGCGCTTCATCGCCCGGATGAAAGCCTTTTCCTCAGCATCTACCGCCGGACCTTCGGGAGTGAGCAAGCCCATTCCGCCCGATACGTCTTCACGGTCGTATGCGGTCTGTCCGTATGCCTTGTCCGCAGCATCCATAGGGATGGATAACGGTATCGGCGGTTGTCCGGCGTATGGCAGGGTGAAGTGTTCCTGCAAGGCATTCGCCGAAAGCTCCTTGCCCATGCGAGAGCCGTTCAGTACACATCCTGTGCGGTGGTCGATAAACGTCGCTCCATAGATACGCCCTTCATCCGTGTAGCGCAGTACGGTGTCGATGCCCTTCTCTTTGAGTTGGGATACAAATTTGTCCTTGTCATAAGTGCCTTGCAGCACGGAAAGAACGGTGCGTTTCGTCATGTCGGCGAGCTTCCTGTCCTTAATCTCTGATTTGGAACGGATAAATTTTCTCTGTACGGCTTCATAACCTGCGGACTTCCCGAAAAGCGAGGACTTGAACGGGTTGCCCACCTTGTTACCCTTGTCGTCCGTGACGGAATAAACCAGCCCGTGATACTCCCGTCCGCGCACGTTGCCTCTCGCTTCCTCCACCGTCATATTATATAAGGAAAGGAGCGCACGGTATTCGCCCATCGTCTGAAAACGGTACTGCCCGTTCAGAGCCTTCACAGTGCCAGCCACCTGCTTCTTCACATCACCTGCCGATGCGTCCACCTTGCTTAGCGGCGTGTCAAGCCGGCGGTTCCTGCGCTCCGCGCCGTGCAGCCCGTATTTCTTCTCCAGCTCACGGGTGATTTGTTTGCTACGATAGTAGTTGTTCTTGTCGCTGATACATTTCCCGTTATCGTCCACCCGCACCGTCACGATGTGCAGGTGGTGGCGGTCGATGTCCTCGTGCTTGAAAACAAGATAAGGCTGGTTGCCGAAACCGAGTTTTTCCAGATACTCGCGGGCTATATCCTGCAATTCCGCATCGGTCAACACATCCTCCGGATGTGGGTTGAGCGAAATATGCACCACCGGCTTCTCCACCTTCATCTGTGGCGGCATGAAGGTGAGAAAACCCTCCATCGCCTTGTTGATGTCCACCTTTCCCGAACCGTCATTGTAGATGCGGTTGGTCGTAAGCAACCGCCCCTGCGCCTCGTTAATCTTCTCCCCGTTATAGGCAATCGCGCCGTACAACGAGTTTCCTACACTGATTTTTGCGACCATTTCGCCTCCATTTCCCTTGAAAGTTCCACAATCCGGCGGCTCAGTTTCACGAGTTCGACGGTGTGTTGCTCTAATTTGTAGAGCAACGCCATCGCCTTTTTCTCTGAAAAATGCAGCCTCAGTTCCTTCACGACTTGGTTGTAATTCGTACCCACGGCGCGGAACTGCGCATGAAAATCCGATAGCTTGGTGTAATAGTCCACCAGCGTCTTGTCCACCTTCAGCACCTTGAACGGCTGTCCGAAGAAGTGCGCTTTGAGGAAAACCGACCGTGCATAGACACCCGATTTTCCGAACATGGCGAGGAAACGATTGTGTTCCTCCTCGTTGAAACGGACGGTGTAACGGTACACCGCCGGATCAAGTTTGGGATTTCTCCCTGCTTTGCTTTTCCTTTTCTCTTTCATATTACTTTGGATTTAGCGGATTGACGGCATAAGCCGCCGCTTCGGATCACAGCACCGCAGTTCTGAAAGGCTTTCCGACTTCGGAGGGAAAGCCCGCCCCCTGCAAGGGCAAGGCGTTTTCCGGGATGCTCAAAATATTTTGAGCGGCTGAAAACATACCTTGCTATGTTCAGGTGAACATAAAAATCCGTCGGGGACGGATTGGGGATGATTCCTTTCAAACTCCGGGCTGCGCCACCTGCGGCGTACCCTGCCGTTCGGGTGCAAAGTTACGCCCTTAAGGCGATGTCCGACAGAGGCTTGACCCGGACAATCAGTGCCAACCGGCGCAACGTGCTGCCACTTGCCGGAGAAGTGATACAAGTTCCAAAATATCCTTGTTTATTTGCAGTGTGATTCGGATGTGGGACTGAAAATACACTCCTTCCGCCAGATGTTCGGACAGCAATCCGGGCATCAATCCAAACGGTTGAAAACAGGTGTATGTATTCAGATAGTTTTCCAAGCACACGTCCATGCGGACGGATAAAAGCATGGGCGGTTGGACAAACCGATGATTACCCATAGGCACAGCCGGATTAAGGAGTGAATAAATAAATGAATGGGAGCGCGTGCGTACGTACTAATGACAATACGCTACCGCCACCGGACAGATGTATAACCAAATAAATTATCAAAAAAATGAAAAAAGCAACTTATGTGGCAATCTCCACGCAGAAAGGTGGAGCGGGTAAGACAACCCTGACAGTGCTTGTAGCAAGCTATCTGCACTATGTGAAAGGCTACAACGTAGCCGTGGTGGACTGCGATTTTCCACAGTACAGTATCCATGACATGCGCAAGCGCGACATGAAAGCCGTCATGGAGGACGGGCATTACAAGGTGATGGCGTATGAGCAGCTCAAACGGCTGAAGAAGAACCCGTACACCATCAGATGCAGCCGTGCGGAAGATGCGGTAAAGACTGCCGAAAATCTGGTGGCAGCGCAGCCCGACCTCGATTTCGTGTTCTTCGACTTGCCGGGAACCATCAACAATGCCGATGTGGTGCAGACCATTTCCAAAATGGACTACATCTTCACGCCCATCATCGCCGACCGTGTGGTGATGGAGAGTTCCATTAAGTTCGCCACCGTTATCAACGAACAGATGATAAGCACGGGCAAGTCCGGTATCAAAGGGATTTACCTCGTGTGGAACATGGTGGACGGGCGCGAAAAGACGGAACTTTACAAAGCATACGACAAGGTCTGTGCCGAGTTCGCCCTGTCCATTCTGGAAACACATCTGCCGGACAGCAAGCGTTTCCGCAAGGAGACGGCGGCAGAACGCAAGGCAGTATTCCGCTCCACGGCGTTTCCGGCGGACAAAATACTGGTACGCGGCAGCAACCTCGACAAACTCGTCGATGAGATTCTCGGCATCATCAAAAACTGAATGGCATGGCAAAGAAAACAAGAATCGAGGACATCGACAGCGAAGCCGTAATCAACTCGTTTCGACTGGACGATACAAGCATTCCGCCGGAAGCGAGAAGCACGGACGGGAACGCTCCTGTCCCACCTCCGAAAGAAGCGATACAAGAAGCCGTTTCTCCACCCGCCTCGCACTCCAAAGAGGAGCCGGAACGCAGGCGCAGGAACAGCAAGCCGGAAAAATTGGATTATGACACAGTATTCATATGCGGTTCCAATATCACGGCAAGGCTCGGCAAGCAGGTCTATATCCGCAAGGAGTACCACGACCGCATACAGAAGATGCTTCATGTAATCGGAGGCAACGAAGTGACTATCGCGGCATTTCTTGACAACGTGCTGACACACCATTTCACGCTGTTCCAAGACGAGATAGCCGAATCGTTCAAACGGCACATGGAATCCTATAATTTATAAACACTCAAAAACAACAAAGAAGTATGAAAAGAACAAATAAGAACCGTCAGGCTGAGTATCTGCAAACAGGAAAGAGTGAAAGAACCGCTGTCCGTGCAGCAAAGTGTGTAACCGACTACGGGCAGGAAAATACCGACGTTGACTTCCGCAAGGATAAAGGCAGAGACAAACCGCTCTCGACTTTCCTGCAAGCATCGGAAATCAAAACGCGGCAATGTATATACATCAGCCGAGAAATTCATGAGAAAGTCGCTATCGTTACCAGTCGGATGGGAAACGGTTTGAGCATCGGCAAGTTTGTGGATAACATCCTCCGCGACCATTTCCGGCAATACGGGCAGCAGTACATGGAACAGATTGAAAACGCCCAAAAAGTAAGATTATGACAAAGGCGTTTTTAATCGTATCGGTTGCTTGCAACGTGTGGTTTCTGTTTCTGCTGTTCTATGACCGCATCATGGACACGAAGCTCATCCGTTTCTTCAGACATATTGCCGGGCTGTGGCGGTCATTGGACAGTACGGTGGCAGAGCAAGGAAAGGATAAGGAAATACCTCACGCAGACACCTCGGACATCATTGGCAAGAGCCGTTTCAAGATGGCATCGACCCGGACAACCGCTGCCATACCGACGCAAGAAGCCGCCACTTCGGAAAAAGGCATTGAGCTGTCGGAGGAAGAGGCTACTTTTGACGACGGAAACACGGAAACCGTCTCACGCCCGACACAAGTACCGGAGGACAAACTCGATGAAACCTTCACGAGCATCCCGCCCTCGGAACTGGAGTACGGAGAAGATGAACCGGAGGATGAAGAACCAGACAAAAAGCAGGCTTCGGGAAGTAGCTTCGAGGATATTGACATGGCAGTACACACCATACGGAAGGAATCACCATCCGATGAGGAAATGCGACACGCCGGAAAGGTCATGACGGAACTGGACGGGACAGAGCTTTTCACAAGAATAACGGAACGCCTGACCGATGAAGCAATGAGCGAGAGGCTTGCAAAGGCGATGGCAGTTTTCGTGGACACGGTGAACATGACCGTGACACAACAAAAGGAAAAGGTGTTCGTGATTCCCGACAACATCGAGGAGTTCGACTTCCGAAACTATGTATAACAACTAAAAAAGAATGGAAATGAAAACGTAAAATGACGACACCCACGCGCACGGCGGTACAAGGTACAGCCAACCCGCAACGGACAGCCCCAAGTCCGTAGAAACAAACGGGCAACCACTAAAACCAAAGTAAAGTAATCAAGTATCAACCGCCCGAAAAAGGACTATCCACCCTTTGGACGGCACAAAAAAGAACAGTTTATGAACAAGAACATCAGACAAAAGTTAATCATCGCTGCGGCACTTATGATTGCCGCAACCGCCTCCGCTTTCGCACAGGGAAACGGTCTGGCTGGCATCAACGAAGCCACCTCTATGGTGAGTTCGTATTTCGACCCCGGCACGAAATTAATCTACGCCATCGGCGCGGTAGTCGGGCTTATCGGTGGCGTGAAAGTGTACGGAAAATTCTCGTCCGGAGACCCGGACACCTCGAAGACCGCCGCCTCGTGGTTCGGGGCTTGTATCTTCTTGATTGTCGCCGCCACTATCCTGCGCTCATTCTTCCTTTAATAAACAATGTATGGCTGAATACCCGATAAACAAGGGTATCGGCCGTCCGGTCGAGTTCAAGGGTTTGAAGGCTCAGTACCTCTTCATCTTCTGCGGAGGTCTGCTGGCTCTCTTCGTCCTGTTCGTCATCCTCTATATGGTCGGCATCGACCAGTGGATATGTATCGGCTTCGGCGCGGCATCGTCTTCCGTCCTCGTATGGCAGACCTTCGCGCTGAACGCCCGGTACGGCGAACACGGGCTGATGAAATTGGGAGCGGCAAGGAGCCATCCCCGATACCTTATCAACCGACGGCGGATCACCCGATTACTCAAACGGCAACGAAAGGAAGAAACGACATGAGAAATACATCCAAAATGACAACACTGGAAAACAAGTTCCCCCTGCTGGCGGTGGAGCATGGCTGCATCATCTCCAAAGACGCCGACATCACGGTGGCTTTTGAGGTGGAACTGCCGGAGCTTTACACCGTGACGGGCGCAGAGTACGAGGCGATACACGGCTGCTGGTGCAAGGCTATCAAGGTGCTACCGTACTTCTGCGTCGTGCATAAGCAGGATTGGTTCATCAAGGAGAAATATATGCCGGAGTTACAGAAGGACGACATGAGTTTCTTGAGCCGTTCCTTTGAACGCCACTTCAACGAGCGTCCGTACCTGAAACACTCCTGCTATCTCTACTTGACCAAGACGACGAAAGAACGTAACCGTATGCAGAGCAACTTCAGTACGCTGTGCCGGGGACATATCATCCCGAAGGAGCTGGACAAGGAAACCGCCGGGAAGTTCATGGAGGCCGCCGAACAGTTCGAGCGCATCATGAACGACAGCGGCTTTGTGAGGCTGCGCCGCCTCTCCACCGACGAGATTGTCGGGACGGAGAAGTCCGCCGGGCTGATAGAGCGTTACTTCTCGCTCATGCCCGAAGGCGACACGACCTTGCAGGACATCGACCTCTCGGCAAAAGAAATGCGTATCGGTGACAACCGCCTGTGCCTGCACACCCTCTCCGACGCGGAGGATATGCCAGGAAAGGTGGCTACCGACATCCGCTACGAGAAACTCTCCACCGACCGCTCGGACTGTCGCCTCTCCTTCGCCTCCCCCGTGGGGCTGCTGCTTTCCTGCAACCACATCTATAACCAGTATGTGATTATCGACAACAGCGAGGAAAATTTGCAGAAGTTCGAGAAGTCCGCAAGGAATATGCAGTCGCTATCCCGATACAGCCGGAGCAACAGCATCAACCGCGAGTGGATAGACCAGTACCTGAACGAAGCCCATTCCTACGGGCTGACCTCGGTACGGGCGCACTTCAACGTCATGGCGTGGAGCGATGACGCGGAGGAACTGAAGCATATCAAGAACGATGTGGGCAGCCAGCTGGCAAGCATGGAGTGCGTGCCGCACCACAATACCATCGACTGCCCGACGCTCTACTGGGCGGCGATGCCCGGCAACGCGGCGGACTTCCCGGCGGAAGAGAGTTTCCATACATTCATCGAGCAGGCGGTGTGCCTCTTCACGGAGGAAACCAACTACCGCAGTTCGCTCTCGCCCTTCGGCATCAAGATGGTGGACAGGCTTACGGGAAAACCGTTGCACCTCGACATCAGCGACCTGCCGATGAAGCGGGGTATCACGACCAACCGCAACAAGTTCGTGTTGGGTCCTTCGGGCAGCGGCAAATCCTTTTTTATGAACCACCTCGTGAGGCAATACTACGAGCAGGGTACGCACGTGGTGCTGGTGGACACGGGAAACTCCTATCAGGGCTTGTGCGAGATGATCCGGTGCAAGACAAACGGGGCGGACGGCGTGTACTTCACCTACACGGAGGAGAAACCGATTTCGTTCAACCCGTTCTACACCGATGATTACGTGTTCGACGTGGAGAAAAAGGACAGCATCAAGACATTGCTGCTGACGCTCTGGAAGTCGGAGGACGACAAAGTGACGAAGACGGAGAGCGGCGAACTGGGCAGTGCGGTGAACGCCTATATCGAGCGTATCAGGGCTGACCGGAGCATCGTCCCCTCGTTCAACACCTTCTACGAGTATATGCGCGACGACTACCGCCGCGAACTGGCGGAACGTGAGATAAAGGTGGAGAAGTCCGACTTCAACATCGACAATATGCTCACCACCATGCGGCAGTATTACCGGGACGGACGCTACGACTTCCTGCTCAACTCCACGGAGAACATCGACCTGCTCGGCAAGCGGTTCATCGTCTTCGAGATTGACAGTATAAAGGAAAATCGCGAGCTTTTCCCTGTGGTGACCATCATCATCATGGAAGCCTTCATCAACAAGATGCGCCGATTGAAAGGCGTAAGGAAACAGTTGATAGTGGAAGAGGCTTGGAAGGCTCTATCTTCGGCGAACATGGCTGAGTACCTGCGCTATATGTACAAGACCGTGCGCAAGTATTACGGGGAGGCAATCGTGGTGACGCAGGAGGTGGACGACATCATTTCCTCGCCCGTCGTCAAGGAGAGCATCATCAACAACTCCGACTGCAAGATACTCCTTGACCAGCGGAAGTACATGAACAAGTTTGATGCCATACAGTCCCTGTTGGGTCTGACGGAGAAAGAGAAGTCGCAGATACTCTCCATCAACATGGCGAACAACCCGTCAAGGCTCTACAAGGAAGTGTGGATAGGACTGGGCGGCACGCAGTCGGCAGTCTATGCCACCGAAGTTAGTGCTGAAGAGTATCTGGCGTACACCACCGAAGAAACGGAAAAAGTAGAGGTTTACCGTCTGGCGGAACAGTTGGGCGGCGACATTGAAGCCGTCATCCGGCAGCTTGCCGAAAGGCGGAGAAAAAAGGAATAAATAGAAACAGATTCATCAACTAAAAAAGAAAATGCGTATGAGTATATCAAGAACGAAAATGCTGCAAGTCAGCAAGTGTTTAATCGGGCTGGCGGTCATGGTGCTGCAATCCTGCGACATAACGGACAACCGACGCGACCTGCTTTGCGGGAACTGGGAGAGTGTGGAGGGCAAGCCCGACGTGCTTATCTACAAGGAGGGCGAAGCCTATAAGGTGACGGTATTCAAGCGGAGCGGCATCCGCCGCAAGCTGAAGCCGGAAACCTATCTCTTGCAGGAGGAGAACGGCAATCTGTTCATGAACACCGGATTCCGCATCGACGTGTCCTACAACGAGGCGACGGACATCCTGACCTTCTCGCCGAACGGGGACTACGTGCGTGTGAACCCGAAACCGGACCATCCGATAGGCGAGCAATAAATAATGAAATCCACTAAAATCCAAAGTAACATGAGAACAAGAATAACACTTATTATCTGCCTGTGCCTGTTTGCAGTCGGCAGGGCAAGCGCACAGTGGGCGGTGATAGACCCGTCCAACATCGCGCAGAGCATCGTGAACACCTCGAAGAACGTGGTACACACTTCCACGACCGCCCAGAATATGATAAAAAATTTTCAAGAGACCGTGAAGATTTACGAACAGGGCAAGAAGTATTACGACGCACTCAAATCCGTGAACAATCTGGTAAAGGACGCCCGGAAGGTGCAGCAGACCATCCTGATGGTGGGTGACATCACCGACACCTATGTGACCAGTTTCCAGAAGATGATGCGTGACGACAACTTCACGGTGGAGGAACTGGGAGCCATCGCCTTTGGCTACACCAAGTTATTGGAGGAATCCAACGATGTGCTGACGGAACTGAAGAATGTGGTGAATATCACCACGCTCTCCATGACGGACAAGGAGCGCATGGACGTGGTGGAACGCTGCTACTCCAAAATGAAGCGTTACCGCAACCTCGTGAGCTACTACACCAACAAGAACATTAGCGTGAGTTACCTGCGTGCGAAGAAGAAAAACGACCTTGACCGCATCATGGGGCTGTACGGGAACATGAACGAAAGATATTGGTAGCCTATGAATTTCGACAACCTTCACCAAATTCTGCGCTCGCTCTACGAACAGATGATGCCGCTATGCGGGGACATGGCGGGCGTGGCGAAAGGCATCGCTGGGCTGGGCGCACTCTTTTATGTGGCCTACCGGGTATGGCAGTCGCTGGCGAGAGCCGAACCGATAGACGTGTTCCCTATGCTCCGCCCGTTCGCTATCGGTCTGTGCATCATGTTCTTTCCGACGGTGGTACTGGGTACGATAAACAGCATCATGTCGCCCGTCGTGCAGGGTACGGCAAAGATGCTGGAGGCGGAAACGCTGGACATGAACCGATACCGTGAGCAGA
Source organism: Alloprevotella sp. (assembly GCF_057240785.1). Lineage (NCBI taxonomy): Bacteria > Pseudomonadati > Bacteroidota > Bacteroidia > Bacteroidales > Prevotellaceae > Alloprevotella > Alloprevotella sp. Next base: position 72,049 of record NZ_DBHHRH010000038.1, on the reverse strand, counting down.
AGGACAAACTGGAGTACGAAGCGATGATGCGCAATCCCGAAACCGCCTACCTCGTGTCAAATGAGGAGTTTGACAAACAACTGGAAGAACTGGGCTGGTCGCCCGGCGACATGGTGACGATGGCGGGGATGTACATCGAGCGCGGGATGTACAACATGAAGAAGGGCATCCGCGACTTCTTCCGCGAGATACTGGAACTGATGTTCCAAGCCGCCGCCCTCGTGATAGACACCATCCGCACGTTCTTCCTCGTGGTGCTGGCGATACTCGGTCCGATAGCCTTCGCCATATCGGTGTGGGACGGCTTCCAAAGCACGCTTACACAGTGGATATGCCGCTACATACAGGTCTATCTGTGGCTGCCCGTGTCGGATATGTTCAGCACCATACTGGCGAAGATACAAGTGCTGATGCTGCAAAGCGACATCGAACGGATGCAGGCTGACCCGAACTTCTCGCTGGATTCGAGCGACGGGGTGTACATCGTCTTCATGATAATCGGCATCATTGGTTACTTCACCATCCCCACGGTAGCAGGCTGGATTATCCAAGCCGGAGGCATGGGAAGCTACGGTCGCAACGTGAACCAGACGGCAGGACGAGCCGGAAGTATGGCGGGCAGCGTGGCGGGCGCAGCCGCAGGAAACGTGGTCGGACGTGTCGGGAAGCTGCTGAAATAATCAACTGACAATTAAAAACGAATAAACAACAATGGAATTTAAGTCACTTAAAAACATCGAATCATCGTTCAGGCAGATACGCCTGTTCGGTATCGTCTTCCTCTCGTTGTGTGCCGTAATAACGGTATGGAGCGTGTGGAGTTCCTACCGCTTCGCGGAGCGGCAACGGGAAAAGATTTACGTGCTGGACAACGGCAAGTCGCTGATGCTGGCTCTCTCGCAAGACTTGTCGCAGAACCGTCCGGCAGAAGCGAGGGAACACGTGCGCCGTTTCCACGAGCTGTTCTTCACGCTCTCACCCGAAAAGAGCGCGATAGAGCATAACGTGAAACGCGCCCTGCTATTAGCGGACAAAAGCGTGTACAACTACTATTCGGACTTTGCCGAGAAGGGGTACTACAACCGCATCATCGCCGGGAACATCAATCAGGTGTTGAAGGTGGACAGCGTGGTGTGCGATTTCAACGGCTATCCCTACCGTGCCGTGACCTACGCCACGCAGAAGATCATCCGGCAGAGCAACGTCACCGAGCGCAGCCTCGTGACTACGTGCCGCCTCTTGAACTCGTCCCGTTCGGACGACAATCCCAACGGTTTCACCATCGAGGGATTCACCATCATCGAGAACAAGGATTTACAAACCATCAAAAGGTAAACGGACATGAAGAAAATCAAAAAATCATTTTGGCGTGCGTACTGGAAGCTCCACGACAAAAAGAAAATGCTGGTGGCAAGGCTCAAAGGCTATCTGGACGGTTTGCCCCCGAAGACACGCAGGCGCATCGTGCTGGCGATGCTCGCCGCCTTTGCGGTGCTTGCCCTCTACACCTTCGGCAAAGCCGTCTATGAAATCGGCAGGAATGACGGCAGCCGGATGGTAACAGACCATGCCGGACAGGTGGAACTGTCCATAAAGCCGGACAACAATCATAATGTAATACCTTATTTATATGGAACAGACGAAGAATGAACCTAAAAACGAGAACAAGGCGGCTCCCGACAACGGGAAACCGAAGAAGGAGCGCAAGCCGCTGACCGAAGCCCAAAGGCTGAAACGTCAGAAAATGATAGTGCTGCCCGCTATAGTGCTGGTATTCATCGGTGCTATGTGGCTGATATTCGCCCCGTCTTCCGACAAGGAGCAGCAACCGGGAACGGGTGGTTACAACATCGAAATGCCCGACGCTGACAAGGCGAACCGCCAGATCATCGGCGACAAGGCGAAAGCCTACGAACAGGGAGCAATGGAGGAACGGCAGGAGAACCGCAGCCGCGCCATGCAGGAACTGGGCGATATGTTCGACCGCGAGGTGGCGGAAACGGACGGCGGCAGGGACTTCGACCTTGCTAATCCCGGAAATGCGGAAGATGCAACAGCAAAATCATCCGCTCCGAAAACCATCCAATCCTCCGCAGCTGCCTACCGCGACCTCAATACCACGCTCGGCAACTTCTATGAGCAGCCGAAGAACGACAACGCGGAAATGGACGAACTGTTGGAGCGTATCGCCTCGCTGGAATCGGAACTGGAAACCGAGAAAGGCAAGGCATCCTCTATGGATGATCAAGTGGCACTCATGGAAAAGTCCTACGAGCTGGCGGCGAAGTACATGGGCGGTCAGAACGGTACACAGCCACCTGTCGGACAGGCGGCAGAACCTTACCATGTGCAGAAAGCCGGAAAGAACACGGCTGCACCTGTCAGGCAGGTAACGCATCAGGTGGTATCTTCGCTCTCACAGCCGATGAGCAACGCTGAGTTTGTCGCCTCCTTCTCGCAGGAGCGCAACCGCAGTTTCAATACGGCGGTGGGTGTCACGACTGTATCGGACAGGAACACCATATCGGCGTGTGTCTATGGGGCGCAGAGTGTGACTGACGGGCAGGCGGTAAGATTACGGCTGCTGGAGCCGATGGCAGTGGCGGACAAAATCATACCCCGCAATGCAGTGGTGGTAGGCACGGCAAAGATTCAGGGCGAACGACTCGATATTGAAATTACTTCGCTGGAGTACGCAGGTACGATTATACCGGTAGAACTGGCGGTGTATGACACGGACGGACAGCCCGGCATCTTCATTCCAAACTCGATGGAGATGAACGCCGTCAGGGAGGTTGCCGCCAACATGGGCGGCTCGCTGGGCAGCAGCATTAATATCTCCACCAACGCAGGGGCGCAGCTCGCCTCCGACTTGGGCAAGGGGCTGATACAAGGCACGAGCCAGTATATCGCCAAGAAGATGCGTACCGTCAAGGTGCATCTGAAATCCGGATACAAGGTCATGCTATATCAGGACAGAGATTGAAAACAATAACAATCAACGACTAAAAAAACAACAACCAAATTTTTATTTACCACTAAAATCCAAAGTAGAATGAAAAAAGTAATCATCATGTTTGCCCTCGCTATGGGCATCGTAACTGCCAACGCGCAGGAGAACGTAACCGTTGTAACGGACAACGGAAGTGAACAACCGACCTTGACAAAGGAGGTCTATCCGCAGAAGGAGGCGGACGGCGATCTGTATCACGGGCTGACAAAGAAGCTGACCTTCGACCGCATGGTTCCCCCGCACGGCTTGGAAGTGACCTACGACAAGACCGTCCACGTCATTTTCCCCTCGGAGGTGCGCTACGTCGATTTAGGCTCGCCCGACCTGATTGCGGGTAAAGCCGACGGAGCGGAGAACGTCATCCGCGTGAAAGCGACCGTGAGGAACTTCCCGAACGAAACCAATATGTCCGTGATAACGGAGGACGGGAGTTTCTACACCTTCAACGTGAAGTACGCCGCCGAACCGCTGCTGCTCAACGTGGAGATGTGCGACTTCATCCATGACGGCGAGGCGGTGAACCGTCCGAACAACGCGCAGGAAATCTATCTGAAAGAGCTGGGTAGCGAAAGTCCCATGCTGGTGCGCCTTATCATGAAGTCCATTTACAAGCAGAACAAGCGTGAGGTGAAACACATCGGCTGCAAGCGTTTCGGCATCCAGTACCTTCTGAAAGGCATCTACACGCACAACGGACTTCTCTATTTCCACACGGAAATCAGGAACCAAAGCAACGTGCCTTTCGATGTGGACTATATCACGTGGAAAATCGTGGACAAGAAGGTGGCGAAGCGTACCGCCGTGCAGGAGCAGATCATCCTGCCGCTCCGTGCGCAGAACTATGCCACCTGTGTGCCGGGCAGAAAGAGCGAGCGCACGGTATTCACGATGGCGAAGTTCACCATCCCCGACGGCAAGTGCCTCGTGGTGGAGCTGAACGAGAAGAACGGAGGCCGTCATCAGTCCTTCGTGATTGAGAACGAGGACTTGGTACGTGCGGGTACCATCAACGAACTTCAAGTGCGCTGACCATGAGAAAGCACATCGCAATCATCATCGCGTCGCTTGCCCTCTTCACGGGGCAGGCGCACGCCCAGCGGTGCCTGCCGAAGATGCAGGGCATCGAATTGAGAGCTAACCTTGTGGACGGTATGCGTTTAAGTGGCAACAATGGCGGTTACAGTTTCGGGGCGGCTCTCTCCACCTACACGAAGAACGGTAACAAGTGGGTGTTCGGTGGCGAATACCTCTTGAAGAACAACCCGTACAAGGATACCGCCATACCTGTGGCGCAGTTCACGGCGGAGGGCGGTTATTATTTCAAGATACTCTCCGACGCCCGTAAAATAGTGTTCGTCTATGCGGGGGCTTCGGCTCTCGCCGGATATGAGTCGGTGAATTGGGGCGAGAAAGTGCTGCATGACGGCTCCACGCTCCATGACCGGGACGCCTTCATCTACGGCGGTGCGCTGACGCTCGATGTGGAGTTTTACGTGGCTGACCGTATCGCCCTGCTCGCCAACCTCCGGGAGCGCCTGCTGTGGGGTGGCGACACACGGAAGTTCCATACGCAGTTCGGGGCGGGCGTCAAGATAATCATCAACTGACACGTCGCATGGAACGGACGGACATTGAGAATATGAGGCAGATACCCATTGCGGACTTTCTCGCACGGCTGGGACATGAGCCTGTCCGAAGGAGCGGAAACGAGCTGTGGTATCGTGCGCCATACCGCAGTGAACGCACGCCCTCCTTCCGTGTGAACGTGGCGAAACAGCTCTGGTACGACTTCGGCTTGGGCAAGGGCGGCGACATCTTCACGCTTGTCGGGGAGTTTACCCGAAGCGGGGATTTCATGGCGCAGGCGAGATTCATAGCGGAAACCGCCCGTATGCCGCTTGCCGCAGCAGAAAAGCCGTTGTACCTGCCGGAACCGTCCGAACCTGCCTTTGAGGGAGTGGAAGCCGTCCCGCTGCTCCGCTCTCCGCTGACGGAGTATTTGAAGGAAAGAGGCATCCCTTATGCCGTTGCATCCCGCCACTGCTGCCGCCTGAACTACGGCGTGCGTGGTAAGCGGTACTTTGCCGTCGGCTTTCCGAACGTGTCGGGCGGCTATGAAACCCGAAGCCGCCGTTTCAAGGGTTGCGTACCACCAAAGGACGTGTCGCTGGTCAAGGCGGGGGACATCCCGGCGGACGTGTGCAGCGTGTTCGAGGGCTTTATGGACTTCCTGTCCGCCGTCACGCTCGGTTTGGCAACGGGTGACTGCCTTGTGCTGAACTCCGTCGCCAACGTGGAAAAGGCTTTGAAACATCTGGACGGGTACGAGCGCATCGACTGTTACCTCGACCGAGACGAAGCCGGACGCAGGGCAATGGAAGCCCTGCGGACACGCTACGGAGGAAAGGTGACAGACCGTTCCGGCATCTATCAAGGCTGCAAGGACTTGAACGAGTACCTGCAACAAGTATCAAGAAAACAACAAAAGAACAACAATCTAAAAATCAAAGAATAATGAACATACTGAACAACAAGAACAAGAGAACATCAATCTTCAAGGCGTTGGCACTCTGCCTGTTCGCCGCAGTGTCATTCACATTCGTATCGTGCGACGACGATATGGACATCCAGCAATCCTATCCCTTCACGGTGGAAACCATGCCCGTGCCGAACAAGGTCACAAAGGGGCAGACGGTGGAAATCCGCTGTGAGCTGAAGAAAACGGGCGATTTCGCCAATACCCTCTATACCATCCGGTATTTCCAGTTCGAGGGTGAGGGCACACTGAAAATGGACAACGGCATCACTTTCCTGCCCAATGACCGCTACCTGCTCGAAAACGAGAAGTTCCGGCTGTACTACACGGCGCAAGGTGACGAGGCGCACAACTTCATCGTGGTAGTGGAGGACAATTTCGGCAACTCCTATGAGTTGGAATTTGACTTCAACAACCGAAACGTGAAGGATGACGGGGTTATCACTGTTGTCCCCATCGGGAACTTCAAGCCCCTTACACGATGATGCGTGTATTCATGGCTATCCTCTGTTCGCTTCTGGCGGTCTGTTCCGTGTCCGCACGGAACAGACGCCATGAGGGAACGGACGGGCAGGCGGCTATCTACCGGCTGCCACCATTTGAGAGAGCGGTGCGATGCACGAAGTATTTTGAGGGCTGGCATTCGGAAAAACATCACCCGTATGTAGGATATGGACATCGGTTGCAGCCGGGGGAAAGATATTCGGCACGCACCATGACGAAGCGGCAGGCGGACGCGCTTCTGCGAAAAGACCTGCGGAAGTTCTGCGCGATGTTCCAGCAGTTCGGGAAGGATTCGCTTCTGCTTGCCACGCTCGCCTACAATGTCGGTCCGTACCGTCTTTTGGGGAGTGGGAAGATACCCAAAAGCACGCTAATCCGAAAGCTGGAGGCGGGTGACAGGAACATCTACCGGGAGTATATCGCTTTCTGTAACTATAAGGGGAAACGCCACGCCATGCTGCTCAAACGAAGGAAGGCTGAGTTTGCGCTGCTGTATGTACCATAAAGAATAAGTGTCTGACGAAAGAAACTCCGATGAAGCCGCCAACTTCATCGGAGTTTCAGTTTTCATACATTCGGGATTGTCCCTTTGCCTGCAACCTCACCGTCCCTGCAATGCTCTATGATACCGGGTGAAAATCCCATGCTGCCGATTGCGATATGCCGGATATAGTCTGTATATTCCTGACCTTGAAAATTCCTGCCCGTAAGGTTCTTGAAAACCATCTTTATGCTTATGCCGTCGTTGCTGTACAAGATGGTTTTTCCGTTCTGTCTGATTGTTTCCATGATTAAAACTTGTTTTTGTGAATACTATCGTAGATTGGTACAAAGGTTTCTTTGCCTACTTTCTTATCCGCCATCATGCTCATGAAAGAAAGTAGGCGGCTTTTGCCGCCCACCCCTCAAAAGCGGGTGTAAAGTCCCGTTACCATCGTGAACATTTCCTCCAGCATATCGCAATATATCCCCTCGTGCGTTTCAATGTCCTTCGTCCTGCTCTCGAATGTCTTTTTGCTGAACGTCTTGCGGTAGAAACGCATATTGTATAGGTCTGCCCCTCCGTCATAGATGATGTCAAGGCGGTTGGCACTGGTCTTGTTCCTCGCAAGGCTCATGCGCAAGCCGTTGCCCATGTCTGTGAAGTCTTTGCTTCCCGTCATGGCGGCAAAGCGTCTGCCGCCAATCTGCTCTAAAATTGTCTTTGCTATCATATCCGTTGTCTTTTAGGTTTATGGTTCGGGCGGTGCGGACACCGCCCCAATGTTCAAAATTCTGTTTTCTCGGTTATGGGTGTGCATTTTTCCAGCCACTCTTTCAGACATTCCATGCTATACTCGCTCGTGATGACTGCCGTATGGCTGTCAATGGCAGTGAAACGGCTGCTTTCATAGCTGTCTATCCACCCCTTTAGGGTATCAACTCCCCACGCTTCGGCATCGTCAAAGATGCCGTCCAATGCCGTAATGGGTTCGCTGAATTTGACTATCAGCGTTTGGTAGCCTGCTTCGTTCATCGCTTCTCCTCCTTCCTTTCCTTTGCCGTTAGCCACTTGTCCCGTGCGGCTCGACATTCGTCTAATGTGGGTTTGACACAAGAGAAAAGTTCCCCGTCCGTGTGGCGGTAGTCGTATTGCACAAGGGTGCGTTTGCGTCTGTCGATACCCGTTTGGAATTTCTCGTAGTTCTCCGTTCCTGCCGATTGGCAGGTGCTTACTCCGTTAATTGTCATTTTGTTGCCATAGTCGTTGTTATTTAGATGATTAGAAATGTACAGACAGCACTCTGTGTTGCATCACCATTTCGGGGTCGCTCGTGTAGCGTTGGTGCAGGTAGAAATGATGAGAGCCGAAGCCGTAAAGGAAGAACTTGTCAAGTTCGTGTTTCTCGGCAAAGTCTTTGACGCTAGCCCTTAATTGCTCCTCACTCTGACAAAGAGTGAGGAGGTTCATAAATTCAAGGAACATCGTGGGGATTTTATCATCCCATAGGAAAACCATGCTTTCAAATCTTACTTCCATAATGTTAGTTGTTAGATGTCGATATTATGCCGCTTTCATCCGCTGGCGGATAAGGTTGGCGTTCTTGTTCACAAGGGCGATGATGCGGTCGTGGTATTCGGAGTTCTCGTTGCATACGCCACGACACTGCACCACCTCAAAAGTTTTTAGTGACACCTCTATCGTTTCAATTCGTTTTCCGTCAATGGTGGCGGATAGGATAAGGGAGTCTTTTCGTTTGTGGTAACCGCCCACACAATGGTGCATCGTCCTTCCTTCCTCTGCCATTTCTTCCACGCTCTCTATGACTTTGACGCAAATAAGGCTGTCGGTAAAGGCAAGTCCGAAGAATATGCCCTTAGCTTTCAGATATTGTTTCTCGTCCTCAATCGCTTTCCTGCGTTGCTGTTCAGTCCGCTCATGTTTCCTTTGCAGGTTGCGCTTTGCCACCAACTTGTCGTGTTCAACTTTGAGGTCGGCAGGGCAAACGTATTTCGGGCTGTTTGTGTCCTTGCCGAAATGACGCAGGAGGTCTATGGTGTCACGCCACATTGAGCCGTCCTCAATAGTATAGCCGTTGCGGATACATATCTTGATTGAAGCCCAATACTCTCCAATATTGAAAGAGTGGTACAGATAGTAGCGCAACATGGGATATTGCCCTGCCTTCAACAGCGTTTCCGCACGGCTGTCCGACAATAATGCCGGTATTAGTTTGGTGGGTACAATGTCGTGGAAATTGCCGTTAAAGCCGTTTCTGCGGAGCGTCGGCAACACCTTATATCTTGGATATATCGGGGAATATGAGATATGGCGGTACGCTTCATTGTCATTGCGGATAGCAAAAGGAGAAGCGAATGAGAACGTGTCGATGTAGCATCCCAATGTGCGTGGAATGGCAACAACAGCCTTACGCCCTTGTTCATTCCACCAATACTGCCCGATTTCAAGGGCATAGGACTTGGCATTAACCCCTTTCTCCATACCCACGACAAGCAAGAACATTCGTAGCACTTGGTATTCTCCGCTTGTGGTAAGGGTTGTGAAATACTGCTTTTGTCTTACCTTGCGCTGATAGGTGAGGCAGACTTTCAAACTTGCTCCACATTCGGGACACGTACAATGCTCGGTCTGCTCCGTCATTACCCAACTATGACCGCAATCCATACAAGTGGTACGACCTTTCGGCAAGCGGTGTGCATAATGCTCCACGCAATTACGGAATGCCCAATTTATCTGTATCGGGGTTATCGGGCGTAGTTTCTTGCTTTGGGCAAGAACTGCTTTTTCAAATTTGTTTCTCGGTTTCATAAGCCAAAATCAAATAATGAGGGTTGAACTTGGGTTTCTGTTTTCGCCTTTGTCGGCTTGGTGCGGTTCTGCAACTTGCGGAGTTCCTCGTCTTGGTATCTGCGGACTGCCTGCTGACGTGCTTCTGCTTTTTCCTCTGCCGTGAGTTCCACAATGTGGTTCACCGCCACTTGGCATTGGATAGGCTTGCCCACCTCAATCTCGTTCTCGTCATAGTAGTGTACTGCTTGTCCGTATATCTCTCCGTCCGTGAAGCCGTTACAACCGCTTTTCTGCACATAGTTCAGAATGTAGGTTACGCAATCGTCAATGTTCTTGGCTGGATTGCGGTAGTTCTTCGCAAAGAGCGTGTCTTCCTCCGCACGTTGTTCCAAATACATCTGTATCGTTCTCTTGAAATGGTCTGTTCCTTTCATATCGCTGTCGTTTTTATGAGTTGTCAAATAGTATGTTTCAAAATCTCCCTCCAATAAATCGGCTCAACCTCGCTCAATAGGAAGTCTATAAAGTCCTTCCGTGCGTTCTTGTTCAGTTCGTGGTAGAGTCCACGGAACACGGACATATTGCCGTTGAGGTATGTTTCCACCATGTACTCGAAGATGTTGCCCACCTCGTAGTATCTGCATTGTTGCTCCACTGTCTTGCTTCTTCTCTTTGCCATGTCGGTAGGGATTAAAGGGTGAATAACCAAAGAATGAAGCCGAAGAACAGGATAACGGAAAGAATAGCCACGATTAACCCTATTGCCACTCGGAACACTCCGTTTATTATCTCTCTGACGATGTACCAAAGGATGCCGGACACCCAAAAGGCGGTGCGCATGATTAGGGTGCATATCGCAAGCCCTATGTATTGCGCCATTTGTCTGAAATTTACCGTTGCTGTCATAGCCGTATCATTTGTTAAGTTCCACGATGCTGTCTATCCTGCCGTATAGGAAACTGCGGAGTGCGGTCTTGTCGGTAGCCTTGTATTCCGCCCAATGTCCATACTGCTTTACAATGTAGGTTCGGAGAATGTCGGAAAAGTCAAACATCCAACCTTGCAAGGGTACTGCGCTCTTGAAATAGGTGTTGCTGTTCACATTGCGTGTAAGCCAATCCTTTTCCTCTCGGCTCAATTTCTCACCATTGTTCAGTTTGGTGCGAAGTCCGTACACCTTGCTGCCTTGCAGGTTCTCCAAACTTGGTACTTCCCATGCCACGAATTTTGTTGCTATTGCCGTTCTCATATCCGTTTTGTTTTTGATTTTTTGTTTTTTAATGCGGATTCAAGAGCTGAGGGAGTTGAGTTTCAAACTATCTTATCTGCCTCTCGTTTATCCGACATTTTTTTTAATGCGTCTTTCTGTCGCATCGGTCGTTTTCGTTTCGGGTGCTTAAAAAGGTAGGGATTAGGGAATGCAAGGTTTTTCGGGAAAATACTACCCGAAGGGCTGGAGATTTTTCCAGAAAACAGGAGGCTTGACCTTGCTTTCCCGTACAATCCCGGAGTTACCTTTGCACCCAGCACGAAAATGACTGTCTGATGCGGCTCACTGAAAGGCGCGAAAATGGAGGTAAACGGAAGTAGAGGCAGATTAGACAGGAAAACTTCAAAAGAGAAATCCGTGAAAAAGACATCCCCAACAGAAAAGAACATAGCCGGTAGCGTGAAACCGGGCAAACCATCGGCAAGGAAGTATGTTTTTATCTGTTTGGCCAAACGTGTTTGGTCGGATGGATAAAATCATTCTTCCCGGTTTGTCTGCCGTGAGTGACGGCTTGTTCCATTTATGGAATGTGCGGTCATACACGGCTTTCCGCTTCCGGCTCAAAAGGACAACGAAAAAAGAAAAATCGTCAAAACCCCGTAAAAGCACCTCTTTGGCATAAGCACAAAAGAAAGGGGCCTTGTCTCATCAGTCTAAACTATTGTTTAGGCGTGAGGCAAAGCCCTTTTCTCCGCTTATGCGGCAGTCGGCACACGTTCGTTCAAAATCTTTTTGGGCGATGGTGTGCTGACGGATAAAATCGCTTTTACGGAAAAACTTGTGTGAGAAGAAAAAATCAGGAGATTCATTTCTAAATCTCCCGTTTTATTGTTACTTTTGCATACGAAGAGTTCTTTGAAGGTTACGCAACGCACAGAAGAATAATGCAGTAGATAACTAACTAATTCGTAACCTATTACTATTATGAGCGATTACCCAATGCTCATTTCCAATAAATTACACTCTTTTCGTAACTTCATGTTGCAAATATACAAAGCTATATGATAAATCTCTGACAAATTCTTCAAAAAAGAGGAGAAAAACTCTTTGGTATTCGAATTTCATCCATGATAATAAAAATATTTTCTACTTAGCATTAGGTGCTATTTTTGTAAAACGGATGATAGAATAATACGAAGTATGACTACTATCTCTAACTTTTTTTAGAAAGTTAGGTGTGCGGATAACAGTTTAAGAACCAGATGAAATAACTTAAAGACACGATAGGAGAACGCAAGAGATAAGAGTATGAATTTCTTTTTTCCAATTATTCTTTGTACCTTCGCGTTCCATAAGACGAAAAGAAGTGAAGAATTTTTCTATCATTCGATGTGATTGCAACACATCGCTTGAAAATGCTCGGATTGGAGCGGAGGACAAGTGTGCCCTTCCGCTGATTCGTCGTATCCGTCTCTTCTGTCAAGTGAACGACGGTGTTTTTTTACTTCTAACTCAATCTGCGAGATTTTCTTCATGTGCTTTTGCGTCTTACCAGAGAACTTCAATTAAATTTATAAATAACACATTAAAGCTATGAACTTTACCTTATTTGTCACGATTATCGTGACGGGTCTGGCGTTTGTGGGTGTTGTCACGGTGTTGGCCAATCTGCTGGCACCGCGCAGCTTCAACGCGCAGAAGGATGAGGCTTTCGAGTGTGGTATTCCGACACGTGGAGGTGCATGGATGCAGTTCCGTATAGGCTACTACTTGTTCGCTATTCTCTTCCTTATGTTCGATGTGGAAACGATGTTCCTCTTTCCCTGGGCTGTGGTGATGAAAAGCCTTGGTCTGATGGGTTTGATGGTAGTCGGATTTTTCCTGTTTGTCTTAGTTCTGGGCTTGGCTTATGCCTGGAGGAAAGGAGCATTGAAATGGGAATGAAACTGAAAAGGCCCAAAATCAAGAACATTCCTTACGAGGAGTTCAATGACAACGAGACCTATGAGGAGCTCGTTGCAGAGTTGAATAAAAACGGAGCCAATGTAGTTGTGAAGTCGCTCGACGATTTGATCAACTGGGGCCGTTCAAATTCGCTTTGGCCGCTGACGTTCGCTACGAGCTGTTGCGGTATCGAATTTATGGCAGTTTGTGCAGCTCGCTACGACATTGCTCGCTTTGGTTTTGAAGTGACACGTAACAGTCCTCGTCAAGCTGACGTAATCTTAGTGAATGGTACTATTACTTATAAGATGGCTCCTGTTCTGCGTCGTCTCTACGATCAGATGGCCGATCCTAAGTATGTCGTGGCTATTGGCGGTTGCGCTGTAGCCGGAGGTCCATTCACGAAATCTTATCACGTAGTGAAGGGTGTTGACGAAATCATCCCTGTTGATGTTTACGTCCCTGGTTGCCCTCCGCGTCCTGAAAGCTTCCTTTATGGCATGATGCAATTGCAGCGTATTGTGAAGGCCGAAAATTTCTTCGGTACTACCAATCGTAAGCAAAAAGATCCTATGAGTCGTTCTGAGATAGCAAAACAGGAAAGCGAAATTATTAAACAGGAAGAAGAGGCATGAGCGAATTAGAAGAAAAGAAAGTCCAGGCTCAACAGCCTGCGTCTGCTGCAAAACCTGCAGCTACTCGTCCTGCGGCTCCTTCTGCAGTTGCTGCTCCAGCCGCCCCTGCCGAGAATGAGATACATCCTCGCACAGTAACCATCGATGAGTTCCACAGAGAAATGGAACGCCTCAAGGATGAGGAAAAGATGGATATGCTCGAACTCATTACGGGAGAAGACTGGCAAGAAGAAGGTCTTGGCTGTGTTTACAATCTTTGGTCAACAGATACGGGTAAGCGTGAGTATATTAAATTGGTGACAATGGATCGTGAAAATCCGTTCCTTCCGACAGTTTCTGATTTGTGGGAAATTGCCAATATATATGAACGCGAAGTGTTCGATTTCTATGGTATCAAGTTCTTAGGTCATCCCGATATGCGCCGTGTCTTTTTGCGTGAAGACTGGGAAGGCTATCCTATGCGTAAGGACGATGAAACGGAGCAGAAAAATCCGCTACGTATGACCAATGAAGTGCTGTCTGACACGACAACGCAGTATGATCGAATGCCCGATGGTTCTATTAAGGAAACTACCAATGTGGTGTTTACACCAGAGGATTATATGGTAAACATTGGTCCGCAACACCCTTCTACTCATGGTGTGCTCCATTTCCGCGTGGCACTCGAGGGTGAGCGTATCAAGAAAATAGATCCAAAACTTGGCTATATTCACCGTGGTATTGAGAAACTCAATGAAACATATACTTATCCCCAAACATTGGCATTGACCGATCGTATGGATTATCTCGGAGCAACGCAAAGTCGCCATGCTCTCTGTATGACCATTGAGAAAGCTGCAGGAATTGAAGTGAGTGAGCGTGTTCAAGTTATCCGTACGATTATGGATGAGCTTCAGCGTCTTGATTCTCACATCCTCTTCTTCTCTTGCCTCTGTCAGGATATGGGTGCAACGTCTGCATTCCTTTATGGTTTCCGCGACCGCGAGATGATACTCGATATCTTCGAGGAAACTTGTGGTGGACGCCTTATCATCAATTATAATATGATTGGCGGTGTGAGCCATGATTTGCATCCTAATTTCCAGAAGCGCGTAAAAGAGTTTATCCCTAAGATGCGTCAAGGTATTAAGGAATACTACGATATCTTTATCAATAATGTCATCGCACGCAATCGTCTTATTGGCGTGGGCATCCTGACCAACGAACAAGTTCGCAACATGGGTGTGACAGGGCCTTCTGGCCGCGCATCAGGTTGGCACAATGACATTCGTAAACGTCAGCCTTATGCAGCCTATGACAAAGTTGAGTTCAAAGAAATTGTACGTACGGAAGGTGATAGCTACGCCCGACTGCTGAACCGTATAGACGAGATGGAAGAGAGTTTGCACATTATAGAGCAACTTATCGATAACATCCCCGAGGGTACGTTCCAAGCAAAGACGAAGCCTATTATTAAAGTGCCTACAGGAACTTACTACAGCTGCGTAGAAGGTAGCCGTGGTGAATTCGGCGTATTCCTTGAGAGTAAGGGCGATAAGAGTCCGTACCGTTTACATTATCGTTCAACGGGTCTGCCACTTGTCAATGCAATGGATGTTGCTTGTCGCAACGAGTTGATTGCAGATATGATGGCAATTAACGGAACTCTCGATTACGTTGTACCAGACATTGACAGATAAATCTCATTTAATCCACAATTAATAATCAACGAAGAATCATTTGTGGGTAATGCCACGATGATTCATTGTATATTGTTAATTATTCATTTAAGCAATGAATTCAAATATTTTCGATTTAACTACTTGGACGACGGCGATCCACGATTGGCTGACGGAGTTTATCCCCGAATGGTCTGCCATCCTGCTGGAATCGATAGTTGTAGCGCTAATTATCATTACGCTCTACGCAGTCTTCGCCATTGCCCTCATTTATATGGAGCGTAAGGTCTGTGCCTTCTTCCAGTGCCGTCTCGGTCCGAATCGTGTCGGTAAATGGGGCTTGCTGCAGGTCTTCGGTGATGTATTCAAGATGCTCACCAAGGAAATTATCCGTATGCGTAAGTCGGATCGTTTCCTTCACGACTTAGCCCCATATCTGGTTGTAACAGCTTCTATGCTGACTTTCGCCTGCCTGCCCTGGAACAAGGGTGGCCAAGTTTTGGATTTTAATGTAGGCGTGTTCTTCTTTATTGCTGTTAGCGGTATCGGTGTTGTAGGTATTCTGATGGCAGGTCTTGGTTCTAATAGTAAGTATCCTATGATAGGTTCTATGCGCGCTGGAGCACAGCTCATCAGCTACGAGATTTCTATCGGTATAACTATGCTGACTATGGTGACCCTCTGTGGAACGATGCAAATCAGCGAAATTGTTCAGCAACAGGCTGACCAAGGTTGGAATATCGTTCGCGGACACATTCCTGCACTGATATCCTTCCTTATCTTCTTGATTGCTGGAAATGCAGAGTGTAACCGTGGTCCGTTTGACCTTCCAGAAGGTGAATCAGAGTTGACTGCTGGTTATCACACGGAGTATTCTGGTATGCACTTCGGTTATTACTATTTGGCTGAATACTTGAACCTCTTTATCTGCGCTGCAATGGCCTCTACTATCTTCTTAGGTGGGTGGGCTCCGCTACATATTGCTGGTTTGGACGGCTTTAACGAGGTTATGAACTATATTCCTGGAATCGTATGGTTCGTGGGAAAAACGTTCTTTATCCTTATATTGCTTTTGTGGGAACGTTGGACTTTCCCTCGTCTGCGTATCGACCACATCCTTTCACTTGAATGGAAGTATCTGATGCCTATCAGTCTTCTGAATCTTCTGCTCATGGCGCTTGTTGTGACATTGGGCTTGGGTATTAACGTGTAATCGAATTGTAACAATGAAAGAAAACTCATATTTACAAGGGCTGTTCGCTGGCGTTAAAACGCTCACTGTTGGTTTGAGAACCACAATGCGCGAACTTTTCACTAAAAAGATTACAGAACAGTACCCTGAAAATCGTAAGGAACTGGTTATGTTCGATCGCTTTCGTGGAAGTTTGGTAATGCCTCACGATGAGAATAATGAACATAAGTGCGTAGCCTGCGGACTCTGTATGATCAATTGCCCAAACGATACCATTACCGTTGTGAGCAAGATGATTGAAACAGAGGATGGAAAGAAGAAGAAGGTGCTGGATAAGTATATCTATAATCAGGGTATTTGTATGTACTGCGAAATCTGTACACGCGTTTGTCCTCACGATGCCATCACTTTTGATCAAAGTTATGAAACTGCAGTGTTTGATCGTGCAAAACTTATCAAGCAGCTCAATCAGCCAGGTAGCAAGTGTAAAGAACGCAAGCCTGTGGCTCGTCCAGCTGTGGCAAAGCCTGCAGCTCCAGTAGCTCCAAAACCAGAAGCTCCAGCCGCTTCATCAACAGAAACAGCGGCCGCTAATAATTAAAAATCAAATCAAACAATGGATTCCCATAACATAATGTTCATCATTTTGGCAGCTATTATTGCTTGCTCTTCTTTGGCCTGCGTGCTATCAAAGAGTATCATCCGTGCTGCCACTTACCTGTTCTTTGCTCTTTTGGGTACGGCAGGTCTGTACTTCCTGATGGGCTACACCTTCCTTGGTTCTGTCCAGGTCATGGTTTATGCCGGCGGCGTTGTTGTGCTGTACGTCTTTGCCATCCTGCTGACAAGAGGAAAGAAGGATCGACTGAGCGAGAATACGAAGACAAAGATATTTGCTTCAGCTCTCCTGAGTCTGGTGGGATTTGGTATAGTTCTCTTTGCCATCTTTAAGCAAGAGTTCCTTGCCAGTTCCCTGGATGCCCCTGACGAGAATGTTCTTCCAATCAAGGAAGTAGGTGTTTCTATGCTCTCAACGGACTTCAATGGTTATTTGCTTCCTTTTGAGGCTGTATCCGTTCTGCTCCTTGCTTGCATTGTAGCAGCGTTGCTCATTGCCCGTAAACGATAAAACGAAAGACAGCTATGATTGAATTAAATTATATCCTCATCGTTTCTGCCATTATGATGTTTGCTGGCATCTTTGGATTTCTTACCCGCCGCAGCACATTGGCAAT
Organism: Alloprevotella sp.; assembly: GCF_057240785.1. Taxonomy (NCBI): domain Bacteria; kingdom Pseudomonadati; phylum Bacteroidota; class Bacteroidia; order Bacteroidales; family Prevotellaceae; genus Alloprevotella; species Alloprevotella sp. Next base: position 54,830 of record NZ_DBHHRH010000038.1, on the reverse strand, counting down.
CCTTCTATCCATCGAATTGATGCTAAATTCTGCGGATATCAACTTCGCAGTATTCAACCGCATGCTCTACGGACAAAGCGGTAATACGGAAGGTTTCTTCTTCACGCTTTTCTCCATCGCCATTACGGCTGCTGAAAGCGCTATCGCCATCGCCATCATGGTCAATATCTACCGTTTAATCAAGGATACGTCTGTTGACAAGCTCACAAAGATGAAATGGTAAAAGACTCTTAATGCACAATGGAAACTCAATTTTTATATACAATTCTGATTCTGGCATTGCCTTTTTGCTCTTTTCTCTTTTTGGGACTCTTCGGTCACAAATTGAGCCATAAGGTTGCTGGACTTATTGGTACAACTAGCTTGGGACTTGTCTTCTTGCTTTCGCTCTACACTGCCTTTGAGTACTTCTTTGGCATTGGACGCAACGCACAAGGCATATATCAAGCTTTAGTGCCATACAATATGACGTGGTTGCCTCTCGGCAATCTTCACTTCGATATGGGTGTCCTGTTAGACCCGATTTCGGTGATGATGCTTATTGTCATCTCTACGGTGTCTTTCATGGTACACATTTATTCTTTTGGTTATATGCATGGAGAGCGTGGATTTCAGCGTTATTACGCCTATCTGAGCCTCTTTACCATGTCTATGCTTGGCCTTGTTGTCGCTACAAATATCTTCCAGATGTATCTTTTCTGGGAGCTTGTAGGTGTATCTTCTTATTTGCTCATTGGTTTCTTTTATACTGAAAAGCCCGCAATTGCAGCTAGTAAGAAAGCATTTATTGTGACACGTTTTGCCGACCTATTCTTCCTCATTGGTATTCTTATTTATGGTTACTATGCACAAACCTTTAGTTTCAGTTTTGTTGAAACAGGTAGCGTGCGTGAATTTGCAGGTGCAGCCTTTATGCTGCCCACAGCTTTGTTCCTTATGTTCATTGGTGGTGCAGGTAAGAGTGCTATGTTCCCACTCCATATTTGGCTTCCTGATGCAATGGAGGGCCCAACGCCTGTTAGTGCACTGATTCATGCTGCAACCATGGTCGTTGCTGGTGTTTACCAGGTGGCACGTATGTTCCCTCTTTGGATTGCCTATGCTCCCGACACTCTTCATATTGTGGCTTGGGTTGGAGCATTTACAGCTTTCTATGCTGCGGCAGTTGCTTGCGCACAGAGTGACATTAAACGTGTCTTGGCTTTCTCTACTATCTCTCAGATAGCTTTCATGATGGTGGCTTTGGGAGTTTGCATGCCTCTGCCTAGTGGAGCAAGTCCTGAATTGATCAACCATGAATTTAGTATCGGTTATATGGCAAGTATGTTCCATCTCTTCACCCATGCTATGTTCAAGGCAACACTATTCCTCTGTGCTGGTTGCCTTATCCATGCAGTTCATAGTAATGAAATGAGTGCAATGGGGGGGATGCGTAAATATATGCCAATCACTCATTGGACATTCCTTATCGCTTGCTTGGCAATCTCAGGTATTCCTCCTTTCTCAGGCTTCTTCTCGAAGGATGAGATTTTGGAAGCTAGCTTCGCTTATAGTCCAGTGATGGGCTGGGTGATGACAGGTATTGCTGCTATGACAGCGTTCTATATGTTCCGCCTTTACTATGGTATCTTCTGGGGAACAGAGAACAAAGAACATCATGCCGAATGCCATCCGCATGAGAGTCCTTTGGCAATGACTTTCCCACTTTTGTTCCTCACAGCTATTACGCTAGTAGCTGGTTTTATTCCTTTTGGAAAGATTATTTCTGCTGATGGATTCGCGTACGACTTCCTAGCACATTTCAACTGGTTCTTGGGTGCCAAGAGCTGTGTCATCGCACTTGTCTCTATTGGTCTTGCCACTTGGATTTACAAGGGAGAGAAACAACCTATTGCTGATAAAATGCAGAATGCAGCACCGCATCTCCATCGTTGGGCATATAAGCGTTTCTATTTAGATGAAGTTTACCAGTTCATTACGCATCGCATCATCTTCAAATACATCTCTGGGACTATAGCTAAGTTTGACCGTAAATACATAGACGGTTTCTTCAACTTCTTGGCTTGGGGAACTCACGAACTAGGTTTCCAAATTCGCGGTTTCCAGAGTGGTTCGATTCAGAAGTATGCGTTTATATTCTTCTTGGGTGCTCTCGCCCTGTTATTAGTTATGATCCTCTAAAACTGACAGATATATGAATTTCTTATCAATATTTGTACTGATTCCTCTGCTCATGCTGCTCGGTTTATGGCTAGCAAGAGATCAAAAAAGTATTAGAGGCGTGATGGTAGCGGGTAGTACCTGCTTGCTCATCCTTTCTGCTGTCCTCACAGTGCTCTTCCTTCAAGAACGAGCTGCTGGTAATACGGCAGAAATGTTGTTCACCGCCTCTTTCGATTGGATTACACCATTGCACATTAAGTACTCCGTCGGAGTCGATGGAATCTCTGTTGCAATGCTGTTGCTATCCTCTGTTATCGTGTTTACAGGAACGTTTGTTTCTTGGCACATGAATAAGGAATACTTCTTGTGGTTCACACTGCTGAGTGCAGGTGTTTATGGTTTCTTCATTTCCATCGACATGTTCACCATGTTTATGTTCTATGAAGTAGCTCTTATCCCGATGTATCTGCTGATTGGTGTGTGGGGCACTGGCCCTAAAGAATATGCAGCCATGAAGCTGACACTCATGCTTATGGGCGGTTCTGCTTTCCTCATGTGTGGTATCTTTGGTATCTTCTATGGAGCAGGTGGCCAGACAATGGATATTCTCGACATTGCCCATCAGCAGAATGGTGCTCACTTAATCGACATTGCCCAGCAGCATATTTGGTTCCCGCTAACCTTTGCCGGTTTCGGTGTTCTCGGTGCACTGTTTCCTTTCCATACTTGGAGTCCTGACGGTCACGCTTCTGCGCCAACGGCAGTGTCTATGTTGCACGCTGGTGTATTGATGAAGCTTGGTGGCTATGGTTGCTTCCGTATCGCCATGTTCCTCATGCCACAGGGAGCACAGGACTTAGGCTGGATTTTCCTCGTACTAACGGGTATCTCAGTTGTCTATGGTGCCTTCTCAGCTTGTGTTCAAACCGACTTAAAGTATATCAATGCTTACTCTTCAGTGTCTCACTGCGGCTTGGTGCTCTTCGGCATTCTGATGGTGAACCAAGTAGCGGCTACTGGTGCAGTCTTGCAGATGCTTTCTCACGGTCTGACTACGGCTCTCTTCTTTGCCCTCATTGGTATGATCTATGGCCGCACGCATACGCGTGATATCCGTGAGATGAGCGGTTTGATGCGGATTATGCCGTTCCTCTCTGTATGCTACGTGATAGCTGGTTTGGCAAATCTCGGTCTTCCAGGCTTCAGCGGCTTTGTTGCAGAAATGACCATCTTTGTTGGTTCCTTTGCTAATGCCGACACGTTCCATCGTGTGCTGACTATTGCAGCCTGCACTAGCATTGTTGTCACAGCTGTCTATATTCTTCGCCTTGTTGGTAAAATCCTTTATGGAGTTTCCACTAATGAAGAACACTTGAAGCTTGACGATGCTCATTGGGAAGAACGTTTCGCTGTTATCTGCCTCATCGCTACGATTGCAGCCCTCGGTTCTGCTCCGTGGTGGGTAAGTAATATGATAAATTCTGGCGTAGCTCCAGTCGTAGAACATATTACAGCCTTTGCCGCCAATACGAATCTCAATCCGTTCATGTAATCTCTTAAAGAATAAAAACAGACAATGGATTATTCACAATTCTTACATATGCCCGAGGAGGCAAGCCTTTTGGCTGTCATTCTTATCCTCTTTTTGGCCGACTTGTTTATGTGCAAAGAGCCTAAGGAAGGGGAGACCATTAGCCAGAAGTCCTCAGCTATCAACTATGTAGCTATAGGCCTTCTCTCTATTCATACACTCATCAACCTGTTGCCCTGTTGCAATGGTAGTATGCAGGCAACAGAAGCCTTTGGCGGAATGTACCAGCATACGCCGATGATGACTGTTATTAAGTCGGTACTTAATATTGGAACACTTGTGGTGTTTCTGATGGCTAATAGTTGGTTGCGTCGCCCAGAGAACATTGTTAAGCAAGGCGAGTTCTATCTCGTTACGCTATTCACGTTGCTCGGTATGTACTTTATGATCAGTAGCGGCCACTTCTTGATGTTCTTCATCGGCTTGGAGTTGGCCAGTGTACCTATGGCAGCTCTCGTAGCTTACGATAAGTATCGCTATGAGAGTGCAGAAGCGGGTGCCAAGTTCATTTTGTTGGCACTCTTCTCCAGCGCACTTCTTGTCTATGGTCTTTCGCTCATCTATGGTGCTACTGGAACGCTCTATTACAGCAGTGTGGGTGCTCTCTTCTCTGGTGATACGCTTCTCAGTGTTATAGGTCTGACGTTCTTCCTTTCAGGTATGGGCTTCAAAATTAGTTTGGTACCATTCCATCTTTGGACAGCTGATACCTATCAGGGGGCGCCGACCGTAGTAACAGCCTATCTTAGTGTTATCTCAAAAAGTAGTGCTGCTTTCGTTCTCTTTACGGTTCTCGTGAAGGCTTTTGCAGGCGACTCTTTGATGGCCGAGTGGAACACAGGTCTCTATTGGATTATCATTGCTTCTATCACGTTGGCAAATATCTTTGCCATTCAGCAGCAAAATCTAAAGCGCTTCATGGCCTTCTCTGCCATCTCCCAAGCTGGTTATATCGTACTCGGCATTATGGGAGGGACGGCTCAGGGCATGACATCCATCGTGTTCTATATCCTCGTCTATATGGTAGCCAACTTAGGTGCTTTCGCTGTTATCAATGTGATTGAACAAAATAGCGGAAAGATTCGTATCGACGACTACGACGGACTTTATGAAACAAATCCACACTTGAGTTTCATCATGACGCTTTGCCTCTTCAGTTTGGCAGGTATTCCGCCTTTTGCAGGTATGTTCTCTAAGTTCTTCATCTTTATGGCAGCGTTCAATGCAGGCTACCACTGGCTTGTACTGATAGCTTTGATTAACACAGTTCTCTCACTCTACTATTACTTGTTGATTGTAAAGGCCATGTATATCAAGAAGAATGAACATCCTATAGCTCAGTTCCAATCTGATGGCTATACGCGTGTAGCTCTCGTTATCTGTACAGCAGGTGTTATCGTGCTGGGTATCGGTGGTGTTTTCTATAACTATATTGACACACTTTCCTACGGCATCGATAAGATGCTTGGAGCACTCTAATAAGTGTAAACTTCTATCTTTAGCGGCTTTTCTTACAATAAGGGAAGCCGCTATTTTTTTATGCAATAAAATAATAGTATATTGCGCCTTGAATCAGAAAAAGAACATCAATAGTATGGAAAAGAAAAGATATGTAGTGGGATTAGGCGAACTACTTTGGGATTTGCTCCCCTCAGGTAAACGTTTGGGCGGTGCTCCTGCAAATTTTGCCTATCATGTTTCTCAATTTGGTTTGAAAGGCTTGGCTATAAGCGCTGTGGGGCAAGATGCTTTAGGAGAAGAAACTATTCAAGAACTAGAGCGTAAACAGCTTCTTGCATATATTGAAAGGGTTGGATATCCTACGGGGCGAGTGAATGTACAAATTGATGAAGCTGGTATTCCCCTTTACGATATTCAGCAGGATGTGGCTTGGGATAATATCCCTTTTACAGAGAAACTCCGTGAGATTGCAGAAAATACCCAAGCCGTTTGTTTCGGTTCTTTAGCTCAGCGCAGTCCGCAAAGTCGTGTTGCCATTCAAGCTTTTTTGGCATCCCTGCCTGCCGATGATGACGTTCTTCGTATTTATGATATAAATCTCCGCACTCCCTTCTATAGTAAAGAAGTTGTAGATTTGTCTCTTTCTGCTGCAAATGTTCTTAAGGTTAACGATGAAGAATTGCCCATCCTAGCTAATTATTATAATCTCCCTCAAATATCTCCATTGGAGCAGTGTGAACTTCTTCGTCAGCGTTTTAATCTGCGTCTTGTTATTTATACATGTGGAGCAAATGGCAGTTATGTCATCTCTGAAGAAGGCGTATCTTCCCAACCCACGCCAAAAGTTTCAGTCGTCGATACTGTTGGAGCTGGAGATAGTTTTACCGCTTCTTTCTGTGCAGCGCTTATCAATGGTTCTCCAATCTCAGAAGCTCATGCTATTGCTGTTAAAGTATCCGCTTTTGTATGTACTCAGCAAGGCGCAATGCCTATTCTGCCTCGCGACTTATTGAGTTAACAGCAAGAAAAAATTATAAGAAAGAGAAGATTGAGGCATATATTATGTTGTCTCTCTATTTCTCTTTCTTTTTATTTTAGCGAAGAAATTGGCTATTGAATATCTAATTTTATATTTTGTCACTAGGAGTATTGTAGTGTTACAGATGAATTCAATAGATTCTCGCTGATTGCTCTTTTTCTTTTGAGTATGCTCGTTTTTGTGCCAAATAGCGAAAAAATGAATACGCTTATTAAGATATTCATTCTAATATTGTAACTTTGCCTACATAGAAATACCTAATAAATATATTCACACACAACTCTATGAAATTTTTCAAAGTTCTTGCTATCGCCGTTTTGGCGGTACTTTCGTCTGGGCAGATGAATGCCCAGTCCACGTCTCCTTCTACGAAGTGGCATTGGAATGAAGGGCAGATTGTACTTGACACTCCTGCTCGCCCTGCTGGCCAACAGTCGGCTTTAGGCTTGACAGTTCCCAAAATTCAGAATGTGCGTGTTGCTTTTGTAGGCTTAGGAATGCGTGGACCTGGTGCTGTTGCACGCTGGACATATATTCCTGGTGTAGAAATTGTTGCATTGTGCGACTATGAACAGAAGCGCGCAGAACGTTGCCAAGAATATCTGAAAAAAGCAAATCTTCCGCCAGCGTCCATCTATTTTGGTGCAGAAGGTTACAAGGAACTTTGCAAACGCCCCGATATTGATCTTGTTTATATTGCAACTGACTGGGATCACCATTTCCCCGTGGCTAAGTTTGCTATGGAGAATGGAAAGAATACGGCTATTGAAGTACCTTCTGCTATGAATGTTGAACAGTGTTGGGATCTTATCAACTTAGTTGAGAAAACTCGCAAACATTGTATGATTCTTGAGAACTGTTGCTACGACTGGTTTGAAATGAATACTTTGAATATGGCACAGCACGGAGTTTTCGGTGAATTGCTCCATGGACAAGGTGCTTATATTCATAACCTAGATGATTTTTGGAATGCATATTGGAAGAATCCAGAGAAATCTCCTGAATTAGGCTGGCGTATGCAGTATAATATGGAGAATCGTGGCGATGTCTACGCTACTCACGGTCTAGGTCCTGTGGCACAAGCTTTCGACATTCATCGTGGTGACCGCATGAAAACACTTGTTGCAATGGACACTAAACCTGTTCATGGTCCTAACTATGTGGAAGCTAAGACAGGTGTTCGCCCAACAAATTTCCGCAATGGCGATCATACCACAACACTGATTCGTACAGAGGAAGGAAAGGTTATTGAGGTTCAGCACCAAGTGATGAATCCGCGTCCTTACGACCGCCTCTATCAACTCTCTGGTACGAAAGGTTTTGCCAATAAATATCCTGTTGAAGGTTATGCCCTTGATGCGAAGAGCTTGAAAGAAGCTGGTGTTGCTCCTAAGGTAGACAATCTCTCTTCTCACTCTTTCATGTCGGACGCAGAAAGAAAGACTCTTGAAGAGAAATATCAGTCACCCATTCTGAAGAAGTATGGCAAGATGGCCAAAGAAGTTGGTGGTCATGGAGGTATGGACTTCATCATGGATAGTCGTCTTGTTTACTGTTTGCAAAATGGTTTGCCTCTCGATATGGACGTTTACGACCTTGCCGAATGGTGTGCTTTGGCTGAACTCGGAACTCTTTCTCTCGATCATAATTCTGCTAGCGTTGCTTTCCCCGACTTTACGCGTGGACATTGGAATGATGTGAAAGGTTATAAACATGCTTTCGCTCCTGCTGCACAAGAAGATGCAGCGGCTCAACTTGCTACTGCTATCACCAATGCACAAAAGGCTATTGCAGCTAAGGCTTGGGCAGACTATGAGAAGGCAACTACGGTTGAAGCCAAGAATGCTGTTAGCACAAAGGCTGTGGCCAACGTGCAGAAGGCAGTTGCTAAATTGCTGAAGAAGACAAAATAAGTCTACAGCCACATATAATTATACGTTAAATGCGTCCACTACAGAAGTAGTGGGCGTTTTTTGTTGTGATGATAGATGAGTGCGTGGAAAAATTTTGTATCGCTTTACGCATCACAAGTATTCACGCAAACTTCTTTCTTTTGATTTTTGCTCTGTACCGAGAAGATAAAAATATCCTTATTGTGCCAGCCGACGCAATAAGGATGTCAGCTGACATCCTTATTGTAATCAAAAATACAATAAGGGGATTTGTGGGGAGGTTACAATGATTGAGTCCCCTAATGCCTTTTTTGTGCGCGCAAGTGCTCTGAAGTAATATGTTCTGAAGATGGAGAAAAGCTGTCATTTGGCTTTTCAGCTTTTAGCAAAGAACGGAAAGGTTTGTCTTGTGGCGGAAATATTGTATTTTTGTCATCACAAAATACGTATTTTGATATGTCAGACAAAATTTATCTCACTGGCGACCGTCCAACGGGTCGCCTTCATATTGGACACTATGTAGGGTCTCTTCGCCGTCGCGTAGAGATTCAGAACACTGATGATTATAAGGATTTCTATGTGTTTATCGCAGATGCTCAGGCATTGACCGATAATATGGATAATCCAGAAAAGGTTCGCCAAAACGTGATAGAGGTAGCCTTGGACTATCTGAGTGTTGGCTTAGACCCTAATAAAGTCACAATTTTTATCCAGAGTCAGATTCCTGAGCTCACTGAACTGTCTTTCTATTATATGGACCTCGTAACAGTGAGTCGTTTGCAGCGCAATCCAACAGTGAAGACAGAAATCTCTATGCGTGGTTTTGATTCAAGTATTCCCGTTGGATTTTTCACTTATCCAATTTCTCAAGCAGCTGATATAACGGCATTTAAGGCTACACATGTGCCGGTGGGAGAAGATCAGAAGCCCATGCTTGAGCAAGCCACAGAGATTGTGCGTCGCTTCAATTATATCTATGGTGAGACTCTCGTTGAGCCACAGATAATTCTACCAACAAATGCAGCTTGTTTGCGTTTGCCAGGAACAGATGGTAAGGCTAAGATGTCAAAGAGTCTTGGAAATTGTATCTATTTGAGCGAAGATCCTAAGGACATGAAGAAAAAAATCATGTCGATGTATACAGATCCCGAACACTTGCGCGTGGAAGATCCAGGACATATTGAAGGAAATACAGTCTTTACTTATCTCGATGCTTTTTGCCGACCTGAACATTTTGAAGAGTTCTGGGCCGATTATAAGAATCTCGACGAAGTGAAAGAACATTACCAACGTGGTGGATTGGGAGATGTGAAGGTGAAAAAGTTCCTTAACAATATCTTACAAGCAGAGTTAGAACCTATGCGGTTGCGTCGTGCTGAATTTGAAAAAGATATTCCAGCCGTCTACGAGATGTTACGCAAGGGAACAGAGCGCGCTCGTGAAGCTGCTGCAGCAACGCTTTCTGAGGTAAAACATGCAATGAAAATAAATTATTTCGACGATCTAGCTCTTATTGAAGAACAAGCAAAGCGTTATGCAAAATAATTTTGCAGGCTAACTCTTTGAGAGTTCGAATATTCTTCTTAACTTTGCACCCCGAAACGCATAGAATGCGTCAGCTGAAAAGAACGAAACAAAAAATAAAAAAGACAAAATAAAAATGAAACGTACATTCCAGCCCCACAACAGAAAGAGAAACAACAAGCATGGTTTCCGTCATCGTATGCAGACCGCTAACGGTCGTCGCGTGCTAGCTTCACGTCGTCGTCATGGCCGTAAGAAGCTCACTGTTTCTGACGAAGTTCATGGTAAGAAGTAATTCTCTTTTTGAGATTTTGAGATTTACGAGAGAGGCAAAGGCTTCTCTCGTTTTTTTATAGTATCTTTGCAATAGATTGGGGGAGATTATGCCCCATAAGTCAAAGATAACATCGCCCATGACGATTAAGGAGTTTTTCAAGAAAGTTTGCAGCAAAAGCATTATAGGTAACATGCTAGCAATGTTGCTGCTCACTGTGTTGCTGATAGTAGGTGTTTCTTCTTTCCTTGTGATTTATACACACCACGGACAAGAAGTGACAGTTCCTGATTTGCGCGGCAAGAGTTATGATGTGGCCGTGGCAGAACTCAACGACATGGGACTCAAGGCGGAAGTTCGAGACACGGGCTATGTTCGTACATTGCCTCCTAATTCTGTTTTGGATCAATCCATCCGTCCGGGTGAAAAAGTAAAAGCTGGACGCATCATAGAGTTTACTATCAATGCTGCTTCAGCGCGTGCTGTTGCTATCCCCGATATTGCCGACAACTGTTCCCTTCGTGAGGCCGAGGCCAAACTGCGAGTTATGGGCTTCAAACTGACAGCTCCGAAATATGTTACAGGCGATAAAGATTGGGTTTATGGCATTGAGGTGAATGGTCGAAACGTTGTGAAAGGGCAGAGAGTGTCAGTTGATGTTCCGCTTACGCTTATTGTGGGTGACGGGAATGTCCAAGACGAGTATAATGGTAACGACAGTCTTGACTATGTTATCAATGGACCAAGCGAAGAAGAGCTCAAAGCAATGCGTTCGCTCTATGAAGATAACAATTACGATTCAATCCATATTTCCGAATGACGGCCTTTTCAGGAGAAATAGAGGATAGACATCTCCCAGATATGCTGGATGGAGATACTAAAGGTCTTCTCGATGAACCAGAAGACGACTCGATGGGGGGAGGCCTTTACGAGCATTTCCGCGTGGTTGCCGATAAAGGTCAGCAACTGCTGCGTGTGGATAAGTTCCTAATGATTCATCTGCCCGATACTTCTCGCAATCGTATTCAGTTGGCAGCTAAGGCAGGTTTTATTCACGTCAACCAGAAGCCTGTAAAAAGCAATTATCGTGTAAAACCATTCGATGTAGTTACGTTGCTTCTTGACCATCCTCGATATGAAAATAAAATAGAGCCCGAGGATATTCCGCTTGATATTATCTATGAAGATAGCGAACTGATGGTGGTCAATAAGCCAGCAGGCCTTGTGGTCCATCCAGGGTGGGGAAACTACACCGGAACTCTTGTGAACGCCATTGCCTGGCATTTGCGCGACGATGCCAATTATGACCCCAATGATCCAGGGGTGGGGCTCGTTCATCGAATTGATAAAGATACCAGCGGGCTTCTTGTCGTGGCCAAAACGCCCGATGCCAAGACCAAACTGGGATTACAATTCTTTAATAAAACAACGCGCCGCCGCTACAATGCCCTTGTTTGGGGGAACATCCAAGAGGAAGAAGGGACAATTGTTGGTAATATTGCCCGGAATCCGAAAGATCGTTTGCAGATGGCAGTATTCCCTCCCGAGTCGGAAATAGGTAAGCACGCCGTTACTCATTATCGCGTGTTGGAACGTTTTGGCTACGTCACGCTTGTAGAATGTGTTCTTGAAACGGGGCGAACTCATCAGATACGAGCCCACATGAAACATTTGGGACATCCACTCTTCAGCGATGAACGCTATGGGGGTGATAAAATTTTGCGTGGAACACAGTCGAGCAGTTATAATAGTTTTATCCGCAACTGCTTTGAGATCTGTCCGCGTCAAGCTCTTCATGCCCGCACGCTTGGTTTTAAGCATCCCACAACGGGGCAAGAATTGGATTTTACGTCCGAAATGCCTATTGATATGGCCCAGCTCCTAGAGCGATGGCGGACGTATTTCAAAGGAATTAAGTAAACGTACAAGATAGCAATGAAAAAAGTTATTGCAATTGTAGCCGGAGGTTACTCCTCTGAGCATGATGTCTCTCTGCGTAGTGCAGAAGGGATTCTGTCTTTCATGGACAACGAAAAATATGATAGCTACGTTGTCGATATAGAAAAGAACAAATGGACAGCACGTTATGGTGATGAACTTTGTCCAATCAACCGCAGCGATTTCTCCTTTACGGCCAGTGATGGTCAACATAAGTTCGATTTTGCATACATAACGATTCATGGAACACCAGGTGAAAACGGTATTCTTCAAGGCTATTTTGATTTAATAGGAATACCTTATTCAACGAGTGATGTACTTATTGAGTCGATGACTTTTAATAAGTTTGCCTTAAACAACTTTCTTCGCTCTTTCCCAGAACTGCATATATCAGACAGTATCATGGTGCGTAAAGGCGAAGCAATGCCTGTGGAGGCGGACATCATAAATCGCTTGGGACTGCCGTGTTTTGTAAAACCCAATGCAGGCGGCAGCAGCTTCGGTGTAACAAAGGTGAAAACTGCTGAAGCCCTCATACCGGCCATCGAGAAAGCAATGCACGAAAGCGATGAGGTACTGATTGAAAAGATTATGGTGGGTACTGAAATCACTTGTGGCGCGTACAAACAAGGCGGTGACGTCGTAACTTTCCCTATTACAGAAGTAGTGACCAGCCAAGAGTTCTTCGACTACGATGCGAAGTATAATGGAAAAGTTAGTGAAATCACGCCAGCCCGCATCGCCGATGAAACTGCGAAGCGCGTAAGTGAAATGACGAAGCGCATCTATAAAATTCTTGGCTGCTATGGCCTCATTCGTATTGACTATATTCTGTCGGGCGAAGCAGGTAACGAACAAATCAACATGCTTGAGATAAACACAACTCCAGGTATGACCGCTACTAGCTTTATTCCGCAGCAGATACGTGCAGCAGGGCGTAAGCCGGGAGATATCCTCTCCGAGATAATCGAAGGTAAATTCTAATTATCAACATATCGGCTCCATGCCAACAACTTTTAAATGTTTGTTGGCTTGGAGCTGTCTTTCTTAAAACCCGAAACAACATGGAAACACCTGCAGAATATGACGACATTCGCTGCTATGAAGCGAAAGATTTGAAAGCTACTTTCGATGCGTTGCTCGCTGACGAACAGTTCTGCGGCATCCTGCAACAACTCTTTCCCAAAACATCTTTTGAACAGCTCAAAGCCGGGCTCTATTCATGTAAAGACGTTCTTGATTTCCAAGAGAAATTTGTCTATGCGTACATAGATGATTTGATGAGCAAGGTGAGTTTGGGCTATGATCTCGACTGTGGTGAAATAGAAGATAAACATAAAGCTTACACGTTTATTTCTAACCATCGAGATATAGTTTTAGACCCCGGACTTTTGGCTATGTTGCTTATCAAGAATGGTTTTTCCACAACGCAAGAAATAGCAATCGGTGATAATCTCCTTATTTTCCCTTGGATAAAGCATTTGGTACGTCTTAATAAAGCTTTTATCGTTCAGCGTAGCCTAGGTCTTCGTGAAATGCTTGCAGCCAGTAAAAAGATGAGTCGCTATATGCACTTTGTCATTCGCGAGAAGCAGAATCCTATTTGGATTGCACAACGCGAAGGGCGCGCCAAGGACAGTAACGACCATACCGCTGAAGCCGTCTTAAAAATGGTGGCTATGGGAGGAACAGGGACTCCGCTGGGTAATTTGAAAGAAATGAACATTGTACCGATGAGTCTATCTTACGAATATGATCCCTGCGACTATCTTAAAGCCCAAGAGTTCCAGTTGAAGCGAGACAACGCAGATTTTAAGAAGAGTAGGCAGGACGATTTACTAAATATGCAAACAGGAATTCTCGGCTTTAAGGGACACGTTCATTTTGTTATGGGAACGCCTATCAATGATTGGTTGGACGAACTGGAAGATGCTCCTAAAGGACAATTCTTTGGCGAAATCGCCCAGCGTATGGATCGCGAAATCTATCGTAACTATCGTTTGTTCCCAGGTAATTATGCAGCTGCCGATCTTCTTCGTGGAAATTCTGACCATGCTACTCATTACTCCGCAGACGAGAAAGCTCATTTCGAGAAATACTTGAAAGGGCAGTTGGCAAAGATAGACATACCTAACAAGGATGAGGCCTTTCTGCGCGACCGTATACTGGAAATGTATGCTAATCCGGTTTTCAATCATGAAAGCGTGCTTTAGTGCACTTCTGCTGTTCTGCACCTTGTTGTCAGCATGTTCCGACGATGAGGACAGACCTTTACAAAATTATGAGCAAGGACTGGTGGAAGCCCTATCACGAGGGGATAAAACGATTTCGCAAATAGTCTTAGATAATGGCGATACCCTTGCGGTGACCAATCGGATAATGGTGGCACAACCTGCTTCAACTATTCGAGCCTATGCGCTTTATGTGCGTGCGAATAAGACGGTTGAACTGGCGCGCCTTTCGCCAGTATTGACCTGTTCCGTTCAGCAAATGCCAGATACAGTCCTCCGAACTGATGCGCTACTACTACGATCGATGTGGTTGAGCCATCGATATCTCAACTTCTTTGTGTCGCTGCCCACTGGGCCTGCAAAGCGCAGTCATTATCTGGGGATTGTTGATAAAGGCTTTTCAGAGAATGAAACGCACACGCAGACGCTGAATTTGCGACTCTTTCATTATCAGAATGGAGACGGAAAGGCTTACTATCGTGATACTTATTTTTCTTGTCGCCTTGATTCTTATCTCCCACGCCTCTCGAGGGGGGATAGTATCCGCTTGTTCTACAGGGATGAGAAAGGTAGGCAGACCTCAATAACGCAAGCTTATTGATTCAATCTTTTAGACAGTAGCTTCTTTAAGTACTGTCATTTTTAATTAAACAACCAGAGCTGAATGGATTTTCATCCTATAGAATTAACTGATCGCGAACAAATCCAACAGATTGTTCGTGAGAGCGAATGCCGAAATTGTGATCTCAACTTCTTGAATTTGATGAGTTGGCGTTTTCTTTATGATACGCAAGTGGCTTATCATGGTGATTGGCTGCTTTTCCGTTTCAAGGCAGAGGGGCATAATGCTTATTTAGCCCCCGTGGGACATGGTGATTGGGCTGCTGTTGTTGGCGATTTGCTCGAAGATGCTCGTCAGCAGGACGCTCCTTTTTTGATGTTGGGCTGCCCAGAAGTTCAGTTGGGCTATATTAATGCAGCCATGCCCGATTATTTTTATGCCACGGCCGACCGTAGTTATACCGACTACATTTATCATCGTGAATCGTTGGCCACATTGGCAGGAAAGAAGCTTCAGCAAAAGCGCAATCATGCCAATAAGTTTGAAAAACTCTATCCTAATTATGAATATCTTCCTCTCACTCCTGAGTTTATTCCTGAGTGTTTAGCACTCCGCGAACAATGGGAGGAGGAGAAAGACAATGTTCCTTCTGGCCGTCTCTCCGCTGATGCCGAGCGGCGCAGTATTGAGTATGTTTTTTCCCATTGGGAAGAGTTGGGTGCCATTGGTGGTGTGCTCCGCGTAGAGGGGAAAATCATCGCTTTCACTTATGGCGGCCCTGTCAATTACGATACTTTTGACACTTGTGCAGAGAAGGCGGATTTCAACTTCGAAGGAGCTTTTGCTATGATCAATCGCGAATTTGCGCGCCACTTACCGGAACAATTTGTCTATATAAATCGGGAAGAAGATTTAGGTCTTCCAGGTTTACGCCGCTCAAAGGAGAGCTATCGTCCGGCTTTTTTGCTTAATAAATTTACCGTTATGGAGCGACATCCAATGAAGATGGATTAAATTTGCACACATCTATTCATCGTAAAAATAATTCTTTCGATATGCTTCTTACTCCTGAAGAACTCAAACAACAGACTCGCGAACTTTGGAAAACTTGTTTTCCAACAGATAGCGAAGAGTTTCTAGATATTTATTTTGAGGATAAATATACCGATGCCTCCAACATAACACGCCGCGAGGGAACCCAAGTGGTTGCTGCAGGACAGTTGTTGCCCTATAGTATGAACTTCTACGGCAGCACTGTTCATACAGGTTATTTCAGTGGGGTAGGCACTTTGCCCGAGTATCGTGGGTATGGATTGGCTTCACAGATTATTAGTGAGGGCCATCGTCGACTTTATGAGCAAGGAGGCGTTTTGAGTTTTCTCATTCCTGGTAATGAAGAACTACGCCATTTCTACGAACGGCCTCAGCATGGTGCTTTTTGGACCTCTACTTTCCGTGCAGAAGTGGAGCTTACGCCCACGGGCGAAGAAGATGCTCACATCGTGATTGAGGAGCCCGAAGAATGGGGAGAAAATCTTTATGTCTATTACCAACAACGCTGTCGTACTTATCCTTTTATTTTTAAATCATCTCTGAACGATTTTTTTGCAGCCTTAGAGACCTGCGATTTAGAAGGAGGATTTGTTCTTGTGGCTCGTAATAAGTCGCGGATTGTTGGTTTGTGCTGGGGTGTACAAGAGTCCGACGGTCGCGTGATGCTGCGCGACATTGTGGTGAGTGACTATCGGGTTCAGAACCTCTTTGTGACGTACCTCTGTCGTAAGTATGCGGTGGAGCACATCTATGATCGTGGTGCTTGCGCGGGAGCCATAAAGGGAGCACAACCTTATGCTATGGCTCGTGTTGTCAATGTTGTCAAATTCTTCAAGACCATTTTGCTCCAGCATCCTGGTTTTGAGCTGAGCATTGGTATTGATGGCGATCTCGATGTGCCTGAAAACAACGGATTTTATATGCTGCGTGGCGGAGAAGTCTTTATTGTAGAAGATCGTCCCAGTCAGATTATCACCCCTGGTGGACTTGCTGCTATGTTCCTCGGCTCTCAGCCCGTGATAGTCAGAAATATGCTCGATGAGTAAGTAGGCAATATTTAAGGACATTATAGCGTTAGACAATATTATGCGACTCAAAATATTTTTTTTAGCATTCTTTTTGACCGCACTGACTGCGGTGGCGCAACCTGTGGTCCAACTCAAGCAACAACGCCTTTCTAAGTGGGGAGTGGGTACTGCCAATTTCAGTGGTATTGCTCCGATTCATGGCGATCGTTATGTCATGGTTAGTGACAAAGAACCTGAAGATGGCTTTTTTGAATTTCGCATTGTGCAGAATCCCATCTCAGGGCAAGTGGAGTATGTCGGTCTTTCTGAATTCAAAGGAAATCCCCGTCCACAACTCGACAGTCGCGGATTTACCCTGCGCGATTGTGAGGGAGTAGCCTATAATCCATCGCTCAATACAGTTTTCATTAGCGGAGAAGGCGATCAGCAGATTCTGGAATATGGAATGGATGGTGTGCCAACAGGGCGTGGCTTGAATATCCCTGATGAGTTTGGCGTTCCTAATATTCGCCACAACTACGGCTTTGAGTCGCTCAGCTATGATGCAACAACTGGTCGTTTCTGGACTACCACCGAAAGCACACTGAAATCTGACGGCGACTATATCCATTCTAGGAACATGATGGCCACAAACCTACTGCGCTTGCAGAGTTTTGGTAATGATCTTCAGCCTGTGGGGCAATATGCTTACCGAATGGATGCACCTGCTTTGCAAGCAACGGGGAGATACTATTGTTTTGGGGTGAGTGATCTCTGTGCCTTGCCTGATGGTAGACTCATTGTAATGGAACGAGAACTCAATGTTCCTAACGATTATATAGGAGCAAAGAGTGTGAGCCGTCTTTATATTGTTAATCCGTCGCGCGAACATAAGATAGATTCATCCACACCTCTCTCGAAACTATCAGCGGACAAATTCGTGAATAAAGAGTTTTTGTGTAGTGTTGAGACGGAGATAACGCCACTTTCTTTTTCTTATGCCAACTATGAGGGTATGTGTCTTGGTCACCGTCTCGATGATGGCCGACAGACTCTCCTGCTTGTCAATGACAGTCAAGCATCTGTTGGCAAAGGCATCTTTCATTTGAAAGATTACATCAAAGTTATTGTTTTACCATAGCCCCAAATTCTCCTTTCTCAAGACTTTAATAACAGAAAGAGTAAGATTTTTGATCTTAAAAATAAAAGAGGCGCACATTTGTGCGCCTCTTTTTCTTGTGAACATCTTCCGTTTCTGCATAGATGAAAGCTGCAAAAAGGGAAAAGTTTAGATATTATAGTGCTGTAAAAGCTGCGGCAAAACCAAAGATTATACCTGGAGTATTGGCAATGGCTACTGGCCAATCTCGCTTCTCTTTGAAGAGTCCGTATGACACCCAAAGCACGCAGTTAACACCTGCCATAAAAGGTTGAATGAAGGTTCCTTTATGACCTGCTAAATTGTTCTCAATTTGCGGGAAATAGAATACATACATTAGTACTGCTGTTACCGTACCAATCCATCCCATCATTTCAAAAAACTTTTCTTTCTTCATTAGTTCTTGCTTTGTTTTAAGAGTAAATAAAACTTAAGTTCTGGCAGTCCTAAAAACTTTACGCTTTGAGCATTGTTATCCTAATCTACCGCTGCAAAGGTAGAAAAAGTATTTTGGAACGAAGAAAAAGAAGTGCCTAAAAAGCGTGTGCAAAGTAAAAAAACATTGAAATCTTTTTGAAAAAAAGCGGCGTTATAGAGCTATGCCTTTACCCAATAAGCAGTCTCAAAAATACAATAAAGATATCGGCTGACACAATAAGGAAGCCAGCTGACACAATAAGGTTGTCAGCTGACAGCCTTATTGTATTTTTGGCTTTTCTAAGGAGAAAAAATGCTATTTGTTTCTGTGTGTCGTTTTATTCTAATCAACAAACTTAGAATGATGCTCTGCTAAGAAAATCTTCGCAGAGCAAAGAAGAAATAAAGCTTTTAGGGAAGCAATAAAAAGAGAGGGAGAGAATGACAGAAAACCTTATAGAAATCAGTCTTGCCATTCCTCAGTGAGCATTCGTTCAAGCTCTTCAGCATTTAAGCGGAGATGGAAATGGCCATTTTCGGCTATTGAGATGCCGCCCGTTTCTTCTGAAACGCAGATAGCCAGACAATCGCTTTTTTGCGAAATGCCTAAGGCAGAGCGATGCCGAAGACCAAGCGCCTTAGGGATGTCGGTGTCGTGAGACACGGGGAGGATACAGCCCGCAGCAGTGATGTGGCTATTGCTAATAATCATAGCACCATCATGGAGTGGAGAGTTTTTGAAAAAGATGTTTTCGATGAGTCGTTGGCTGATTTTGCCATTGATGATTTCCCCAGTGTTAATATATTCCGCAAGGTTGACACCTCGTTCCACTATGATGAGTGCGCCCACCTTTTGTTTCGACATGCTCAGACAAGCCATAACGATTGGCATAATGTCAGTGCGGTGGGATTTGACCTCTTTATTTAAGTGGAAAATGCGTGCAAGATACTTTGCATTCTTTTGGTTGCCAATGGTAGAAAGGAAATGTCGAATCTCGTCTTGGAAAAGAATGATGACAGCCAGCAAACCGATGTTCATCAAGTTGTCCATGATGCCTCCAATCAGTCGCATCTCAAACACGCGTGACACAAGAATCCATACTACAGTGAAGATGATGACGCCGCTAAAGATGTTGGCAGCGCTGGACTGCTTCATGAGTTTCCAAATGTAGTAGAGCAACAAAGCGACAAGGAAAATGTCAATGATGTCTTTAATTCCGAGTGAGAGCATGAGAACTTACTGAACGGTTTTAGTATATAACTGTACGGCTTCAACAGCTTGCTGAACGTCGTGGACGCGCAAGATATTTGCCCCCTTTAGGAGAGCGATGGTGTGGAGAACACTTGTTCCGTTAAGGGCTTCTTGCGGTGTGGTGTTGAGCAGCTTGTAGATCATGGACTTCCTAGAAACGCCAACGAGCAAGGGTAATTCAAATTCGTGGAAGTCCTGCAAGTGGTTCAACAACTCATAGTTTTCATCGAGCGTCTTACCAAAGCCAAAGCCAGGATCAAGAATAATGTCCTTTACGCCCATATCGCGCAACCTATTGATGCGTTGTGCCATATAGAGAAAAACTTCGCGTAAGAAATCTGAATATTGCGGGTTGTCCTGCATTGTTTGGGGGGTTCCTTGCATGTGCATGAGTATGTAAGGAACATTGAGGTGCGCTACGGTACGAAACATTTGCGCATCCATTTCGCCTCCCGAAATATCATTGATAATATCGGCGCCATATTCCTCTACAGCCATTCGGGCCACATCAGCTCTGAAAGTGTCAACACTAACCGGGAGTTGTGGCGCAAGTTTGTTGACTATTTGCAGACCATGCGAGAGGCGGCGCATCTCTTCCTCGGGGGAAACATCATCAGCCCCAGGGCGCGAACTATATGCTCCAATGTCGATCATTTGTGCGCCTTCGTCCACCATCTGCTGTACACGCCGGTGGATTTCCTCGTCGGATTGTTTTCTGCTCTCTGCAAAGAAAGAATCTGGCGTTACATTTAAAATGCCCATCACTTTAGGCTGACTGAAGTCTATAAGCTTTCCGCTGCAATTTATTGTATAGGTCTGCATGATTTCCTTTACTTTATTTACTCGCAAAAGTAGTTAAATTCCGCTGACCATGCTTGTCTCTTTCTTTTTTTTTTGCTGCTAAAGCTCCATAAAGGTAAGGTATCTGTCGGAAAAGAAGTAGGCTGCGAAAAAAAACTTGTAACTTCGCGTGATATTTATAATGAAAGAAATGAATACAGCAGACTTGTACAAACTGTTCTGCGAGCATCCTGTCATTACGACGGATACGCGCGAGTGTCCGAAAGGGGCAATCTTCTTTGCGTTGAAAGGAGAAACTTTTGATGGTAATAAATTTGCAACTATGGCCCTCGAAAAAGGCTGCGCCTTTGCTGTGGTTGACGATGAAAAAGTGGTGGGAAATGATGATCGCATGATTCTTGTTGATGATGTTTTGACAGCAATGCAGCAACTGGCCTCTTACCACCGCCACCAGTTGGGGACACCGATATTGGAGGTGACGGGGACAAATGGTAAGACTACCACAAAGGAACTCACCAGTGCTGTCCTTGCTGAGAAATATCGCGTACTCTATACGCTCGGCAATTTGAACAACCACATAGGAGTTCCCAAAACGCTCCTGCGTTTGACAGAAAAAGACGAAATAGCTGTGATAGAAACTGGAGCAAATCATCCTGGAGAAATCAAAGCTCTGGCAAATATCGTAGATCCTGATTGTGGCTTAATTACAAATGTTGGTAAGGCTCACTTGGAAGGCTTCGGAAGTTTCGAGGGCGTTATCCATACGAAGGGAGAGCTTTACGATTATCTCCGCTCGAAAGCAGGTGGCTATATTTTTCTCAATGGTGACAATGGATATTTGCTCAATATTGCAAAAGATTTGAAAGCATACACTTACGGGCGTCCAGGACAAGGTTATGATGTGGAAGGCGAGGTGCTGAATTGCAACCCCTTCCTGCATTTCCGTTGGCGCGTGAAAGATGGAGTCTGGCAAGAAGTGCAGACACAACTCATTGGTGCATACAATATAGACAACGCCTTGGCTGCCGCAGCCATCGGCGTTCACTTTGGCGTGACGCCAGAACAAGTGACACATGCTATTGCAGCTTATGTACCGACAAATAACCGAAGTGAGCTGAAGCGCACAGCCAAGAATACGCTCGTGGTTGATGCTTATAATGCCAACCCCACCAGTATGAAGGCTGCTTTGGAAAACTTCCGCCTAATAGAGCATCCACACAAAATGGCCATCTTGGGCGGTATGCGCGAGTTGGGAGCAGCAAGTGTTGAAGAACACCAAAAGATTATTGATTTGCTCAATCAGCTGAATCTCGAATCTGTTTGGCTTGTTGGCGAAGAGTTTAAACCCTTTGCCCATCAATATCGCTATTTTGAAAATGTGGAAGCTGTAAAAGAAGCACTGGCAGCAGACCCCGTAGAAAATCACATGATACTCATTAAAGGCAGCAATTCTCAGAAATTGTTCCAATTGCCGGATGTGCTATAATTGCTCAATGAAAATGATAAGAATAAAAACGCTCTTTGCTGCTATAGCTTGTGTGGCCGCCACTGCAACAGCACAGAGCATAGATCCAATAGTTTCGCATATCAACACATCTGTTCGCCCACAGGACGATTTCTTTGAATATGCCAACGGCACATGGTTTCGTCAGAATCCAATCCCTGCAACAGAAAAAGATAATGGAATCTTTACGGTGATACAGGATACCATTGATGATCAAATTCGTCGTATCTGTCAAGAAGCCAGTGTTCGCAAGCAATTGAGAGGCTCTGCTCGCCAAAAGATAGGCGATTTCTATGCTTCTTATATGGATAGCATAGGGCGCAACAAGCGTGGTATTTCAGAACTGCAAAATGATATTCGGCGGATTCGTTCGGTGAAGGATGTTAATGCGCTGATTCGTATGTTAGCTTATGTTACGCGTGTAAGCAGTAGTGCGCTGTTTTCTTTTGGCGTTTGGCAGGATCAGCAGCAAAGTGATAAGTATGCTTTCTATTTGAATCAGGGCGGGTTGTCGCTACCCGATCGTAGATATTACGTGGAAAATGATGAGGCTACACAACGCATTCGTCAGCGTTTTGTGGAATATGCAACGATAGTTTTCAAACGTGCAGGTTTTGTTGAAGAAGAAGCGCGAAAAGCAGCAGAGAAGTTGCTTAGTATAGAAACCGAATTGGCGCAGCACAGTCGCAAGCGAGAAGATACGCGCGATCCTCTGACCAACTTCAATAAGATGAGTGCGACGGCATTTGAGAAACTGGCTCCTCATCTTTCCCTGTCTCTCTTGACAAAGACTTTAGGGCTGAAAGATGTTGATACGGTTGTTGTGGGACAACCAGAATTCTTCACACATCTTGACGGAATGCTTCTTCGCATCTCGATGACTGATTGGAACAATTATCTTTTGTTCCATTATGTCAATGGGCTTGCATCTTCTTTGGATGATGCTCTTTTCCAAGCTCAGTTTGACTTTTATTCAAAGACTTTGCGTGGTATCGAGCAACCTCGTTCTCGTTGGCGGCGGGCCGTTACGAGTACGGATCATGCCTTGGGCGATCTCGTGGGACAAGTTTACGTGCAAGATTTCTTACCAAAGGGAACGAAAGAAAAGTTTTTAGAAATTGGTAATGCTGTCAAATCGGAGCTTGCTACCCGCATTCGCAATCTTAGTTGGATGAGCGAAGAAACAAAATTAAAGGCACTCGACAAGCTCAATGCTGTGGTGATGAAACTGGGCTATCCAGACAAGTGGAAGGATATGAGCCAGGTGGAGATTTCCCGTAAGTCCTATGTTCGCAATGTGATGAACGTGAACATTTGGGAGATGCAGCGCCACTTGTCCCATTATGGCAAGAAAGTGGATCGCACAGAATGGGACATGGAACCGCAAACGTATAATGCTTATTACAATCCATCGAACAACGAAATAGTGATACCTGGTTGCAATATTTTTGTACCAGGCTTTACGAGAATGCCAGACGATGCTATATTATACGCCATCGTTGGTGGAACATTTGGACATGAAGTTACGCATGGTTTCGACGATCAAGGATGTCTGTATGATAAAGATGGAAACCTTCAGAACTGGTGGGCTGAGGCTGATAAGAAACAGTTTGATGCTCGCACCGCGCAGATTGTTAAACAGTTCAACGAATATGAAGTGGCTCCAGGCTTGCATATAAATGGTAGTTTGACGCAAGGTGAGAATATCGCTGATCTCGGTGGTGTTATTGTTGCCTTAGAAGCATTTAAGAAGACACCACAATATCAAGCTGGAGAGCAGATTGGCGGTTTCACTCCGTTGCAACGCTTCTTCCTTGGTTATGCTCAAGCTTGGATGCTACAGATGCGCCCCGAAGCTTTGGCAACACAGGTGAAAAGCAACGAACATGCGCCCGCAAAATGGCGAGTATTAGGTCCATTGTCCAATATCCAAGAATTCTATGACGCTTTTCATGTAAAGCCAGGCGATAAAATGTATCGTGCTGACAAAGTGCAGATATGGTAACCATTGCTAACTGCTATGTTACAATCGCGCAGAGCTAAAAAAGGCAGAATTCCGTTGCTTGTTAGTTAAGTAATTAGTATTTTTGCAGCCGCTTATACGAATATAAGAATAAAACAATACATATCAGATGATTAAATCACAAGAGATTAAGAAAGGTACTTGCATCCGTTTGGATGGTAAACTGTATTTCTGCATCGACTTCCTTCACGTGAAGCCAGGTAAGGGTAACACAATTATGCGTACTACATTGAAGGATGTTGTTTCTGGCCACGTGTTGGAAAAACGCTTCAATATTGGTGAAGCTCTCGAGGATGTACGCGTAGAGCGTCGCCCCTTCCAATACACCTACGCTGATGGTGATGATTTCCACTTCATGAATCAGGAAACATTCGATGATGTCATGATTGAGAAAGAGCTTATCACAGGCGTGGAGTTTATGAAAGAAGGTGATATTCTCGACGTTGTTAGCGATGCTTCTACAGAGACCATTCTGTATGCTGAAATGCCGGTTAAAACACAGCTTAAGATTGTTTACACAGAACCTGGTTTGAAGGGTGATACCGCTACAAACGCAACAAAACCAGCCAAGCTTGAAACCGGAGTTGAAGTTCGCGTACCTCTCTTTATCAATGAAGGAGAAGTTATCGAGGTAGATACTCGCGATGGTTCTTATCTCAACCGCGTGAAGTAAGCTACTTTTGAGCGGATAATCTACTCCGAAATAAGTTTTTATACTAAATGTGCTAATGTACCTATGTGTGCATTAGCACATTTTTTTATACCTTTGCATCATACATAAATATTTTTTTAATAAATAATGGATATCTTAGAAAATCTTATTGTCCGCGCTAAGGCCAATAAGCAGCGTATCGTTCTTCCAGAAGCTGAGGAGGAACGCACTATTAAGGCTGCTGACCGCGCTCTTGCCGACGCTCTCGCCGACATTATTCTTATTGGAAATCCCGCTAAAATTCAGCAACAAGTTGAAGCTTTCAACCTGACGAATATCAGCAAAGCTACTATTATCGATCCAGAGAACAATCCAAAATCTGAGGAATATGCACAACTGCTCGCCGAACTTCGTAAGAAGAAGGGTATGACAATTGAGCAGGCTCGTGAATTGGTGAAGAACCCTCTCTATTTGGGCTGTCTTATTATTAAGAATGGAGACGCCGATGGCCAAATCTCTGGTGCACTCAGTACAACGGGCGATACGCTCCGTCCCGCTCTTCAAATTATCAAGTGTGCTCCTGGTATCACTTGTGTGAGTGGTGCTATGTTGCTCATTACTCAGCAGCATCAATACGGTGAAGATGGCGTTGTTGTGATGAGTGATGTCGCTGTCACTCCAGTTCCTACAGCAGAACAGTTGGCTCAGTTTGCTTACTGCACTGCAGAGACTGCAAAATCTGTAGCCGGTATTACCGATCCTCGCGTAGCTATGTTGAGTTTCTCTACTAAAGGCAGTGCTTCTCATGAAGTAGTTGACAAGGTAGTTGAGGCTACTCGCTTGGCCCATGAACATTATCCTGAATTGAAAGTAGATGGCGAACTCCAAGCAGATGCAGCTCTTGTTCCCTCCGTGGCAGAGAAGAAAGCCAAAGGCAGTGAGATTGCTGGTAGAGCTAACGTGCTGATTGTTCCTAACCTTGAAGTGGGTAATATAGGCTATAAGCTCGCTCAGCGTTTGGGCAATGCTATCGCCGTAGGTCCAATTCTCCAGGGTATTGCTCGCCCTGTCAATGACTTGAGCCGCGGTTGCTCTATCGATGACATTTATTATATGGTAGCCATCACTGCTTGTCAAGCACAGGCGGCTAAACAGTAAAATTCCTCTATTTATGAAAATCCTTGTTATCAACTGCGGTAGTTCCAGCATCAAGTACAAGCTGTACGACATGACCGACAAGTCCGTCCTCGCAGCAGGCGGCATTGAAAAAGTAGGTTTAGCCGGCTCTTTCAATAAAGTAGCTCTTCCCAATGGGGAAAAGAAAATTATCAGCCACGAGTGTCCCACTCATACGGAAGGTATTAAATTGATGTTCGACACTCTTCTCGATCCTGAGATTGGTGCAATTAAGAGCCTTGATGAGATTGATGCAGCGGGCCATCGTATAGTGGCTGGTGGTACTTACACTAAGAGTCAGATTGTGACAGACGAAATGCTTGAAGGATGGAAACCTTTTATGGAATTAGCTCCCCTTCATAGCCCCGCCCATCTGAAAGGCTATCTTGCAGTGCGTGCACAGTTACCCAATCTTCCGCAGGTGTTCGTTTTCGATACAGCTTTCCATCAGACAATGCCGCCTAAGGCTTTCATGTATGGTCTGCCTTATAATTATTATACAGATTATAACTTCCGCCGTTATGGAGCACATGGTACGAGCCATCGCTATGTGACTGCACGAGCAGGTGAAGTTCTCGGCTTCGATCCTAAAGATGTGCGTATGATTACGTGCCATATCGGAAATGGTGCAAGTATCTCTGCTGTTGATCATGGCAAATGCGTTGATACCTCTATGGGACTTACCCCATTGGAAGGTGTAATGATGGGTACGCGCACGGGTGACATCGACTCCAGTGCCATTCTCTATATTATGGAGAAAGAGCACCAAACTCCAGAAGAAGCCATCGACCTGCTCAACAAGAAGAGCGGTCTGCTCGGCATCAGTGGTGTCAGCAGCGATATGCGCGAAGTGGAAGATGCTGCCGAGAAAGGCAACGAACGGGCCCGCTTAGCTCTCGACATGTATTCTTATCGCATCAAGAAGTACATAGGAGCTTATACGGCTGTTATGGGAGGTGTCGACGTCATAGTCTTCACTGCTGGCGTAGGCGAACATCAGTGGGATGTGCGCAAGGCAACTATGGAAGGAATGGAATACTTAGGTATCCAGCTTGACCAAGAAAAGAACGAGCGCAATAATGGTGAAGAAGAACTTATTTCTCTGCCTGAAAGTAAAGTAAAGGTAGCTGTTATCCCGACGGATGAAGAATTGATGATTGCTACTGATACGATGCAGCTTGTTGCTAAGTAGTAGATTCATTTCTTTAATAGTTGGAGGAGAAACTTACCTACTACTTATAATTCTAACTGCCACTTATCTTTTTTCAGATAAGTGGCAGTTTTGTTTTATCCCTCGGATAGCTCTATAAGAGCAATAAAAGAGTTTGCATTTATATTATTTTCGGTTGGCTACTTTGTTAAATCTCCATGTCAATGAGAAGAGGAAATAGCGGGGTATTGTTGTTGCAAAGCTTTCGGTGCGACCTTGTGCGTCGATAGAATTAGTAGTGTAGAGATTACGAGCTAAGAGATCGCAAGCTTGGAACTTTAAAGTGAAATTCTTGATAGAGCGCTCCAGACTTGTCTCGATGTTTGCACGCGTTTCGTTGAGCGATGCGTCGTTATAACCAAAGCGTGAAGAGATGTCGCAGTTCGCATACAGAATGAACTTGGCAGGTAGGTTCACAATTGCCTGAAGGCCGTAGAGTAATGTGGTGGTATGAATCTTTTCGAATTGTGGGCGGGAGCCTCTGATATTATTCATGAAAGCAGTGAAAGAACTAGAGAGATTCAGCCAAGCTGTGGGATGACTTTGTAGTAAAACTCCTGTTGACCAATCCAATCTGTCCACATTGTATTTCTCGTTGTGACTGCCTGTTGTGGTATAACTTAAGTCTGCACTGTGATAGGCGTTTATGCTTGCCATGTAAAAGATAATCCATCTCTGATCCTTGTCTAATGGTGTGTTTACTATAAAGTTGAAGCCTGCATTCCAGTTTCCATCGACATTGACGGGCTGTGTTGTGCGTACACCTTTTGTCCGATCATAGATGGTGGAGATTTCTACAGCGTTTTTCAAGAAATTGAAGGAAATTCCATTATAGAGATTCGTATTTGTCTTGTAGAAACGGCGCATGTGCTGCAATGAAACATTGTTTATCCATGTGTCATGTAGTTGCGAGTTACCTTTGGACACATTCAGCGGATCTGCTGCATCAGTAATGTCGATAAGATGATAAAGGTTGACTTGCTCTTTGCGACTTGACGCAGACAATACCCAATTTGTGCCTCTTCCTCCACGATCCTCCGCGATGGGGTTATATGTCAGTCTGACCGAAGGAGAAGGAAGCCAAGAATGGCGTGTGGCTGGATATTTGTTTCCGTAGCGCCAATAATTGTACTGACTGTCCAAATATCCCGTTTCTGCTGTAACGTTGAATTTCAACCATCGTCTATTGGCAAGCTTTAGCTCGTGTTGCCAGTTTGCACCCAGCAGATGCTTCTTTTGTCTAAGATTGCCCCAATAGCTGTCGGCACTACTCAGTACCTGTTCCAAATCTGTAGCGTTGGAAGGCAGTACTCCCAATACAGACGTATCGAAGTTTCCCCATGTCCCACCTAAGAGGTCAAGGCGATAAAGAGGGTTGTTGTTACAGTTTTTATCGTACGCAAAGCTGTAGTAAGGGGTTAAAAGTCCATCGGCCTTTTCTGTCTGCCTATATTTCCAATCGTAAGAAATTTTCCCTAAATAGTGGTAGGTGTCAGTTTGTGATGCCACATACCGATTTCGGAAATCCGTTTGAGGTGTGGGGCGACTGTAGCGCAGATTATATAAGTCATAACGATGTCCATCTTGATTAGTGGCAGCAAACTCGCCCTCAACATTCAGTAAATTCCCTCCAAAGGCATTGTGCATCAAGAAAGAGGCCTGATGGTTGAGTTTTTTGCTATCGAAGTGCACCCCGTTTTGAAGGCGGCTGAGCAAGATGGACTGAAGGAACACGTTGGTGCTAAGTCTCGAAAACGTACTGTCCATTAACGCGTAGAAGTCTTTCTCCAAAGGATTTGCGTTGTAGTTGGCCGTCCGGATGTGATTATATCCGTGATTTTTCAGGTAGTTGATGGAATATTTGATTTCGTAGAATTGATTCTTGCGTGGACGAAGCGTCAGACGAGTTCGGCCTGCCACCGACATATTGTCAATGTAGGACACATTGGACGTGCGAATAAACGTATTACCTCCTGAAAGGAAATTCTCTCGGCTCGACCCTTCATCATTATGCACCGCATTGTCATGGTAGTCTGCACCCATTGTGAAACGAATCTTTCCGTTAGGCTCATATTGGTAATTGAAAGTCAGATAGTTTCTGCGGTGTTTTCCGCTCTTTTCTGCATTCCCTCTCTCCCCATCTCTTGCATATTGAAACTGTTGGCTGCGATTATTGAAGTCTCCAGCTAAGCTAAAACTTTGGCAGTCGTTGAATTTCATTAGATTAAATCCTGCCTGATAGCGATCTTTTGTTCCGTATCCTGCCACCAATTGACCTATATAAGTGCCTATATACTTCCGTTTCAAATGTACATCCATCACAAATTGCTCGTCTCCCATCGAGCTCCCCATCATACTGCTCTTTTCGCCTTTCTTCGTGTACACTTTCACGTTCTTTGCCACGTAGGCGGGTAAGCTCGCCAGAGCTGCACGAGGATTGCCGTTGAAAAAGTCTTTTCCTCCTAATAGCAGATTTTCAACTAAGCGCCCATTGACGTAAATGTTGCCATCGCGTATTTCTGCTCCAGGTAGTTGAGCAACAAGATCATTAAGCATAGAGCCGTCAGGAAGTTGGAAAGCAGAGGCATTATACACAAGCGTATCACCTTTGTAGAACATGCGTATTTTGGTACCTTTCACTACAGCCTCTCCCAATTGTACAAAAGATTCCTGCAAATAGAAGTCACCCACATCGTATTTTGTTTTTGCAGATGTGTATTTCACGTGGATGGGGAAGTACATTGTTTTGTAGCCCACGGCCATGCAACGCAGAATGTAGCGGCCTGGCTTCGGAACTTTTAATATGAACATTGCTCCATCCTTCGGATTCCTATCCCTAATCGGTTTCCCATCTATTTCCGTATAGCTGAGCTCTGTTATTGCATAAGTGGCTCCCACTCTGCTGCTGTCAGTTCTCAGCAGTGTCACTGCTGTAGAATCGATGCTATTCTCTGTGATGAGATCACGGATTCTACCTGTTATTTCTCCATTCTGTGCATAAAGGCAAAGAATAGGTGTGAAAACAAGTAAAAGAACGAAAGAGATACGTTTCATAATTTTGAATTTCTGGTTAAGAAAGAATTTAGCATAACTATTTTGCAAATATATATATATATATATAATTGCAAATAAAAAAGTCTTTTTTAGCTTCTATAAGCAGTTATTCGTGTATAATAAGTTTCAACTTATCAGATAATGAGCGATGATTTGCGCGATTTTGTTTGGCTGAGGTGAGAAGAAAATTCGGGGAGAAAGTAGGAATAGGAAGAAATACTCAGAATAGCAGGCTGATGTATTTTCTTTATCGTATCCTATAAAGGTTGTAATTTGTTGTAGCTAAAAATAGAATAAAGCTGTCAGCTGACGCAATAAGGAAGTCAGCTGACAGCCTTATTGTATTTTCAAACGCAATAAGGATATTTATGAGTGCCTTTATTCGATTTTTATGGCTCCTTTAGAGACAGCTGAAGCAAATCTTTAGAATTCCTGTTTTTTATACAAATGTTTCGTAATCAACTCGCTATGATGTTTAAAAGCATCAGTAAAGCTTTGATGAAGTTTGATCGTATAGAGTTTTTCAGAGGAA
Source organism: Alloprevotella sp. (assembly GCF_057240785.1). NCBI lineage: Bacteria > Pseudomonadati > Bacteroidota > Bacteroidia > Bacteroidales > Prevotellaceae > Alloprevotella > Alloprevotella sp. Next base: position 24,315 of record NZ_DBHHRH010000038.1, on the reverse strand, counting down.
AGTTAGCTGTTGTGTCTCTTGTGCAGCAATATAGATACTAAAAAATCTGCCTGCTAACCAGGAATGGTAATAGGCAGGCAGATGATGTGATGAGGGATAGTTGGTAAGAATAGCAATGTTGTTTTATCTGCGTTTTCTCTTCTTCCTTTCTCGGTACATCTCAATGAAGCGATGACGGCTGCGGCGGATGTTGAGGGTGTAGATGATGCAAGTGGTGGTGAAATAGCAAATAGTTTGTATCCATAGTGCATGCCATTCGGGTTTTACATCTCCCATTTCAGCACCTAAACTATTGATTTTGATATAGGCATTCACGCCAAAGGTGGAGGGGAAGAGATAGGAAACATATTTCCAAAATGTGGGAATACTTACCCCTGGCCAGCTGACGCCTGAGAGGAATAGCAGCGGGACAGATGCAAAGACGATGAGCATGAAGCCTGTTTCGCGTTGGCGAATCAAGAATGTAATCGTCATGGCCATAAAAATGATGGCCAACAAGAAAGGAATGGCAATGAGCCAAAGGTCTAACGGATTGCCTATCTGGGGCAGATGGAAGATGCGCGGTACAACTTCGAGCACAAAAGCTATGTTCCAGAGATAGATAAGCAAATAGGCAAAACCTTTGCCAAAAACGATACGCAGCATGCCATTGAAATGGCTGTTGATGGGCTGCAATTCACGGTAGCGGTTACTTTCATTGTCTGTTCCAGCAGAGAGTCCCACGCCTAGAACAAGAGTTTGTTGTAGCACGAGGATCAGAACGGCAGGGATGAGGAACGAGGCAAAGCCCGTTTGAGGGTTGTAGAGATCCACTTGTTCATAGCGTATGGGCATTTGCGTTACTTTGTCTTGTTCTGCTGTTGTGCTGGGTTTTCTTTGTACCTTGATGTCTGCATTCATGGCCAGCGACACGTTGGTATTGGCTAAAACCAGTGCTTTATAATAGAGGAGTCCGCTCATGTCTGCATACACACCCACATGCGCTTGCTGCATGGTGTTGATATTCCGCGTGAAGTCAGAAGGAATACGGACGATGCCGTAAACCTCACGATTCTTGATGAGCCTTTCCGCCTCGGCCATACTCGTGCAATGAGCCACAATGTGAACATCGGGGGTGGCATCTACGTTGCGAATATACTGCCGCGATAAAGCCGTATTGTCGTAGTCGACAACGGCTGCAGGGACTTCGCGGATTACTTCGTTGTTATAGATGAACGCATAGATCAGTGGGTATGCAAGAGGCACTAAGATAAAGAAGATAAGCACACCTTTATCTTGGAACACTTTCTTCAATTCAGCTTTGAAGATATAATTCCAATCGTCTAAGGCTTGTTGTCTATTCTTCAGTATTGACATAATGATATAAGTTTTACATTTACCAAATGAGAGTAAGTGTAGAGTCAGAGGTTATGGTACGTATTTTACCGTTAGGAGTTCGCGCTTTAAAATAGGGGTTGTGATGATGGATAAGAGGATAAAACCGGCGAGTGCTGCCAGGTATGGCCAAGCATTTGTGAGATTGTAGCCATCAAGCGCGCAGTTGACATACAGAATAAAATAGTGGCGAAGAGGAAATAACCACGATAAGCCTTGAAGAGCAGGGTGCATCGCCATGACAGGAAACGACATTCCGCAGATACTCAGCGAGAGGACACCCCATAGCGAAGCAAAACTCAGTCCCATTCTTAGTGTGGGCAGGATGGTAATCATGAGAACGCCAAGCGCTTCGCAGCTAAGGATGAAGAGCGTCATGAGAATCAGCATATCGGTAATTCCCGAATTGCAGGGGAAGTGCATATATCCATAAAAGTAGAACACTATGGTCCACCCCACCAGGAGAAATAGGAGAGTGTTGGGCAGGAGTTTTCCAATGAGAGCCAGGTGCATATTTCCGCGTGCTTTTAGAATCCAATCATGTGCTGTGCCTTCTTTGATTTCTGTACCAATACTATAGACAGTCATCATGAAGAGGAAGATACCTAGGATACCTGGAACAATTGTATTGCTCAGATAGATGTTGTAGTTGAGCCATGGGTTGTTGGTGGCATGAGAGTCAACAACAATGGGTTGCAAGAAAGCAAGAGCCTGTTGTTCCGTTGCACCACGTGCATAAAGGACCGACCGCCCAGCCGATCCAGATGCCAATTCGGACATCATGCGCATATCGCGCATAACGAGTGAACCTGCTATGAGGTAAGCATAATTTGTGTAGAACGAGATCGTGGGAATTTTCTGCGCATTGGCTTTTGCTGTTGTACCTTTGGGAATATAGTAGAACGCATAAATTTCTCCACGTTGTACAGCTCGTCGTGCACTACTTACGTCAGGATAGTTTTGTACGATAGCTGTTTGCTGAAACGCATCAAGGTTGCGTGCAATCTTTCGCGTCGTAGTGGTGTTGTCTTGGTCTACCATTCCGATGGGGAGGTTAGTGGGAAGCCCCTGCCACATCATCGTAGTAAAAAAGACAATGCAGAGAAGGGGAGCAAAGATGATGGAAAACCAATAGATGGGGTTATTCTTCATCCGTTGGTATTCCCGTTTGGCTATTTTTATGATCTCCTTCATGATGACATTGTTATTTTAAGAGTACAGACATACCCGGGCGTAGGTCTTCAACTTTTTTTGTGGGGCGCACCTTCACTTCAAAAGTTTTCATATCAAACTGTCCGGTGGATTTTGTGGCTTTCCATGTGGCATAACTGCCAAGATTTTTCATGTAGAAAACTTTGGCTTCTACTTCTTTGTTCAACGCGGGGATATTCACTTTGACCGTTTGGTTCATGCGGAAGAGTTTCAACTTGTCCTCTCTCACATTGAAAGTCATCCACATATCGTTCATTAATGCAACATTCATAACGGGGGCACCCGTACCAACAAGTTCTCCTACAGAAGGGAAAATCTCGGTTACTTCACCATCGGCCGACGCTAAGAGATATGTTTCTTTGATGTATGAGCTCACTTCTTTAATGGCTCCGCGTGCTTGGTTGACAAGTGCACGTGCTGCTTCTTTGTCCTCTATGCGAGCACCGTTGACCGCCATATCATATTGCGATTTTGCCGCCTTTTCTGTGGCAATGGCTGCATCACGTTGTGCAGTAACTTCGTCCAGCTTCTGAGCAGGGAGCACTCCTTCGTCGGCTAAACGCTTAACGCGTGCCCAAGATTTTTCGGCAATCGTAACACCAACTTTGGCTTTTTGCCACATATCGTAGGCTCCTTGAATCTGCTCTTTGCGCGCTCCGTTGTCGGCTTTCTGACTCTGTGCTGCTGCGGCATTCTCCACGGCTTGAGCTTGCTCTAGTTTTGCCGTAACTTCAGGAGCTTCTAAGACGGCTAATGTGTCGCCCGCGTGAACATACTGCCCCTCTTCAACATAGAACTTCTTGATTCGGCCAGGCACTTTACTAGATACTCGATATTCTGTGACATCGGCTTGTCCTTCGAGCGTTTCGTCTTCATGGCGGAAAGCATATAGGCTTGCCAGTACCACCAAGACAATCACAGTAAGAAGAATGAGGATTGCAGGAATTAGATTGACTTTTCCTTTATTATTAGTAGCCATATTTATTGATGATTTTACAGATGAATAAACGGTTGTTTTAATTGAGAGTACCAAGGGCTTTCTGCAGGCTGGTTTGTGTTAGCTTGCAGTCGATTTCTGCGTCGATTTTTTCACTATGTGCTTGCAACCATGCTGTTTCGGCGGAGAGAACATCTGTCATGGTGATGACACCTTCTTTATATCCGAGTGTTGCTACCCTTAGGTTTTCGTTGGCTTGTTCTAGATTCTTTTGTGCCATCATTAGCTTTTTGTTGGCTTCATTCACACGGAATGTTTCCTGTTTTACTTGTAGCTCTATTTTCTCTCGAGCTTCAGTGGCACGCAGCGTTGTGATTGCTGCTTCTGCCTTGGCTGCACGCACTTTGTAGCGGCCTTCTCCCCAGCTCCAAAGTGGTACTTTCAGCGTGATACCAACGTGCCAGTCTCCGCGAAATTTCTTTTCAAAACTATTGTAAGCATTGGGGTAGGTAAGTCCGTATCCAGCGAGCAATGCCACTTGCGGAAGAAATTCTGAACGTACGATATTGATTTTCTCATCGTAGATGTTTTGTGCTGTTTGCAGCTGGCAGAGTTCTGGACGGTTGTTGAAAGCTATTTCAACATCGGGAGTAGCATTTTCATTGCTAACCTTTAGATCTTCCTTCGTTTCATCCTCGGTTGTGATTTGTTCTCCGAGCGGCAGACCGCAAAGTTGGCAGAGTAACATCCGCGAGAGAGCCAATCCGTCTTCCACCTTTGTTACGAGCATTTCTGCTTCGTTGAGCTTTACAGCGATTTGTAGCCCATTAGCTTTTGTGGCTACGCCTTCGCGAATCATTTTCTGCACATCATCGTCCAATTTTTTTAATGTGTTGCGATAGCTAGTGGCCAACTTGTGTTTGTTTGCCAAAGAAACAACTTGCCAATAGGCCTGGTCGGTTTGAAGTAGGACATCCTGCTCATCACCGCGTAGCTTTTCATTGGCTAAATCCTGCTGATAACGTGTGATTTTATCGTAGGCTCGAATTTTTCCACCCATATAGAGTGGCTGTGTTAATATCACAGCTCCCGCTGCCATATTGCGATTATCTGTTCGGAATGCATCAACAACCCGTTGGCCGGCTCCATCAATGATATTGCCCACACTTTGAAGAATTGGCGTAAGTTGTTGGATGAGCGGTGCGAGGGTAGGATTCTGTTGCAATAGTTGTTGGGCCGTTTGTCCAAAGCCGTTGACAAGAGCAGTCCCGTTGCCCGTGAGTGCATTTTTCTGTTCCTTGCTCAGAATGGAAAACTCTTTACCCGAACGCATATAGCCAGCTGTGGCTGAAAGTTTTGGAAGATAGTTGGTCTTTGCTGCCTTTTGGGTGTATTCTGCCACTTCTTGATTGAGTCGGCTCTGTGCTAAAGTCTTATTATTATCTATGGCTAACCTTCGGCATTCTTCTAAAGAAAGCGTGCGCTGTGCTTGTAAAGACGGAAGAACAAGAAGAGAAATGGCCAAAGAAACGATACAACGCTTAATCATAAGTATCTGTTTTTTTTCCTATTATAAATTACTTCCGCAAAGTTAAGACCTTTTTTATAGACGAAATGAGGAATCGGACTTTTTGACCAATTAAAACATAAAAAGAAAAAAAACTGCTGCTCAGAAAATAGAACTTGGTGAGCAGCAGTTTTGAGAAAATCTATTTTTTTAAAAAGCTTCTTCTTATTTCAGAAGGGCTACAGCTTCTTTGATACGCTTCAATGCTTCAATGATATTCTCATCACTAGTGGCATAACTCATACGGAAGCATTCGGGACTACCAAAAGCATCGCCACCAACAGTGGCTACGTGTGCCTTTTCAAGAAGGTAGAGCGCAAAGTCGGTAGAGTTATTGATGACACAATCTCCATCGCGTTTGCCAAAATAGTAGCTACATTTCGGGAAAAGATAGAAAGCTCCTTCTGGGACATTCACTTCAAACCCTGGAATCTCTTTGGCCAATCTTACGATAAGATCGCGGCGGCGTTCAAAGGCCTTGCGCATTTCTTCAACACAATCCTGTGGGCCAGAAAAAGCTACTGCTGCTGCTTTTTGGCTCACACTGCATGGGCCGCTGGTGTATTGTCCTTGAAGCTTAGAGCAGGCCTTCGCTATTTCTGGAGCTGCTGCTAAGAAACCGATGCGCCACCCAGTCATTGCATAAGCCTTACTCACACCATTGATAACAATGCAACGATCTTTCATGCCTTCACATTTTGCTAAAGAGCTGTGGAGTCCACTGTAGTTGATGTGCTCATAAATTTCATCAGCAATGACAAAAATGCGAGGATATCGACGAAGCACAGTTGCCAAAGCTTCCATTTCCTTTTGGCTATAGACTGACCCCGTAGGGTTGCAGGGTGAGCAGAGGATGATAGCTTTGGTCTGTGGCGTAATGGTAGCTTCAAGTTGGTCGGGAGTGATCTTGAAGTCTTGTTCAATAGTAGCGCCAACAAAGGTGGGTGTGCCCCCCGCCATTAGTACCATTTGCGGATAGCTTACCCAATAGGGAGCAGGAATAATAACTTCATCGCCAGGATTGACAAGGGCCATAATAGCATTACAAACAGCTTGTTTAGCACCATTGCCCACAACTATCTGAGCTGGCTCGTAATCCAGTCCATTTTCATTTTTGAGTTTGTCACAAATAGCTTTACGCAGATCAGGATAGCCAGGCACGGGAGAGTATTTCGTCCAGTTATCATCAATAGCCTGCTTTGCTGCATCTTTGATGTGTTGCGGCGTAGGGAAGTCGGGTTCGCCTACAGACATATTAATGATGTCAATACCTTGTGCTTTTAGTTCAGCACTTTTTTGCGACATAGCCAGTGTTGCACTAGGCTGCAGTCGGTTCACGCAATCTGATAGTACGCTCATTATATTAGGATTAGATATGATAGTCTGTGTTTTTTAGCTTTCTTTAATTGTCCTTGAAGAGGCGGAGCAGATAAAGGAAGATGTTGATAAAGTCAAGATAGAGTTCCAAGCTTCCTATAAGTGCTAATTTCAAAGTATTCTCATTTTCCTCGTCGCCCATTTCTTGTAGCATGATTTTGATGCGCTGTGAGTCCCAAGCTGTGATTCCACAAAAGATGAGCACACCTGCGATTGAAACAACCCAGTCGAAAGTGTTGTTTGCTACAAAAAGGTTGACAATGCCAGCAATGATAAGTCCGATGAGTGCCATATAGAACAAACGGCCCATGACACTCAAGTCTTTCTTAGTGATATAGCCCAGAAGTGCCATTCCACCAAACGTTCCAGCGGTGATAAAGAACGTTGTTGCAATAGTGTTGAATTCATAGGCTAAGAAGATGAAACTCATCGTAACGCCATTGAGTATGGAGTAGAGAGCAAAAGTGACACCTGCTGTGGCGAATGACATCTTCCAAATGCGCGTGGAGAGAAAGATAACGAGTAAGAGCTCGAGTCCGATAGTACCAAAGAACCAACCTTGTGAAATCTGATAAATTGCGCCAGATTGTGCTACCCAAGCAGCAGTTAATCCTGTTATAGCAAGTGCTAGTGTCATCCAAAGATACACTTTGCGCATAAGAGCGCCGAAGGCAACTTTCGTTTCTGTTACCTCTCCAAAATTGTTATACATATTATCCATAATTGTACTTTACTAATCTGCTGAATTACGTTTGCTTATTTCTCGAAATGCAACTTGTGCCCCATACGATCTTTCTTCGTGCGGAGGTAGCGTTCGTTATATTTGTTAGGCTGAATTTCGATGGGGACATTTTCAACGATTTCTAATCCATAAGCTTCCAAGCCTACGCGCTTCACGGGATTATTCGTCATAAGTCGCATCTTGTGCGCACCAATGAGATGCAGGATTTGTGCACCTACGCCGTAGTCTCGCTCATCAGGGTCATAACCTAAATGAATGTTAGCATCTACTGTGTCATAGCCTTCTTCTTGCAGTTTGTATGCAGCAATCTTAGCCATTAGTCCGATGCCGCGTCCCTCTTGATTGAGGTAGAGAATGACTCCTTTGCCCTCTTCTTCCACCATGCGCATGGCGCGATGAAGTTGTTCGCCGCAATCGCAGCGTTCAGAACCGAAAATGTCTCCAGTGACACAAGATGAGTGAACACGTACCAAAACGGGCTCGTCTTTTTCCCATTTTCCTTTGATAAGTGCTACATGTTCTTTTCCGTTACTTTTTTGACGGAAAGGGATGAGGTGGAAGTCGCCGTATTCGGTGGGCATATTCACTTCTTCACCTTGTTCGACGAGGCACTCAGTTTTTAAGCGGTAGGAAATAAGATCTTTTATAGTTATAACCTTTAAGCCTTCTTTCTGAGCAAACTCTTGTAGTTGTGGCATTCGAGCCATCGTTCCGTCTTCGTTGAGAATCTCTATAAGACAGGCTGCAGGCTGCAACCCAGACAAGCGTGCTAAATCAACAGCGGCTTCGGTATGTCCAGCGCGCGCCAATACGCCTCGGTCTTGTGCATACAAAGGATTGATATGTCCAGGGCGACCGAAGGTTTCGGGGCGACTCTTGGGATCAGCTAAAGCGCGAATGGTGGCTGCTCGGTCGTGAGTACTTACACCTGTCGTACAACCTTCAAGTTTGTCGATCGTAATGGTAAAAGGAGTGCCTAGCATACTGGTATTGTCACTCACCTGCCGATCGAGTTTTAGTTGGTTGCAGCGTTCAATAGTGATAGGAGTACACAGTACTCCGCGTCCATAGCGGAGCATATAGTTGACAGATTCTGGAGTGGCGAATTCGGCCGCCATGATGAGGTCGCCCTCATTCTCGCGATCTTCATCATCAACTACGATGACGAACTTTCCAGCGCGGAAGTCTTCCAGCGCTTCTTCAATGGTTGCCAATTTGAAATTTTTATCCATAAGGAGAAATCTATTTAATGTTGGCTCATCTCTAGTACGAGCAACGTTTCTATTCGTTATTAGGTGTTATTGTATCTAGTGGTGAACATTCTTGCTGCTTCATTTCTTCTCTCACATATTGCTCCAGTAGGCTTAATGCTTCATCAATGCGTTTTAAGTCTTTGTTTAAGCGAAAACGGAAACGCCAGATGCGTAACCATAGGAGGAATCCAATAGGGAAGATGACGCCACAAAGAATATTCAACTTTCGATTTACGAAAGGTGAGGTATGAGCGTGAATATAAATAACTGGTAATGTATTGAGAATGCTTAAGATACGAGAACTTCGAGTATTTGAAAGCTCTTCGACAATGGCTTCTAATTCATTACTAATGCGTTCGGCATGTCTATCTACCTGTGGGCGGAAAAAGGCTCGAATATAATTAGGAGCCATTTGTAGATGCTTCAGCTCTTTGTAGTTACGGCAGTATTCGCGCAGTTTAGGAATTTCTGTAGATAATCGTGCATAATCTGGCGTGTCAATAATAACTTCCTTGCGGAAGAGATGACGAGGAGTACGCCAACCGAAGAAGCGCATTAAAATGTTTTGATAGGTTTCCCAATTAAACACAACGCTATCGTTGTTCGATTTGTATGTTAAGTATGCTCCGAGAGGTGCTAAGATAGCAGAACTGATCCACATGCCATAGGTCATATTAAGCGAACCATCGCGCGCCATTTTCATACTTGAAGTGTCAATAATGTAGTAGAAAATGAAGATAATCACGCTGACCACAGTAGGTAGGCCTAAGCCTCCTTTGCGTATGATTGCCCCTAGAGGGGCACCAACGAAGAAGAAAAATAAGCAAGCTAGGGATAATGTAAATTTGCGATGCCATTCAATCCAGTGGGTGCGGATAAAATGGTCTCCATCGTTGGTCACCGCGCTTCGCCATTCTAGATCAGCCGCAAAAGCAGCGGCGTTAGCTTGGGCCATTTGGCGCGCCGATTGCAATCGCTCCGGTGAGGTATGAGCTAGAAGAGAATCGAAATTGAGTCCGCGTGATGCCAGGGCTACTTTGAGACGTTTGTTTTGTGCAACATTGAGTTTAGGATGTCTATAATAATGAGATTCTGCTTCTGCATAGTATGATTTTCCCACACTGTCTAATTGTGTCTCCATCGAGTCGATGTCGTTGCGAAGACGTGTGAGGTTTTTTGCAGAGGCCATACCGCGCAACTGCTCCTCATCCATTTTTTCAAAATTGCTATCAAAATCAATGATAAACTTTTTGTATTTAAATGTCTCGCGATCGTAGGGTGTGCCGTTAGGCGAACTAAGAACACTCATATTGCTCTGAAGGTTCTCGAATTGCTCACCATTCCAAATATCTAATATGAGGTGCATACGATCTGCCGTAACTTCCATTCGTCCAGAATCGGCTACAACAATTTGCGCCTTATCAAAACCTTCATCAGTCTTATAGACCATCAAGTTGTAGAGCATTCCTGTTGATATTTCTTTATGCTCTACGAATAAATTTAGGTTAGGTATTCCATTATAGAAGACTCCCTCGGGGATTTCCAGTGCTGGAGAAGTTTGTTTCATGCTCAGCAGCAAAGTGCGGAGTTTGAGCTGCGCTTCTGGAGCTGTTTTGTTTTGGAAATAGAAAGAAGTTCCTGTTAGAAAGACCACTAAAACTAGTATAGGTCGCATGATGCGTAGCAGGGAAACACCTGCAGCTTTCATCGCAAGCAGTTCTAACTGTTCGCCCATATTACCGAAGGAAATGAGCGACGCCAACAAAATGGCAAGAGGGAGAGAGGTTGGTACCAAGGATAATCCCATGTACCAAAAGAATTCGGCAAGAATGTCAACGGTGAGTCCCTTTCCGATAAGCTCGTCCACATAGCGCCATGTGAACTGCATCATAAAAACAAAAAGAGTGATAAAGAAGGAACCGAAGAAAACCCAAAGGAATTTCTTCAGTATGAACATATCGAGCTTCTTTAATATAGTCATCGTAAATTCTTTGTATGAGCAAAAGTAGCATATTTTTCCCATGTGTGCTCATCTTATATAAAATAAAACTGAGAGATGGGGTGTTTAGAACTTTTTTTTGTTTTTTTTCAAGAAACATTTGGTAGTGTCATAAGTATGCACTACTTTTGCACTCGCAAATCAGCAATACCTGGCGCGGTAGCTCAGCTGGTTAGAGCGCATGATTCATAATCATGAGGTCCCCAGTTCAATCCTGGGCCGCGCTACGAAGAAAGGTCTTAGTTCAGTTGCTTAACTGTATTAAGACCTTTTTCTTTGTGTTATCTTCTCTTAATCTTTATGTCCACAATTTGGCTGCGATAGTAGCATATTCAACTTTACCGTCAATATAATCAGCAAACATCTCGATGGCAGGCATACCGTCGGGGAGATTGCACGATCCACAGCCTCCGCAGTCTGGATATTGGCATTTGTATCGTTCGTGGATAAAGAAAAGTCTTTCTTCGCGATCTGAAAAGTCAATTTTTGGAGCTATCATGATAGAAATAATTTTTATCTAAATTAGGAATGATTACAGAAGTTTTCTGCCTACAAAATTAAGTATTTATTTTGCTCTTGTCTGCAAAAAGTAGAGAAGTAGCAACTGTTATATGTTGTGTGTTAAACATGGTATCTTCTTCTCTCTCCTGTGTATAGATTCTGAATATTTTTTTAATAACTTCATTGAGTGAGATTTGTGGTGCGAAGCTCTAGTGACGTTTTTTGTGTTTGAGTTTTTGTAAATTAGGTTCTATTATTAATACTGAAGCCTCTAAAACTTTTTTCTGAGTTCTTTTGTGACGAATGTGTATCCACGATATAGAGAGATGTAACTATCTTTATTGCGTCAGCTGACACAATAAGCGCGTCAGCTGACATCCTTATAGTATCAGCTGACGCGATAAGGATAATTATTACTCACATTTCAAAATATCCATGTTGCATTTAGCATAAAATATTTTGGAAGCGTCAGTTTGTTCTTTTCTTGCCAATAGGAGGCGGTGGCTATTCGTTCGATATTGTTCAACTGATGGAGTAAGTCATAGGCATCTAAACGAAAACCTAAATGTTTGCCAAAAGATTTACTGATGGAGGCATTCCATAGACTGCTACAGTGTCGAATGCCTGCCAAAGAATACCCCGACCGTAAGAATAGCGTGAAATCGGAATTTATTTGGAAGTCATAGGGTAAATTGTAGTTAAGAAGGATGCCATTGACCCAGTCTGTTCCACCATAATGGTTAGCACGATTATTGGTTGCAGAGAGCGTCTGTACACCTGTTTTTAGATTGATTTGTAGTTGTGGCAGACGCCATGTTAAGCGTAGGTTGGCTTTGAAGTTTTCAGAGTTGGACGAGCCTCGCGCCATATTGGTTAGAGAGGTTGTAGTAAAATAACTTTGATGTTGTATCCAAACTCCTACTTCAGAGCTAAGCGTCCAGTGGTTTTGAGTGTCTAAGCTGCGGCTATAGCCAGCATCCAAACTGACAAGATAATTCCCACTAACGTTTTTTGGTGTGAGGGTATAGACGCCCGTGGCAGTGTTGAGCAGAGAGGTATAAACCACTTCGTTATGCCCTATTGAATAACGTGTGTTTGCATGCCACGCTTGAGCAGATTTTTTTGCTTTTGAGGAATAGTTCAGCTCGAAAGTATGCTGCTGCGAGGGCTTTAAATGCGGATTTCCCTTATAGATTTGTTGCATGTTATAGGTATCAGTGATGTCGAAGAGTTGCGACATTTTTTGAGGGTCAACGCTCAAGTTATAATAAGCATATAGTCCAAAGGGGGACAACCACGTGAAAGAGGGTGTGAAAAGAGTGTAATGTTTCTGTATTTGTGTGGAACGTGTGTCGTTTGCCGTCCTTTTTTCAAAACTTAGTGGTAAACGAAGTAGTAGGATGTGACCATCTTTTATCCACTCCAAATCGCTCTGTAAGTTATGCCTATTGTGCCGAGCATTATAGCTGTAAGAGTTGATAATATCAAACGGGATGTCTCTGTCTTGTTTTGTGTAAAGATAGGAATAACCATAAGATAGTTTCCATCGGAAGGCTTTTAAAGAGATTTCGTAATCTATCTTAGTTCCAAATGAGTATGTCTGAGACGGAAGTAAAGCTCTGTTCTCTTTCATCATCCTGTCACTCACATTCCAGGTAAAGCGGTCGCCTCGATAGTGGTTAGACGCTTTTCCATCATAGAAAGAGGCGTCAGTGTCTAGTGTGATGGTGTTTCCCGTTAGTGGAGAAACGAATTTTACCAAACCTCCGAGCGCGGTGGTTAAATTTTTGGTCATACCCGCGTCTTTTGATTGGGAGTCGCTAATAAGATAGGGCGCATATATCGGAGAACGTACAGAGTCTATAGGTATGGTAATAGTAGAGGAGAGTGTTTTCAAAAGAGCTGATTGGGAGGTTGTGTTTTGCTCAGTCTTTTGATATTCAAGGAGGGATTTAAATTCTATAAAGACTTTGCGTAATGGCAAAACAAAGCGACCATTATATTCAAAGCTATGCGAGCGATTGTCTCCAAAAGTTTTCTCCAGTCCATCATAAGAAGTGCCATCTGTGAGGTAATGGTGGCTCATAGTGCCGCTTCCTATTGTCTCAATCTGCTGTCCTCCTTTGAGCGAAGCTGTTATATAGGCTTTTGAGCGTAGGGATTGCCAATAAATGTCAGCTCCTCCCTCCTTATCTATAGTAGGCGAAGTTGAAAAATCCTCTATGCTCCAAGTGTCTCCCTCAGTAGGGCGGCGAGTATCTCCCACATTGTTGAGGCGCCCATAGGCTGTGAATCGTAAAATGTCGCTTGAGTGCATAGCAAAGCCTCGCAGATTGTAGCGACTATGAGTTCCTCCGCCAAGACTAATGTTTCCCAGCCAACGACTATGATAGTCTTTGCGCAAACGCACATCCATAACCAAAGGGTCTTGCCTTCTATCTGTTGTGTCTTTCATAGTTAAATAGCTGTCTTCTGCTCCTCTTCTATAGACCTTGACTTTGTTGACTGCATAGGCTGGAAGATTGCGTAGAGCCACTGCTGCATCTCCGTTGAAGAAATCCTTACCATCGATTAGCAGACTGCTCACAAATTCTCCATTGACTAAGATCTGTCCGCCGTTTTTTAGTGAAACTCCAGGGAGTTGTTCTATGAGTTTATCCAAGAGAGAACCATTGGATAACTGAAAAGCATCAGCATTATAGATAATTGTATCTCCTTTTACGAGCATCATCACTTTTGAGGCTTTGACCGTTGCCTCGCGAAGCTCAATCACGCGCTCTAGGGAGAGATCGCCAACTTCATAGAGGGTAGTTCTTTTTCCATATTGCTTTTCAGGAATAGTAATAGGATAACTCAAATCCAGAAACTTATCTTTTTGTACGAGCAATGTATAGTTTCCGAAATTAGGTACTGCCAAACTAAATTCTATCAAAACATCACCTCCTCCATCTACGCCATAGAGTTTATAATAATCAACTGTCTTGGTGGAAGAAACAATGTCTCCTTGCGTGTTGATAGCCATAATTGATGCGTCCTCTATCGGCCTTTGGCTCAATTTTTCAACAACACGCCCATGAATATAGATGCTGTCTGTTTTTCCCTTTTGTTGTGCTATAGATATAGAGCTATATAGCGCAAAGAATGTGAGAAGAATCAATGTTTTCATTGATATTGTAAGATAAAAGCGTTGTATAAAGGATGGTCTACTTAGGAGTTCTGTAAATCTATGACCTTTGTAAAGACTTATCGCTGTCAATAATTTCGACGTATTTTTCAAAAGGGTTAGTTTGTTGAAAAGTACTTTGCTACGTTTGTTTTTTGGGGGGGTAAATGATGGTTTTTAGCTGTTTCTGTGTACGTTTCTGCTCCTTTTTTTACGTTGAAAAAATAGGGTTTCTTTGTGTCTGCTTTCATAATTCACATATTTGTAGTTGTCAATAATTAGTTGAAAATAAAAGATGCTTCCATGGAGATTGCTGACAAATATACTAAAAATCTATTATGTTTTCTATTTTTAGGTTTTATACATCTTTTACGTTTATAGTATTGAAGAAAGTTTTTTAGCTCCAAAGTCTATACTAATGCTCCTCGTTGTTCTATTTTATAAATGTTGGATTAAGTGTATTGTTTGTTTTTCTCTTTCTGTGATTATAATGTGTGGAGATGATAGATGTGCTCTATTTTCAACGGGCAATCAAAACTTATTGTTATCTTCGCTCGGTAAAAGAATCTATAAATGGAGATAGTTAATATTATAGCGCAGCGGTTGAATATCAACGAGCAGCAGGTACAGCGAACTATCAAACTTCTTAATGAAGGTGCTACAATTCCGTTTATCTCTCGCTATCGCAAAGAAGTGACGGGAGGATTGAATGAAGTGGAAGTAGCTGCGGTGAAAGATGAGAACGACCGACTCTCTGAAATGCAGCATCGTAAGAATACGATTTTGCTCACCATTGATGAACAAGGAAAACTAACTGACGAGCTTCGCAAGCGTATCGAGAATTGTTGGGATTCAACTGTTCTTGAAGACATCTATTTGCCTTATAAACCTAAGCGACATACACGAGCAGAAAAAGCTCGACAGCGCGGTTTGGAACCTTTAGCCGATTTGCTGATGAAGCATCCCGAGGCGCGATTGGATACTCTCGTTGCTCCATTTCTAACAGATGAAGTTCTGGATGAGGAAGCTGCTTTGCAGGGAGCGCGTGATATTATTGCAGAGAGAGTGAGCGAGAACGAAGAAGTTCGAAACACTGTACGTACTTCTTATAGTCGTCAAGCATGGATTCGTTCTGTGGTGGTGAAAGGAAAGGAAGAAGAAGCGCAGAAATATCGCGATTATTTCGACAATGCTGAACCGCTCTCCCGTTGTAGTTCTCACCGTTTGTTGGCAATGCGACGTGGAGAAGCTGAAGGATATTTGCGGGTGAGTATAACTCCACATGATGAGGAGCAGGCTATAGGTTTTGTGTTGCGAAAATGTGACTACCTCTTTGAGCATGGTCGTCCACAGTTCGTGCGAGAGTCTTCACAACTTCATCTAGCTGCTGTAGATGCTTACAAACGTTTGCTTCGTCCTTCTATCGAAACAGAGTTTGCGGGGCAGAGCAAGGCTAAGGCTGATGCAGATGCTATTCGTGTGTTTGCAAGTAATCTTAAACAATTATTGTTAGCTCCTCCACTCGGGCAGCAGCGCATTATGGGAATTGATCCTGGCTTTCGAACTGGTTGTAAAGTAGTTTGCTTGGATGCACAGGGAACTCTGCTTCACAATGAGACTATCTATCCTCATCCGCCTAAGCAGATGATAGGTTCTGCCATGAGAAAAGTGCGCAATATGGTTGAAGTGTATAAGCCTGACGCAATAGCTATCGGAAACGGAACGGCGGGGCGTGAGACCGAAACATTTATCAATAGTCTTAATCTTGGCGATGCTATTTCTGTTTTTTTAGTGTCGGAAGATGGTGCTTCGGTGTATTCTGCTTCAAAATTAGCCCGTGAAGAATTTCCCGATCACGATGTGACAGTGCGTGGTGCAGTAAGTATAGGTCGCCGCTTGGCAGATCCATTAGCTGAATTAGTAAAGATTGATCCAAAGGCGATCGGTGTAGGGCAGTATCAGCACGATGTGGATCAGAGTGAACTGAAGAAATCACTCGATTTAACAGTGGAAAGTTGCGTGAATGCTGTCGGCGTAAATCTCAATACTGCCAGTAAGAGCCTTCTTACTTATATTTCAGGATTAGGTCCAGCATTAGCACAAAATATCGTGGATTATCGTGCGGAAAATGGCCCTTTTTCTTCGCGTAAAGATTTGCTCAATGTACCACGCCTTGGTGCGAAAGCTTATGAGCAGTGTGCTGGTTTTCTTCGCATACCTGATGCTGTTAATCCTTTAGATAATACAGCAGTACATCCAGAGCGTTATGCACTGGTAGAGCAGATGGCGAAAGATGAACATTGTGATGTGCCCGAGCTCATACGCTCGGCAGAGAAGCGCAAGGCGATAGATCTACAAAAATACTGTACGGATGCTGTGGGCTTGCCAACATTGAACGACATTATCTCCGAGCTGGGAAAGCCAGGAAGAGACCCACGAGGTCATGCCACTGTTTTTCGCTTTGATGAAAAAGTGAAGAGCATTGAAGATCTAAAAATAGGTATGGAACTTCCTGGTGTTATAACGAATATTACCGATTTTGGCTGTTTTGTTAATTTGGGTATCCATAAAGATGGGCTTATTCATAAGTCGAACTTGGCAAATCATCGAGTGACTAATCCTGCCGAAGTGGTTCATATACAGCAGCGCGTTGTTGTTCGTGTGTTAGAAATTGATGAGCGCCGCGGGAGAATTGGACTGAAATTGGTGACGAGTGAAAAGTAATAGATATTTATTTCTTATACCTTAGAATCTTTAGAATTATGACCGACGAAGATTATATGACGAAAGCACTTGCAGAAGCGCGACAAGCTTATGAAGAAGGGGAAATCCCTGTGGGCGTAGTGGTAGTTTGTAAAGACCGCATTATTGCTCGAGCGCACAATCTGACGGAAACGCTTCACGATGTGACAGCTCATGCCGAAATGCAAGCAATTACTGCAGCTGCTGATGCTTTGGGCGGGAAGTACCTTGATCCTTGTACGCTCTATGTCACACTTGAGCCCTGTGTGATGTGTGCTGGAGCTTTGGGCTGGTCACAATTAGGTCGTCTAGTTTATGGTGCGAGCGATGAAAAGAGAGGTTTCTCTAAATTTGCTCCCGAAGCCCTTCATCCCAAAACAGAAGTGTGTAGTGGAGTTCTAGCAGAAGAATGCAGTGCCCTAATGAAAGATTTTTTTAAAAATAAGCGTTGATATGGCAGAGCATAATAGGCTTGGTGCGCTGGGTGAAGAGGTGGCTTGTCGCTATCTTAGCTCTCTTGACTATCGCCTACTTGAGCGCAACTGGCGTGTGGGGCATCTAGAAGTGGACATTATTGCTGACAACTACGGAGAATTAGTTTTTGTTGAAGTAAAAACGCGCAGTAGGGAAGGAGAGTTTACTGCTCTTGGAGCGGTCGATGTGCACAAACAGCGCAATCTGGCTGTGGCTGCAGAAGCTTATATGCAGGAGCATTATCTTAATTGTTCTTACCGTTTCGATGTTATCACTGTGGTAGGTGAGCAAGAGCCTTTTGAAGTGACGCACTACATAGATGCTTATTCCGTGGATCTTACTCGGCGGAAACATTACATTCATAAATTTTATTAGATGATAGATATAGAACAACTGCGTGAGTATTGTCTTAGTAAGCGGGGAGCTTCCGAGAGTTTCCCTTTTGATGATACGACATTGGTTTTTAAGGTGTGTAATAAGATGTTTGCAGTGTTACCACTTGAGCGCGCTGATTGTATTGTTTTAAAATGTGATCCTGAATATGCTCAAAAACTTCGCGCGCATTACGAAGGTGTAGGTGAGGCGTGTCATTTTGAGAAACTGCACTGGAATGCTGTTTATGTGGATAGTGATGTACGCGATGAACTCATTTTGCAACTCATAGACTTATCTTATGAATTGGTACTAAATAAGTTATCTAAAAAAGCCAATATCGTTTTTTTTGCTGAAAGTTTGCCACCAGAGGTAGGTTACGTACATCTTAATGTGACTGACTCGACAATGCTCTATCTCCGAGCACCTGAAGTGCGCGAGCGAACAGAAAAGTTTCTGCTTGTTGATGCTGATAAACAGAAAACAGGGAGGGGGCAACGAGGTACTCATTGGGAATCTGACAACGGAAAGAATATGACATTCGGTTTGTTAGCACATCCTAATTTTCTTCGAGCTGATGAGCAGTTCTATCTTTCAGAAATTACAGCTTTGGCTGTTGTTGATGCCTTGCGTCCTTATTGTGAAACAACGGTAAAGTGGCCTAATGATGTGTATTATGGCGATAAAAAAATATGTGGGATGCTCTTGGAACACGACTTACAAGGTTCAATGATTGCGCATACCATTGTGGGGCCTGGTATCAATGTGAATCAACAGAGCTTTTTAAGTGATGCCCCTAATCCAGTTTCGGTAGCACAGATTTTAGGTTTTGAAGTAAACCGATATCTTGTTCTTGAACGTTGGCTTCAAAGTTTTTTGCATTATTATTCTCGTTTGGAAAAAGGAGAACGAGAAGCTATCAATGAGGAGTATAAGGCTTGTCTCTATCGTCGTGAAGGTGTGTATACTTATCGTGATAAAAATGGAGAGTTCCAAGCAGAGATAGCTGATATAGAAGAAAATGGACATCTATTACTAAGAGATGCAGCAGGGCATTTGCGGCGATATGCTTTTAAGGAAGTTCAGTTTGTTCTCCAATAAGAATAATCTTATGAATCGCCAAATTCTAAAAATTGCAATTCCAAGTATTGTTTCGAACGTTACTGTTCCCTTGCTCGGCTTAGTTGATCTATGGATTTCTGGACATATTGGATCCGTCGATTGTATCGGAGCTATCGCTGTGGGCGGTATGATTTTTAATATGTTGTATTGGCTCTGTGGCTTCCTTAGAATGGGAACAGGAGGGTTCACTTCGCAAGCCTATGGTCGTGGGAATGTGGAAGAGATAAATCATATCCTCCAACGTTCGCTACGAATGGCTTTCGGTCTTGCTTTTGCCTTTATCCTGTTGCAGCAACCATTGCTTCGATTCTCTTTATGGATGATGAAAAGCTCTCCAGACGTTTCAATCATGGCTGGCTCTTATTTCCGAATCCTAATATGGGGGGCACCAGCTATGTTAGGTATTTATAGTTTGGCTGGATGGTTTTTGGGGCAGCAAAATGCCCGTGTGCCAATGATTGTGGCTATTCTGCAAAATGTTATCAATATATTGGTGAGTATGTTACTGACGATGTATTTTGATTGGAAAGTAGAAGGAATTGCCTTCGGTACGTTAGTGTCGCAATGGCTTGCTTTTCTTATGTATATATTCTTTCCGTTTTCAAACCATCGTCCTATAAGTGTCCTTTGGCGCAAAATTTCATCTCAAGCAGTACTTCCATGGGGACGTTTTTTATCCGTAAATCGCGACATATTTTTTAGAACACTTTGTTTAGTGGCTGTGCAGCTCTTTTTTACTGCAACAGGAGCAACTCAGAGTGATACAATTCTAGCTGCAAATGCTCTGCTCTTGCAGTTTTATATCTTATTTTCCTATGTGATGGATGGCTTTGCCTATGCAGGGGAAGCTATTGGAGGAAAAGCTTATGGAGCTAAAAATTTTGAAATGTTCCAAAATCTTACTCGCAATCTTTTTATTTGGGGAATAGGACTGATGCTTGTTTTTACCATTGTATATGTAATGGGAGGAAATGAGCTGCTGAAACTTCTCACTGCTCAGGGAGAGGTAATAGTAACAGCACAGAAGTATCTGCCTTATGCAGTATTTATTCCTTTAACTGGTTTTGCTGCTTTTCTCTATGATGGGCTTTATATTGGAACAACTTCGTCACGCCTTATGCTGCTTGCTGTTTTTCTAGCTGCTGCAAGTTTCTTTTTGCTTCGTTTTTTACTTTTTCCAAAATTCAGTAATGCTGGCTTGTGGATTGCTTTTCTGACTTTTATGTTTGTGCGGGGTGGTGTGCAGGCAATCTGTTATCATAGAATTTTTAGAGCGGAAATTAAATAAGCTTTGTTTGATGAGGCTTTTTATCATCAGATTCCTTAATTTCGCCTCTGAAAGAATTAAATATTAGAATAGAATGGCAAAATTTAATCGAATCTTATTGAAATTGAGCGGTGAAAGTTTAGCTGGAACACAAGGTTTCGGTATAGACACAAAGCGTTTAAACGAATATGCTCAACAAATCAAGGAAATCCATGAGATGGGCGTACAAATAGGAATTGTTATAGGTGGTGGCAATATCTTCCGTGGCTTGCAGGGAGCAGGTAAAGGCTTCGACCGTGTAAAGGGAGACCAAATGGGAATGTGTGCTACTGTCATTAATTCTCTCGCGCTAAGTAGCGCCTTAGGTGCTATTGGTGTAAAGAGTAGAGTCTTGACTGCTATTCGCATGGAGCCTATTGGCGATTTTTACAATAAATGGAAAGCTTTGCGAATATTGGAACGCAATGAAATTGTCATCATGGGAGCAGGAACGGGGAATCCTTATTTCTCAACAGATACAGGTTCTACTCTCCGTGGTATAGAGATTGAAGCTGATGTCATGCTGAAGGGAACGCGTGTTGATGGTGTTTACACAGCAGATCCTGAAAAAGATCCGACGGCAACTAAATTTGATGATATCAGTTACGATGAAGTGCTTCAGCGTGGTTTGAAAGTGATGGATACTACTGCCATCGCAATGGCCAAAGACAACGACTTACCTATCTATGTGTTCAATATGGATAAAGTGGGTAATCTTAAAAAAGTTCTTGAAGGAGAAAATCTCGGAACTTTCGTGCATGCTTAAATAACTAATATTGTTTAGACTTTAATCCAGAAATGTACTAAAATGGAAGTGTAAAAAGAATGTGAAGCTTTTACTTGCAGATTATTATTGCGTAAATTATATTTCATTTTAGTACATTTCTTCCTTTTATAATCTTTATATACTATCGTTTATTTCATGTGAAATAAACTTTCTATTGTCTATACCTGTTAATCTGAGAATTTTATTATTATTTTTGCAAAGCTAAACGAACAACAACTGTGTTCGTTGGTATTAGAAGTTGTAAAGATATTTATGTCTGAACATATTTATTTGATTGACCTTGATAGGGTTGTACATGATAAGATGGGTAAGAAGGCTCGTTTTGTCCCCCGTTTTCTTCTTAATTATTTGAAGAAAATTATTCATCAAGACGAACTTAATGTGTTTTTGAAGGGAGAAGGCGAAAAACAGGGGGTACCTTGGCTTTGGGATTGTGTTCGCTTTTTGGATATGAACCTTAATGTCGTGGGGCGTGAGAATCTTCCTCCAGTAACCGAAGCTGGGCACTATACTTTTGTTAGTAATCACCCGCTAGGTGGACAAGATGGTGTGGCGTTAGGTGCTGTTTTGGGAGAATATTTTGAAGGTCATGTAAAGTATTTGGTTAATGATTTACTCATGAATCTTCATGGGCTTGCCCCTCTTTGTATACCAATAAATAAAACAGGTTCGCAGAGTCGTAGTTTTCCTGCGATGGTAGAGGCTGGATTCCATTCAGATGATGCTATCATAATGTTTCCAGCTGGTTTGTGTAGTAGGAAAAATAAAGGAAAAGTGCGCGATTTGACTTGGCAAAAAACGTTTGTAACCAAGAGTGTTGAGACACATCGTGATGTGATTCCTATTCATTTTAGCGGCTCCAATAGTGAACGCTTTTATCGTCTCGCCAATATCTGTAAAGCCCTACATCTTAAGGTTAATATTGCGATGCTTTATCTAGTTGATGAGATGATGAAAAATCGTCATAAGACATTTACAATCACCATTGGTAAACCCATTCCATGGCAAACCTTTGATAAAACTCGCAAGCCTGTTGAGTGGGCTGAATATGTGCAGAATGTTGTCTATAATTTGAACAGAGAAACAACCTTTTAGGTTGTATGAAAAAGTATATGGAAGAAGAAATCATAGCTCCTATTGAACGTCGTTTGTTGAAATCTGAACTTACACCGGATCGTAAGTTACGCTCAACAAATAAAGGCGGCAATGAAATTTATGTTGTAACGTGGCAACAAGCCCCTAATGTGTTGCGTGAAATTGGTCGTCTGAGAGAGATTGCTTTCCGCACTGCAGGAGGGGGAACTGGATTAAGTTGTGATTTGGACGAGTTTGATATGTCTGATCACCCTTACTACCAACTGCTTGTTTGGGATCCAGAAAATGAAGTGATTCTTGGTGGCTATCGTTTCCTTCCTGGTAGCGATTGGAAATATGACAATGCTGGACAACCTATTCTTGCAACAAGTCACATGTTTCATTTCTCAGAAGAGTTCATTTGCAACTATGCACCGCGTACTACGGAATTAGGGCGTTCTTTCGTAACGCTGGAATATCAAAGTAGCCGTGCAATGACCAAAGGTTTGTTCGCATTAGATAATCTTTGGGATGGTTTGGGCGCTCTTACCGTGATTATTCCTGAATTGAAATATTTTTTTGGTAAAATGACGATGTATCCGAGTTTCGACCGCCCCGCTCGTGATATGATACTTTACTTTCTAGATAAGCATTTTGGCGATAGAGATCATTTGATTATCCCAACTAACCCAATTAAACTAGAAACAGACGCTTTCTTCTTAGAACGTCTTTTTGTGGAAAAGGATTTTAAAGAAGACTACAAAATATTGAATAAGAATGTTCGTGCTAGAGGTTATAATATTCCTCCTCTCGTTAATGCTTACATGAACCTTTCGCTGACAATGCACTTTTTTGGTACAGCGATAAATCATGCTTTTGGAGAAGTGGAAGAGACAGGTATTTTGATTGCCGAAGATGAAATTCTAGAGGAGAAACGTAGACGCCATATCGATAGCTTTTTAAAGGAACATCCAGATTGGCAGCGCGACTTAAGCCAGATTCTAATGATAAATCGACATCATTGTGATGAATAAAAAAGGAAGGATTCCTGATGGAATTCTTCCTTTTACTATAAGTATGTGTCTTAGTTTGTAGCTTTTATTCTTCAACTACTTCAAAGTCGTCTTTACCAACGCCGCAGAGAGGGCATACGAAATCTTCGGGTAAATCTTCAAAAGCAGTTCCAGGCTCAATACCTGCATCTGGATCTCCAACCTCTGGGTCATATACCCAGTCACATACTGTACAACGATACTTTTTCATTTTGATGTCTTACTTTAGTGTTAATTTAATAACGTATAATTAATAATAGATGTTGAAAAGATTTTTCTCCATGCGCTGTTCTACTAGCTGCCAGTCCGTCAACTCCCATACGGCTTCGCAAAAGTCCGCACGGCGATTTTGGTAGTCTAGATAGTAGGCATGTTCCCAAACGTCTATAGTCATAAGCGGAGTCATGTTCTTTTGTAGTGGATTACCTGCATTTGTCATCGCTTCAATGTTTAATTGATTGCGTTCGTTGTATGTAAGCCAAATCCACCCAGAACCGAATAATCCCGTAGCTTTTGCCATCAATTGGTTTTTGAAATTATCTATACTCCCATACGTTGCTATCAATTTCGCTTTCAATGTGCCGCTGATAGGTTTTGCAGTGGGAGATAAAGTTTCAAAGAAAAATGTGTGATTCCATACCTGGGCAGCATTATTATAAATGGCACCATTGGCCGTTCTAACAATTTCTTCTAAACTCTTATCTTCAAATTCTGTTCCCTTGATGAGCTTGTTTAAGTTGTCTGTGTAAGCTTGGAGATGTTTGCCATAATGGAACTTCATCGTATCCTCACTTATCCTAGGCTTCAATCCATCAAGAGGATAGTTGAGCTTGGGCATTTCATGCTTCATAGACTATGGCGTTTATATTGGAATGCTAAGATACAGCATTTTCTATTATCGTCCAAATATTTTCCTGCCTTTTTATAATTGTAGGTGAAATTTTGTTCCTTTTTTGATTCATCCCCAAAATGCGTTAATATTATCCTTTCGTTATATAATAAACTCAATATTCTCTTACCAACAAAAAATACATAGGAGAGCGTTCCTACTCACAAAAGCTCACACTCCTTATAATATAGCTTCCATTACAATAAGCCTGTGAGCTGACACAATAAGGCTATCAGCTGACATCCTTATTGTATTTTCAAACGCAATAAGGAAGCCAAAGCTTGCTTCTATTATTATAGTAGTTTCAATAAAAAAGCCCAGAAGCTTTAGAAATCTTGTTTATTTTGTTAATATGTACATAATCAGTGCTTT
>NZ_DBHHRH010000037.1:0-179058 GCF_057240785.1 Alloprevotella sp. | reverse complement strand
CTCCGTGCTCACCCACTGTCCCCGGCGGGGACACACCATGCGTAACCGCGGGTGAGGATGCAGCGCAGAGCATAGAGGACAAGTGGAAAAAAGCAGACTTCCTCCGTGCTCACCCACTGTCCCCGGCGGGGACACACCATGCGTAACCGCGGGTGATGCCCGAAGGGTGAACCCGTGGAGAGAGAAGCCCTCCCATCCTCCGACACCGGCGGTGTCGAACAACATCCACACTTGTTACTCTCCCTCAACGCTTGTAGTGCGACGCTTCCTGCGTCGGATAGTAGTACTGTCTCTTGTCCACGGGTTCTCCCTCGCTCCGCTCGGGCATCACCCGCGGTTAAGCATGGTGCGCCTCCGCCGGAGGCGTGGGATTTGCGGAAACAACTGTCTCCACCGGAGGCGTGAGCGATCCTGCTCTACCACAGTCGAGACTAACTACAACTCTTTGTTAGATATAAAACGGTTCTTTGTTTTTCACTCGTTCATAGACTTCGGCCAATTCTGTTGCAGCTTTTTTCCATGAAAAGTCCTTCAAGCGCTGAGTTTGTCTCGTAAGCAGCAAAGTGCGTTGTGCGGAATCAGAGAAAAGAAGTTCCAGCTGATCATCTAAATTCGACCCCGTCTCGTCCATATCAAAATAGATAGCAGCATCTTGGGCTATCTCTGGAAAACAACTTTTTCGGTTCAACACAACGGGGCAGCCAGCCATGTATGCTTCCAAAATGGGAATGCCAAAACCTTCGTAGATGGAGGGAAAGATAAAGCACTCGGCATGATGATAGAGCGTGAGGAGTTGCTCATCGGTGGCATGGAAATGTACTATGCGATCGGCAATTCCGAGCTCTTGGAAAAATTCCAACTCTTTTTGAGAGAATGGTGCTTCCGTACACACTAATTTCAAATCCTGATGGCGCTGCAAGAAATATTGGAGATGGCGGACCATGGGGCAAAAATTCTTGTAGGCGGTCCGATGCCCCACAAAAAGAAGATATTTGAAATCGAAAAGAGGTGTTTTGTTGTATGCAACCTCTTCGGGTGCACCGTGGTAGATTACGGTGATGCGCTGCTCAGGAACGTGCAATAAATCCACCAGATCCCGTTTGGTATTTTCCGATACTGCGATGATATGAGCGGCGTGCTTCACGAGTTCGCGCTTACGAGCAATTTGCATATCTCCCTTCTTAAAGAACAACTCGGGAATCATATCGTGGACGGTGAGTACAAAAGGTTTTCCATGAAGATGCTTCATGAAATACATATCGAAAAAGGTGGGGTGGAAAACATCATAGCGGCCTTCTTCCAAGCACTGTATGGCGTAGTTCCGATTGATACCCAGCGATGTTTGTTGAGGAAACAAGCTGGCAAAGAGCTTAAAGAGGTCGTGCTTCAGAGGAAACTTGCGGTGGCAGATGAAATTGTTCTTCGTGAGGTGGCACGGACGTAGTCCTTCAACAAGGTGCTTGCTGCAAAGGTGAATATTATCGCTTTCGCGAATGGCTATCTCTGCCTGAATGTTTTCGGGCATATTTGCCAGTAGGTTTGCAAAGCAGTTGGACACTCCGCCAAGTTTCTGAATGTAAAAAGCTTGATAATCAAAGAGTACGTTCATTGTTTCTTTACTCTGAAAGCAGAAAAAAATGGGTCCTCTTGCCATCAAAGACAAGAGGACCATAAAAAATATTAAGCTTCAGCCTCGGACACTGTAGGCTCTTCAGCTGCTTTGCGAGTGGTGCGGCGAGCAGATGTGGCAGAAGACGTTGCGCGACGGCGCTTCGATTTCTCCTCAACAGGCTTTTCAATCTTCACACCAGCCAATTCGAGATCTACGAGGATACGACCACAGTATTCACAAACGATTACCTTCTTGTGCATACGAATGTCGAGTTGGCGCTGGGGCGGAATCTTATTGAAGCAACCACCACAAGCATCGCGCTGTACGTAGACAATACCCAAACCATTGCGGCTATTCTTGCGGATACGCTTGAACGCCCCTAAAAGACGCGGCTCAATGAGAAGTTCGAGAGATTTTGACTTCTCGCGGAGTTTTTCTTCCTCGGCCTTAGTTTCTGTTACAATATCTTCAAGTTCCGTACGCTTTGCCGTCAGGTCTTCCATACGTTCGCTGATGATTGCATTGCTGGATTCCATAGAGGCGTGGCGTTCCTCAATGGTCTTTTTTGCTTCATTGATTTTCTTTTCTTGCAACTGCACTTCAAGTTCTTGAAACTCTATTTCTTTGTTGAGCATATCGAACTCTCGATTATTCTTCACCGAGTCGAGCTGTTGCTTGTAGCGAGCAATAGCCTCTTGAGCAGCTTTAATTTTTTCGTGTCGTTCAGCAATATCTGCCTTAAAAGCTTCAACGTCTTCCTCTTGCTTCTTGATACGTGTCTTCAAACCCTCAACTTCATCTTCGAGGTCTTGTACTTCTAAGGGAAGTTCACCGCGCAGTGTCTTGATTTTGTCAATCTCCGACAGCGTGGTTTGCAACTGATACAGATTCTTCAGCTTCTGCTCTACGGGCAGTTCAGCGGGATCAATTTTCTTCGCCATAATTGTATATTTATATTAATGTATTCCTATTATATATATTGTATCGGATTGGTTGTGTTGGTCGTTTCCAATAGTTCGAGCGTTGGAAATGCCTGTTGGAGCAATCGACGGAGCAATTCAACCGTGAATTGTTCGCTCTGATAATGTCCCATAACTCCTATCCAGAGTTGCTCATCATGACCGAAATACTGATGATAGTGCATTTCTCCTGTCAAGAACACATCGGCCTCACGCGCTATTGCAGTATCCAAAAGGAAATCTCCCGCACCGCCACACAGCGCAATACGTTTCACCATACGTTCGGGACCTCTATTTGCTTGTAAGCAGTCGATACCAAAGGTTTTCTTTACGCGATGCAAAAAATCCTTCGGAGCTTCAGCCTCTGGAAGTTCTGCAATTACTCCGCTCCCTCCTTCGCCCACAGGCTGCAAAAAAGAAACATTTTGTAGCCCCAGTTTTTCAGCTATCATCCAGTTCACGCCCCCCGCAGCATTGTCGAGATTGGTGTGAGCAGAATAGATAGCGACATCGTGCTTTATAGCTAAGCGCACGCAACGCTGAACCATATCACTATCCGAAACGCATTTCACGCCACGGAATAAAAGCGGATGATGGCTCACTATGAGTTGGCAGCCTTTTTCGGCAGCTTCTAAAACAACGTCTTCAGTGACGTCTAGACACAATAAGACCCTTGACACTTCCGCCTCTGTTAATCCAATCTGCAAGCCAGCGTTATCGTAGCTTTCTTGCAGCGGCAGGGGCGCGAACTTTTCAAGGGCCTCGGCTACTTGCTTTATTTTCATATTCTGCTTGCAAAAATACAATTTTCTTTTTATTCTTACACCTTTTCTGCCATCAAGAATGACTTTTGCCGCTAAATGTCGCAGAGTTGTCTGCTAACTCTTCTCCTTCTCTTTATCTCCTGCCCTTATTCCTCAACAAATCGAACATTTCACACGCTTTTTTCGAGCATCCTACTAAGGTCGTCCTTCATTCCGCCTATTTTGCAAGCTCCGGTTTACGTTTCAAACATTTACTTTTCTATCAAAAAGGACTCTTTTATCAACTTATCATACGTTTTCGTTACGTCTGCCTTACAATACATGCAATAAAAGTATAAAAATAAGCAAAAAGACACATTAGCACTTGCATACTTCGGAGAAAGTTTCTACCTTTGCATTGTCAAACGAGAAAGGAAGTGACACAGGGCTATAAAAAGTGCAACCTTTCGAGTTGACTGCACACAAAAAGATGGTGTTAGTAATTGATTAGGTATTAAAAACGTGTGTATGTTTCATAGGTTTTACCTTTTGATAAAAGGTTTGTAGTTTAGGTAACAAGTTAGATGTAGACTCGAAAATGAGTCGTGATTGAAGCTCCTGTGTGCTTCAATTCACTAAGAAGAAGGGCGGAAGCCCTTTTTTTTATGAGCAAAAAGAGAAAGGACTATTAGATAAGCAAAAAGAAGAAGAAAAGATATTTAACAAAGGGGATTGTTTTTTGAGATAAAAGAAAAAGGAGAATCTTTTTCAGCATTCTCAGAGAGACTCATTATAACACATCAACTCCCCTACTCCTATAAAACCAGAACAGGCGTCTTCTCACGAAGGCCCCTGTTAGGCGAAAAGTGACAAAGTCACCTTTACAATGTAGTTATCCTAAAAAACTTTTACCAAGAAATAAACTTTCAAATTTCGTTGACCATCTCATTGAGACTACTTTCCTCCATCAGCAGCCTTACAAGCTCTTTTGCTGAGGATTTCACATAGCTGTCGCGCAACCAATGAACACAACCTTCCATCACATTGCCTTGAACATCTATCGGAATTGATACCAAAGACCGATCCCCACGGATAGTTTCTTCTGAGAGTACTGTAACGAACTGTGAATTTCGCACTAATTGCAGAATAGCAGGAACGGTATTCAGCACGGCTCGTACATGATACGTTATATCCGTCTTACTCAGAATCGCCTCAAATAGATCTCGTGCTTGCATTCCATGGGTCACCAAGACCATATCGAATGGCAGTAAATCTTTCAAGGAAACCGTCTTTTTATTCGCCAAAGGATGGTAGCGGTTGACGATGGCCGAGAGCTTACGTTTAAAAAGCGTTTTACTCTCTAAATTTGGATACACTCGTTCTGGCTTAAAAGCCAACGCCAAATCAATTTGGCGATTACACAAGCGCTCCATCAGATGGTCCGTCTTCTTGTAGTGAATGTCGAGCTTTACTCCTGGATACAATTTCATAAACTTTGCAAGCACTATGGCCAACATTGATCCGAAACTGTATGACACTCCCACGCGGAGCACACCTGCTTTGAGGTTTTGTATGTCGGAGATGTGATCGACGCAAACTTCTGCATCTTGCACAGTCTTCGCAGCATAAGGCAACATTTCTACGCCCATTTCTGTCAGTTTCACACCTCGACTCGTTCGGTCGAAGAGCTGTACTCCCAACTCATTTTCCAACTGGCGAATTTGCTGAGATAATGTGCTCTGGGTGATACAGAGGTCTTTGGCTGCCTCTGACACACTGAGACGTTCTGCCACCTTTATGAAATACCGTAATTGGCGTAATTCCATCTTCTCTTAGTCCTCATGCACATCAAAATAGCGAAACGATGCTCCATGAATGGAGCGATGACGCATTTCTGTGCGAAAAAAGTGGAGGGCATTGCAAACCACAAATGTCGTTACTATAACGGCGACCGAGATACCAACAATAGCATTTGCCATAACGTTACCTTCATTTTTCTGGTTGCAAAAGTACGCCACGCTGCAAGCTCCACAAGTGTTTTTACAATCTTTTTATCTATATCTGCTATCGTCAAAATCGATAGCTAAATAAAACAAAGTGCGGACATTGCAAGTTCTTTTTGAATTTCCCTGCAAAGTCCGCCCTCTCTTATACACGAAATTATTCGTAAATCTCTTTCAACTTTGCAGCTAGCTCTTCTCCGTGAAGATTAGCAGCTACAATTTTTCCATCAGGACCCACTAGCAACGTAGCAGGTATAGCATTGATTCCATAGGTGCGCCCTGCAAGCGTATCCCAGTACTTCAAATCAGAGAGATGATGCCAATTCAGCCCTTTGCGCTGAATTGCTCCCACCCAATTCTTATGGTCGCGGTCGAAGCTCAGACCAACAATATCAAAACCTTTTGCGTGATACTTATCATAAAGAGCTTTCACCTGGGGCATTTCACGCATACAAGGTCCACACCAACTAGCCCAAAAATCAATCAACACATAATTGCCTCTACCTACATACTCGGAAAGCTTATGCTGAACACCAGTAGTATCGGCCAACTCAATGTCGGTGAACATCACGCCTGGTTGCTGACGTTTCCAGCCTTCAACACTCGCGCGCAAACGCTTGAGCATTCCCACATTCATAAAAGCGGCATTAGAATCGGCATATCGAATGATGTCTGCCTTGTCCATGTCGTTGTAATGAGAACTGATGAAATAAGCAGGGAAAATGGACTGCATATTCTCATCACATATCTTTTTCAAATCAGCAGTCATGCCCGCGATGGCTTTCTCATAAGCACTTTCAAGTTGCTGCTGCATAGATTCGGGCATTTCTTTCCCTTCTCGCTGATACTTGCGCACTTCTCCTAACACTTTCTGAAACGCGTCGGTGTGAGGCTTTAACTGCAATATAGCAGCAGAGAGCTTTTCGTTCTCACTCGTACCTGCTATAACATTTTTTACCAAATCAGCAGTTACATTCCCGTCCAAAATAACGGGAACTGAATACTCTCCATCCTTAGCAAAAAGCATAGCGAAGAGTTTTCCCTGTGCATCGCCTGAAAAACTAAAGCGCCCATCCTTGACCACCGCACTATCTGGCTTTTGATCATTCTGCGACTCGAAGTTGTAGAGGTACACCTTCTTGAGTTCCTTAGGAACTTGTCCCGTAACAGAATACTTCTGTGCAAAGCTCGGCACGGCTAAAAGCGCAAGTGCCAACGCTGCTATTTTTTTCATATTGATCAGTTTGAATATTACTTTTTGCAAAGATAACGTTTTTTGCTACATACCCACAGCTTTTATCTTTTTTTATGTGCAGTGATTCCAAAAGAAATACACATAAAGCTAAGAAACGTAAAACGCCCACCCCCGAGCAACTATACTCTAAAAAAACAGATACAACCTATCTTGTCTACTTACGTCCTTATTATCTCAAAAACACGTTCTATAGTCATATATATAATACAAGGACGAGGATGGAAATGTATTTGAACAATTTTAGGTTGTAACTATCTCCTTTTTTAGAAAATGATTCCTGCAAAAAGAAGGAGCAAGGAGGGGCTTCTGCCCACAGTAAATGTTTGCAGCCTCACTCCTTCCTCAAACATCACAAAAAGACCTCGAACAAGAATCATAAACATCTGTTTTACAATATCATAAAGGGGAGCAAAAATACAATAAGGCTGTCAGCTGATAGCCTTATTGCGTCAGCTGGCTTCCTTATTGTATCAGCTGACACAATAAGGATATTTTTAGCCCGCTTTAAGAGCTTCTAAAACCACCCTAAAATAGGCGTTTCTCTCTCCCGTTTTCCAATGCGCATCCTTATTGCATCTTAACGGAAGAGGAACTAAAAAACTTTGCTTTCGTTTGGGAAAATCGGCAATAATTATCTAACTTCGCCACAAATATAATAAAACACCATTTCGACTATGGATAGAAGCGATAGCATTGTTATCATACCCACATACAATGAGAAAGAAAACATTGAAAAGATAATCCGAGCCGTTCTTGGCCTCGGCCCACACGCGTTTAACATCCTCGTCATCGACGATGGTTCGCCCGATGGCACTGCCGCCATTGTGAAACGCCTCATGGAAGATGAGTTCAAGAACCGTCTCTTTATCATAGAGCGCCGTGGCAAACTCGGACTGGGAACTGCCTATATTGCAGGCTTCAAATGGGCTATCGAACAGAAGTACGACTATATTTTTGAGATGGATGCCGACTTCAGCCATGACCCGAAGGACCTGCCGCGGCTCTACGAAGCTTGCGCAACGGATGGTGCAGATGTAGCCATAGGTTCGCGCTATGTGAGTGGTGTCAATGTTGTCAACTGGCCGATGGGACGCGTGCTCATGAGCTACTACGCTTCTAAATATGTACGTACCGTCTTGGGCGTAAAGCTTCACGACACAACAGCGGGATTCAAATGCTATCGCCGCCAGGTGCTCGAAGCCATCGATCTCGATGCCATCCGCTTCAAGGGCTATGCTTTCCAAATAGAGATGAAATTCACGGCTTATAAGTTAGGCTTCAAAATCAAGGAGGTGCCTGTCATCTTCGTCAACCGCCGCGAAGGCACAAGCAAGATGAGTGGCGGCATCTTTGGCGAGGCACTCTTCGGCGTTATGCGCCTGCGCTGGGCAGCAATGACCGGACAAATTAAGCCGAGAAAGAAATAAGCAGAATGCCCCGCCAATGGGGCGTTTTGTGGTTTTTAATGATTGCTACAGTTGTGATAAGCAATCGTCACACTCTTTTTATCTTATAACAGAACTATGCACAAAAGAATTCAAATAAAGAATGCTATCATTGTTAACGAGGGCCGACAGTTTGTCGGTTCTCTTTTGATAGATAACAACCAAATAGGTCAGATTTTGGAGGGGAAAGACGCCGTTCCAGATGAGCCTCCCATGGAAGTGGTAAATGCTGATGGGTGCTACCTGCTTCCAGGTGTCATTGATGAACACGTACATTTCCGCGATCCAGGTCTGACGGAGAAAGCCGACTTCGAAACGGAGAGCTACGCTGCCGCGGCAGGAGGCGTGACAACTGTTTTTGATATGCCCAATACGCTCCCCACCACCACAACCCTCGAAGCTTTCAGCGAAAAATACGACATGGCAGCCACAAAGAGTCATGTCAATTTCGGGCTTTATTTCGGAGCAACGCTCAACAACTATGAACTATTGCCACAACTCAAGTGGCGCAGCATTACTGGCGTGAAACTCTTCATGGGAGCTTCCACGGGAAATATGCTCGTCGACGACAAAACGGTTCTCCGCTACATCTTCGAAAAAACTCCTACACTTTTGATGGTGCACTGCGAGGATACGCCCACTATTGCTGCCAACATGAAGAAGTATAAAGAGAAATACGGAGCAGATCCCGACATACGCTATCACGGACTCATCCGGTCTGCCGAAGCGTGCTACAAATCCACAGCTGAAGCAGTGGCTCTGGCACGGAAATACGGAACACGACTCCATGTGGCTCACATTTCCACCGCTCGCGAACTGGAACTCTTCAGCCCTACCAATCCGAAAATCACAGCGGAAGTATGTGTGCCGCATCTGCTCTTTTGCGATGAAGATTATATCCGATTAGGCAGCCGCATCAAGTGTAACCCATCCATCAAAACACGCGCCGATCGCGATGCACTGCGCCGTGCGCTCAACGATGGCACTATTTCAACCATCGCCACCGACCATGCTCCCCACCATATGAGGGACAAAGTGGGTGGAGCAGCACGTGCCACCTCGGGAATGCCCATGATACAATTTTCCTTACCAGCCATGCTCGGGCTCACCAATGAGGGTGTGCTCAGCATCGAGCGCCTTGTGGAACTCATGTGCCATAATCCAGCCAAGATTTATCAGGTGGAAAATCGCGGTTTCTTGCGCGAAGGCTACAAGGCCGACCTCGTATTGGTGCGTCCCAATAGCCCGTGGACACTTACCCCGAATCAGATTCGCAGCAAGTGCAATTGGAGTCCGTTGGAAGGCCATACCTTCCGTTGGCGTATTGAGAAAACATATTGCAACGGAGACCTTATATATAATAAAGGACACCTCGTGGACGAAAATCTCCACGGATTGCCCGTTAGCTTCTCCCGATGACTAAAGAACTGAAATACTACGCTCATACACTGGCCGAAGTTATCAACTGGCCGTTCTTCTTCAACGCCTGGAACCTCCAACCTCGCTTTGCTGGCGTGGCGACCATTCACAACTGCCCAGCTTGCCGACAAGAATGGATCAATAGCTTCCCTGAAGAGGATAAGGCAGCAGCCAAAGAAGCCTCAAAACTATTCGATGACGCCACCCGCATGATCAACCGTCTCGACCTCACGCACAAAGGTTTTGCCTGCTTCGGACTCTATCCAGCTTGGTCAGAGGAAGAGGATATTATCGTGGAGGATTCTCGAGGACGATGGAGTATTCCTTTCCTTAGGCAGCAGCATGTTCAGCACGCTGGAGACCCTCACTTGTGTTTGGCCGATTTCATTCGCCCTCGCGAACTCTACATCAAGGATGATATAGCTTCAGTAATGGGCATCTTCTGCGTCTCTTTTCATCGCTCCGATGGTCAAGTGGAGTCGTTTGCTGACGATTATGAGCGTATGCTATACCAAACGGTCTGCGACCGACTGGCCGAAGCCACGGCCGAACTGATGCACCGTGATGTGCGCCGCATCTATTGGGGTTATGCTCCCGACGAACAGCTCACACACGAACAAATATGGAATGATGAATACCAAGGCATACGTCCGGCTGTGGGTTATCCGCAAATACCGGATCAGTCCATTATCTTCTTGCTCGATGAGATTCTGAACTTTGGACGCATCGGTATCCAACTCACCGAAACGGGCATGATGCTGCCGCACGCCTCGGCGTGCGGACTGCTCTTCGGCCACCCTAGCACATACTATTTTGGGATTGGACGCATTGGCGAAGATCAGTTCCAAGACTATGCGCGCCGCCGCAATCTCCCTATTCCACAACTACGCAAATTCTTATCACGCAATCTCGAATGATAGCTCGTATTCTTATATTGCTCATAGCCCTACTGACTTTGCCAGCTTGGGGTATAGACCGCCTCGTTTTTCGCAACAAATGGCCGCGCTGGGTACGCTTGCTCTTTGCGCTTCCCCATCTGCTCTTACTCTTGGCTCTAACATTCATGGCCATCAATGAGAGCTATACCATGACAGCTGATGCCGTGAAAGGTTTTCTGCTTTCCGCCACTCTCTGCCTTGTTGTGCCCGAAACGCTCACCGCCTTATTGTTGCTCATCGGTCGAATAGGGAGAAAGCAGAATATCTTTCGACGTAGCATGACCGTTAGCGCGTACCTTGTCGGAGCATTCAGTTTCATACTTATGCTCTATAGTTTCACACTGGGGTATAAGCGCATACAAACGAAACAATTTACGTTTACTCATTCTTCCATTCCATCACAATTCAAAGGCTACCGCATCGCGCTGATCTCCGATCTCCATCTCGGCACTCTCCGCCACCATCAAGATGTGGTGCAGCAAATCGTCGACAGCATCAATGCGCAACAACCGGACTTGATTGTCTTCGCGGGCGACTTGGTGAACTATCACGTTCGAGAGATAGAGCCTTTCCGCAACATCCTCAGCCAGCTCAAGGCGCGGGATGGCGTAGTGAGCGTTATGGGGAATCATGACTATCTGACTTATTTCCATTGGAACAGCTCTGCCGAGCGCCTCGCCGCTGTTCGTCAGCTCCAACAAGAGGAACGCAATATGGGCTGGAGGCTCCTGCTCAACGAGAATCTTATTCTTCACCGCGGCAACGATTCTATTGCCGTTATCGGATTGGAAAATCACGGGAACCGCCCAAGCTTTCCCCGCCGTGCGAAACTACAGCAAGCACGCAAAAATATTTCGCCCAAATGTTTCCAACTCCTGCTGCAACATGATCCCAGCTATTGGGATGCACAGATTCTACCACATACTGACATTCCGCTCATGTTCTCTGGTCACACCCACGCCATGCAGTTTCAGATTGGCAAATGGTCGCCCGCAGCATGGTTCTATCCACAGTGGAGCGGCCTCTA
This sequence comes from Alloprevotella sp., assembly GCF_057240785.1. NCBI lineage: Bacteria > Pseudomonadati > Bacteroidota > Bacteroidia > Bacteroidales > Prevotellaceae > Alloprevotella > Alloprevotella sp. Next base: position 167,657 of record NZ_DBHHRH010000037.1, on the reverse strand, counting down.
CCAACAAGGCAATCAAGCCCTTCTTGTTTGCCCTGGCGTAGGTGAAGTGCTCCTCCCTTTCCGCTTTGGCGCGTGGCCCGAAATAGACATTATTACATTAGCACATTGACACATTAGCACATTAACACATTCCCCCGATGTATCGCATTTACCAACTCCTCATCGTTCTACCCCTCGGCATTCTTGCCACAATCCTAACCGCACTCGCCACCAGCATTGGTTGCATGGTAGGCAATGCCCACTTCTGGGGCTACTATCCTGCAATGCTTTGGGGGCGCTTCATCTGCCGACTCCTGCTGCTCCCCGTCCGCGTCACTGGTCGAGAATATCTTAAAAACGGCCAGAGCTATGTTTTTGTGGCCAACCACCAAGGCCCGTTCGACATCTTCCTCGTTTATGGTTTCTTGAACCGCAACTTCAAATGGATGATGAAAAAGGCGCTCCGCCAACTTCCTCTCATTGGCTACGCCTGCCAGAAAGCCCACCACATCTTCGTTGACAAATCTGGACCAAGTAAAATCAAAGAGACCTACGACCACGCTCGCCAAACGCTACAAGGTGGCACCTCACTCGTTGTCTTCCCCGAAGGAGCGCGCACCTTCACGGGACACATGGGTATCTTCCGCAAAGGAGCATTCCAACTGGCTGATGAACTCCAATTGCCCATCGTTCCCATTACCATCAATGGTTCGTTTGATGTACTCCGCCGTCAGGACGGCTTCAACTTTGTGAAGCACCATCCGTTAGAACTCATCATCCACGCACCCATCTATCCCTCAGGAAAAGGCACGCAGGACATCCGAACTACCATGGAGGAAGCTTATCAAACTATCATGAACGACCTTCCCGCCCAATATCAAGGTTATGTTCGCAATGATGATCAATAACAATTTTTACCATTGAGAAAAAGAACAATCGCAAAAAAGTTCACAGAAGTCTTGCACATTCCAAAACTTTGTAATACTTTTGCACTCGCATTCCAAAAGGAACGCACACTAATAACATGGTGCCCATAGTTCAGTTGGTTAGAGCGTCAGATTGTGGTTCTGAATGTCGTGGGTTCGAATCCCACTGGGCACCCAAAGAAAACAAGCGGAAATCTCTTATAAATAAAGAGTTTCCGCTTTTTCTTTTCTCTTACTCACATAGTAGAAGTTTCTATAAGCAGCTTCTAAATATTACAAGTAATACAAAAATGTTTTAGCACAAAACTTTTAAAGCTAAAAACAAGGCACTACAATAAAGCTACATTTATATCCACTGACGAAGAGATACGCAAAAAGCCGCCTACACTCGTGTGTAGACGGCTCAAAGAATTCTTTTTCCTTGAAATATACCGAACTTTAGAACGATGCGGCATTTAAGTCCTTTTTTATCTGCTCAATGCAGGAGGACAAACGTTCGTAAGTCTTCTCACCAGCAGTTTTCACTCCGCTGGTGTATTGGCGCATCAGCGAGGGATTGATACCTGCACGTTTAGCAATGTCTGACACGTTGAGAAAACTGAAATAATTAAAGAACGATCGTAAATCGTATTTGTATTCAAAAGATAATTCGCAAAACCTTTTATCATCAGGATAAATCTCACGACACTCTTCCACCGCTCTTAGAAAATCCGCCTTTGCTTCCGCAACGGTATTACCGTCTCCATCGATAAGGGCATAATCTCCTATGGCTGTTTCGCTGTAGCAGGAGTAGGTGTTATCTTCTCCATATTCAACCGTTACTAAAATCTTCTTTGCCATATCTCTGATTTCATTCGTTTACACAAATACAGAGTTCTTAAAATACGTAACACACTAAAATTTAAAAAGGAGCAGTATTGCTCAGACAATTAACGCCTGAGCAATACCTTATAATAGAATAGACGAGACAGCAATAAAGAAAATTCTAACTTACTGAGAACTCTCGTATCTATAAAATTCGAGTTGTATTTAATAATGAATGAAAGCGCGGATGTATACCTTTTCATTAATGTGTATCGAACGGGTTCCATCTGTATAACCATTATTAAAAGCACGAGCGATTCCTGTATTAAAGTCAGAGTAATATGTACTTGACCAATAATCCTTTAAATTTGAAGTAGAAGGCATGGGTGAAGAACCTCCTGCATCTGCAAATGCTTTATTGACAACGTGATAATACCAAGCCCGATAAGAGCTATAAGCATTCACCTCTGTGTCCGTTCCAAAACCAACATAGAGGTAAACATTCTTCCAGTCCGTATTGGCGCCAAGATACCATCGTTTCAAATTCGTTACAGCCACACCCGGATTGTAGTGAGCAGCATGATAGAAGGCTGGGCAGTTTGTAGGCTCATTTGCCTTGATCGTTACTCCATCTAAACTCCCGCTGGCATCCCATGTGAAATGTTCGCCAAGAGAAGTCTCCGAAATCTGAGCCCTCCGACTGGGTCGCTCTGACACGGGGTTGTTGTAGACGTTTCTATTTGCAGTCCAAATATCGGGATTACCATTGTTTGCATCATGCAGGGCAATGGCTGAGCGGTCTGTTTCGCTGATTACTAACGCGATAGGTGTGCGCGTACCCTTGTTGCGAAGAAAATCCACTGAACCATCATTGAACAGATACTTGAAAACCTTGGTGAGCTTCACATTCAGCAGATACGTCCCATTGGCCTCTAAGGTTGTGCCGTTGTAGGAAGTGAGTGTACGTCCCACCAAATCCTTATGGTAGATCTTATCTCCTTCGGTAAACTTCAACTGAATAGCCGTGCTCTCGCTCGGCAAGAGATAGTGGTAAGTGCTTGTTTTTGAAGTATAAGTTTCTTGGAAGAAATTTTGATTAGTAGCCGGAAATTGATCCGGAGTCTCTGCCAGTGTGCCTGTTTCGATGGTTGTATAAGTTCCTGTGATAGGATCATATTTTGTCACGGTAGGAGTTTTCCCACTGTTGTCAACAATCATCGCTTTCAACTTGGGGATATTCACCATGGCTTCCAGACCAACACGGACACGCAAGCCCACATGATTCATAACAAAAGGAACTCTTGCTATGGGTTCGCTAATCGTCATCACAGTGCGGCCAATTCGTGCCGTTGCAGCATTGGCTTTTGACACACTTATAACGCCTCCCGAATAGTCAACTTTATCGTTGAGACAAACAAAGGTATAAGTTCCGGGATCAAGCTCCATGACATCTCTGTTAGCAAACTTCCCCGAAGCCACCGTGGCATTGATTTGGCCCTTCAAGGTGCCAGCAGCATCAAATGCAAGCACCGTATACCTACCACTGCTCAATGGCGCAGTGGCGCGTGTTGCTATATGCGCGGCAGATCTTGACAGAGCAGGAACGCGAAGAGCGCCTCTATCTCTTGTAACACTTACTTCACCCAATACGCCATCACCTAAATCTGTCGTATCGGTAGGATTGGGCATACTGTTAATCTTACGTCCTCCCATCACTACTTCTTCGCCAAAATCGGGTTCTGTCAGAGTAAAACTAACACCTTTCGTCGGCACCGCATCAGGATCGTTATCGATGAGGTCGTTGCTGGAACAGCCCACAAGGATGCTGGCAAACAGCAAAAGCATTGCTGATGAAAATTTCCGTGATATAAAATTCATATTTTTGTCATTGTTGTGTATGGAACATGCAGTGTTCCATACATTCTTTATTGATTGAATACGCTCTTAAAATTCTACTTCTCCCCACTCAATCCCCTTTTCTTCCTTAAAATCCGACTCGGAAGAATCTACAGTGGTTGGGCGAGTGGAAACGGCAAATAACTGGACCGTCTCTACGGATAAACTTTCGAATGAAGGTTTGAGATATTCCTTTTTCATTGTTCTTATTTTTTGTAGGTGTAAAGATTGGACTCTTCCAAAATCTTGACACCTTTTTTATTGCATACTGCAATAGTGAAAACATCCCTAAGCTAGAGTATTCTTTCTCAAAATGCCTCGCACTCTATTATTAGACTTACATTCTAGCAACATACTCTTAGATAGTCAGAATATAAGCTTTCAAAACGTTTCTCTCAGCATAATATTTCCTTATAAACAGTTATTCTTACGCTTTTACAGAATTGGCATGCAAAAATACATCTTTTTTACATACTACCATGCATCTTACTAATATTTTTTCTTTTGTAATTCTCATAAGATTAACATAATAGCCAATTCAGGATAAGCCTCACGGCATTCTTCCACCGCCCTTAGAAAATCCGCCTTTGCTTCCGCAACGGTATTACCGTCTCCATCGATAAGGGCATAATCTCCTATTGGTGTCTCACTATAACAAGAGTAAGTTTTATTCTCTCCATATTCAACCGTTACTAAAATTTTCTTTGCCATTTCTCTTTGCTTTTATGAATTTCTCTTTTTATCTTTGCGGTGTAGATTGATGGTCGCATGATTTGGGAGCGAGCAGCGTTAACAGCGGTGATATAGGAAGTTCGAGTCTTACCCTTTCTACACTTAGGGGCTTAATTGCCCCTATTTTATTTTCTCATATTGCTTCGTACTCATATTTCCGGTCCTCCCCGAATTTTGTCCATATCTTCTCCCAATAAATCATTTTTTGTTGCCATGTCGTCACAGAGAAGATAATCAATTGATAAATAAGATTTTGTTAGCGTGACAAGAAGATCAGAGATATCCGCGGATTCAAATCTTCTCTTAAAGTTTGCTCGAAAAAGACTCTAATGTTTTACCATAATCATATTCAGCTTTTACCACGTTTTGAGTTTTTATATTTGTCTCCTATCAAATATTCTCTTTATATTTGCCATAGATTGCTGGGTACATCTATAGCAAGTCTACCTTAAAAGCGATTTCCTGAGAGATCGAGTATCTCCACATTCGAAATTACGTGCAGAAAACTTGAGCACACAAAAGAAAGACGCGAATAAAAAGAAACAGAGGTAGAATACTCAGTAAAATACAAACAACTAAGAATATGAAACCAACCAAAGAAAACACACTTTACCTGACAATAAAACAGGTATATTTTGATCAAATCATAGAAGGATCAAAGAAAGAGGAATATCGAGAAATAAAGGATACCACCTACAAGAAATACCTAGAAGTGAGCGAGCAAGGTTGGCCACTATTTGACACAACTTTGATCAGTGAAGACGATGAGCTACTTGGCGATCTCTGCATCTGGAATAATGGTGTTTATCCTTATATCCCCAAACAGAAATGGGAGTTTCTCCATCTCGCAGTTGGCTATGCCAAAGAGCGTGATACAGCCATTGTTGAAATCACGGACATCACTTTTCAGCCGCTCTTGGATAAGAAAGGGAATCCTGCACGCTTCTCTGTTGATGAAAATGATATGGCTAAAATTGATGCAGAAGGGAATCTGTGCTTTTGGATGGCAGTTTTCCATCTGGGAGAAATAGTAGAACTTCATAGGAAGTAAATCGTTCTTCGCACATTCCCATACTCCTCTCTCTTTACTGTCTATAATAAAGGAGAGGATGCAGCTCAAGGAGTTAATAACTTAGTGCAGATTAGAGTAAGCTAACTTGCACTGAGATTATGTATTTGTGGAAATTGAAACCTTTTTAACTAACACTGTATTTTTCTAGCATAGATTTTGTAAGCAAGAAGAAAGAAACCCTTCCATTGACGATTCAGAGGTTAATATTGGGCAGGGAATATGAAAGTAAACACACCTCCCATTGGCAGATACTACCTTAAGTTCTGACATAGTGACTAAAGAATTCCTATTAATCTCCAGCAGTGAGATACTGGGGGAACGGAAACTTCGCACTTATCTGCCAATTCTCATTCAAGTTACATTTATTGTCTGGTGGCTTGGGAGATGAGAATCAATAGACTCTGCAATACCTTTTGCCTTCTGCGACAAAACTTGATGGTGTGACTCTTTGACATACTCCCGCCCAATGAAACCTCAGCTTTATTGTTTTGCCCAACAACTTGAGGTTGTTAGGGCGAGAAGCCATGTTTGATGATAAGAGTTTATTGAAGCTTCCTATTAGTCCTTAATTCGCTCCATTTTTTCATCCTTTATAAGCATCATTTTGCTTGATTCTATAGTTCCACATTCAGCTCTGACTCTTTTGTCCTCGGCTGTTGTGTGGTTTAATCTCTTGTTCTTTTTTTATTTGCAGGGAATGCTGTTCTCTTTCCTTATTTCAGTTATATAGTTATTTTCAGCAAGGAGAGATTTTTCTATTTCCGCTTTCTTCTTCTCTATCAGTTCCCTGGGTCATCTCTGTTCTCAGCGCAAGAAGAATATCTCCATTGTCGCTAAGTCAAGAACTTAGCTCAGAAGTGTACTTTGCCTTGACGAAAGAAAAGTTTTCCCAACACCAAGGTAGCGCTTACGGAGCGCAAAGTTAGAAAAAGTTTTTTTAGTTGAACAAGCTTTCTACAAGAAAAAAAAATAGAGTTTTGAGAGATTATTGGCATCTTCCACCAGACATTTTAGGTAAAAAGAATAGGCAATATTTAGTAGATATTTCCAAGCTCTTATATACATAAAAACACCGTGCTTTCTAAATTCTTTTTTCTTGCTTATTCTGAGAGAATAAAAAATGCGTTTTTTTGTTCTTAATTTTAATAGAAAATTTGCACACGAGCTGCATTACTACCTCTGAAACTACCTAAAACAACTTTTGGGCAATGAAAAAGATCTACAATATAGATAAAAAAGCAACCATACTTCACCTTCTTTTCATGCACAACAAAAGATAACTAACATCAGCTCCATTATTTTTTATAGGAGAGAGGCATGGGAAGTTACCATCCCAAGTTTTTGTTCACTTAAGATGTGGAGTACACTTTTACAAGAAAAGTCGTAGTATTAAAACTATCATTTTGAAACATTACCATTTATCTGTCAGCCATGTACGATGAGAAAGTATTATCTTTGCAGCGAAGATTAAAACTTTATGAGCAATGAACGCAATTAAACTTGACATCACGAAAGCTGCTCAGTTTCTGAATACTGACGCAGTGGCTACTTTAGAGCCCGAAGTAAAGAAGGCTCACGAATCACTTGAGAACGGCACCTGCCAGGGTAATGACTTCCTCGGTTGGCTGCATCTGCCTTCCAGCATCACTCCCGAATTTTTGGCCGACATCAAGGCTACGGCACAGACGCTTCGTGAAAACTGCGAGGCTATCGTAGTGGCTGGTATCGGTGGTTCTTATCTCGGTGCGCGCGCTGTTATCGAATGTCTGAAAAATAATTTTGAAGAACTAACGCCTCGCATTCTCTTTGCTGGTAATAATATCAGTGAGGACTATCTGAGCGAACTCACCACTTATCTCAAAACTCGCAAATTTGGTGTTATTAACATCAGCAAATCGGGTACTACCACCGAAACGGCCCTCACTTTCCGTTTGCTCCGCAGCCAGTGTGAAGAGCAGCGCGGTAAGGAAGAGGCACGCAAGGTTATTGTTGCTGTGACAGATGCTAAAAAAGGTGCTGCCCGCGTAACGGCCGACAAAGAAGGCTATAAGAGCTATGTGATCCCCGACAATGTTGGCGGTCGTTTCAGCGTGCTCACTCCCGTAGGCCTCCTGCCCATTGCTTGCGCAGGCTTTGATATTGAAGAACTTGTACGCGGTGCTCAAGACATGGAAAAACTCTGCCAAACAGCTCCGTACGCGGAAAATCCTGCAGAACAATATGCTGCTGTTCGCAATCTGCTTTATCGTGCAGGCAAGCACATCGAAATTCTCGCCAACTATCAGCCAAAACTCCACTACGTCAATGAATGGTGGAAGCAGCTTTATGGAGAGAGCGAAGGCAAGGACAACAAGGGTATTTTCCCCGCTGCTGTAGATCTCACCACAGACCTCCACTCTATGGGTCAGTGGATCCAGGAAGGCGAGCGCAATATCTTCGAAACTGTTGTCTCTGTTGAAAAGTCAAAGTATTCTGTTCTCTTCCCGCACGATGAGGAGAATCTCGACGGTTTGAACTTCCTCGAGGGCAAGCACGTGGACGAAGTCAACAAGATGGCCGAACTGGGCACACAGTTGGCTCACGTAGACGGTGGCGTCCCTAATATCCGCATCAGCGTGCCAGAACTGACGGAGTACTATATCGGTCAGTTGCTCTACTTCTTTGAAGTAGCGTGCGGCATTAGTGGTAACTTACTGGGCGTTAATCCGTTCAACCAACCGGGCGTTGAGAGCTACAAGAAGAATATGTTTGCACTGCTCAACAAGCCTGGCTATGAGGCTGAGAGCAAAGCTATTCGTGAACGTCTGAACAAGTAAGAGATACAACGTACATCCCCTTCGTCTTCCCGCGTGGGAGGCAGAGGGGATTTCTCGTTCACAAATAATGACTCATACCTATAATAATATAACAGCCCCTGAATCTTTCCTCACGGAGAAATTCAGCGAGGCTGTTTTTGCTTATTTGGCACAGAACGGCTTTGAGCATTTTTGTCTGAAAGCCGTACTTTTCGACATGGACGGAGTACTCTTCGACTCGATGCCTAACCACGCCAAAAGTTGGGCAGAAGTGGGACAACGCTTCCGTTTGGGTATAACAGCGGAGGACGCCTACCTCCACGAGGGGCGCACAGGAGCTTCCACCATCAACAGCTTTGCCCGCCTCAACTGGGGCCGAGAGGCTACAACGGAAGAGATAGAGGAAATCTATGCCGAGAAGTGCCGACTCTTCAACGAATGCGAGATGGCGCAGAATATGCCTGGAGCTGAACGTGTCCTCAACGCTGTGCGTGATGCAGGACTTCAGATTCTCGTGGTGACGGGAAGCGGACAGGCTTCATTGCTTGAGCGTTTGCAAACCCACTACCCTGGTTTTTTCAACCCCGACCATATCGTATCGAGTAAAGACTGCCACCACGGTAAGCCTCATCCCGATCCCTATCTCTTAGGACTGGAGAAAGCTGGCGTTCAGCCTTGGGAAGCTCTCGTTGTGGAGAATGCTCCCTTAGGTGTTCAAGCTGCCCACGCGGCTCATATATTCACTATCGCCGTCAACACAGGACCGCTCCCCAACGAGACGCTCCGCGATGCTGGCGCAAACATCCTGTTCCCCTCCATGATGGCTTTAGCCGATGAATGGAGAGGCTAAAACTTTTCTTCCGAAGGGGGAACTATTCCTTCCCTACTCGGATTTCTCTGAGAAAATATCGTAATTCCCACTCACTTTGACTCTCAACGAACTTCTTCCGCTCTACGCCGCCCATCCACAGGTGGCAGCATTGGCTAAAATAATTGGAGAAAACAGTCCGCGGCTCACTTTCTGCAACGGGCTTCATGGCTCGGCAGCCGCTATGGTGTTTTCTGCCCTCACATGCCGGCGCATCAAAGGAAAGCCCTATCTCTTCGTCCTCAATGATGAAGAGGAGGCGGGCTATTTCTATCACGATCTCACACAGATGCTGGGCGATAAGAATGTGCTCTTCTTTCCTTCCTCTTATCGCCGTGCTGTGAAATACGCGCAGCGGGATGCCGCCAACGAGGTACTGCGCACACAGGTGCTCAATGCATTAGCGGACAGAAATGAGGAATATCTTTTTATCGTTACCTACCCCGAGGCGTTGAGCGAACGTGTGGCACCGAAAGTCTCGTTTGAAGCGCGCACCATAAAGATTCAGGAAGGCGGAAACTACGACCTTCCACAGCTCGAGCGCCAGCTGCTGGAACTGGGCTTCCGCCGTGTAGACTACGTTTACGAGCCTGGAGAGTTTGCCGTGCGCGGTAGTATTTTGGACGTATTTAGCTATTCCTCCGAATATCCTTACCGTGTCGATTTCTTCGGTGATGATGTGGAAACGATTCGTACGTTTGAGGTGCAGACACAGCTTTCTAAAGATCGCTTAAAAGATGTTGCCGTAGTACCCGAAATGGAAGGAGGCAATTCGGATTTAGTACCATTCACAGACTATCTTCCCACCGATGCTTTGCTTGTGGTGAAGAATTGGGTTCTCATTACTGACACCATACAGAAGGTTTTCGATGAAGGGTTTGCTAAACAAGCCTACATCGAGAAAAAGGATAGCAAAGAACGCCCCGAATGGGAAATTTATGAGGAAGAAGAGGAGTCACGCCGCTCCACTCTCACGGCAGGCCCTACAAAGGAGCTTGACAAAAACCGCCTGCTTGTGTCGGGACGCGAACTGGGCAAAGCTCTCCTCGCCCTGCAACGCATCGAGATGGGTAACACTCCGTCCGATACGCCAAAGGCTCAACTGCATTTCAAAACGCAGCTGCAGCCCATCTACCATAAGAACTTCGAGATGGTTAGGACTTCGCTCAACGATTTCTGCGAACGCCATTATCGCATCTTTATTGCGGCCGACAGCGGAAAGCAGAACGAGCGTCTGACAGAAATTCTGGCCTCACTTCCTTCTGACACCACAACGCCGACCTCTGCTCCGTCGGCCGATGCGCCTCTTTTCACCCCCGTTCTGAAAACCTTGCACGAGGGTTTCTTCGATGAAGACTTGCAGGTGTGCTTCTTCACCGACCACCAGATATTCGACCGATTCCATAAATACAACCTAAAGAGCGACCATGCCCGCGATGCCAAGATGGCCCTTACGCTGAAAGAACTTATGCAGTTTCAGCCGGGCGATTTCATCGTACATATCGACCACGGCGTGGGACGCTTTGCCGGATTGGTGCGTATGCCCGCTGCCGATGGTACGCAGCAGGAGATGATTAAGCTGACCTACCAAAACGACGACATTGTCTTGGTGAGCATCCACTCTCTTCATAAGCTTTCCAAATACAAGGGGCGTGAGGGCGAAGCTCCCAAACTGAGCCGCCTGGGTACGGGAGCTTGGGAAAAACTAAAGGAGCGCACCAAGAAGAAAATCAAAGACATTGCTCGCGACCTCATCAAGCTCTATTCGAAGCGCAAAGAGGAAAAAGGCTTTGCCTACAGTGCCGACACCTACTTGCAAAACGAGTTGGAAGCCAGTTTTGCTTACGAAGACACGCCTGACCAGCTCAAGGTTACGCAAGAAGTGAAAGCCGACATGGAGAGTGCAAAACCAATGGATCGTCTGGTTTGTGGCGATGTGGGCTTTGGTAAAACGGAGATTGCCGTGCGGGCAGCGATGAAGGCTGCAGCCGATGGGAAACAAGTGGCTGTGCTCGTGCCTACAACCGTTTTGGCGTTGCAGCACTTCAAGACGTTTGAGAAACGCTTGAAGAACTTCCCCGTGCGCGTGGACTATCTCTCACGTGCTCGTACGCCGAAACAGGTGCGCGAACTCTTAACTGATTTGGCCGAGGGGAAAGTCGATATCCTTGTGGGCACTCACAAACTCATCGGCAAAAGCGTGAAATTCAAAGACCTGGGACTTCTCATCATCGACGAAGAACAGAAATTCGGAGTAGCTGTCAAGGAGAAACTCCGCCAGCTGAAAGTGAATGTAGACACACTCACCATGTCGGCCACACCCATTCCGCGCACCTTGCAGTTCTCACTGATGGGGGCGCGCGACTTTAGCGTCATTCAAACGCCACCCCCCAACCGCCGCCCGATACAGACAGAGGTACACACCTTTAGTCACGAGATAATTGCCGATGCCGTTAATTTCGAAATGAGTCGGAACGGACAGACTTACATCGTGACTCACCGCGTCTCTGCGCTTCAGAACCTCAAAGAATTGGTAAAGAAATATGTGCCCGATGCCCGCGTGGCTATCGGTCACGGGCAGATGCCCCCCGCCGAATTGGAGAAAATCATTCTGGGCTTTGCCAACTACGACTACGACGTACTCATCTCCACCACCATCGTGGAGAACGGTATCGACATCAGTAATGCCAACACCATTATCATTGATGCCGCCAACCATTTCGGACTGAGCGACCTCCACCAGATGCGCGGCCGCGTGGGTCGCTCGGATCGCAAAGCATTTTGCTACCTCCTGGCGCCACCTCTGGCGCATTTGAGTGAGGAGAGCCGCCGCCGACTGCAAGCCATCGAGGAGTTTAGCGATTTGGGCTCTGGCATACACATCGCCATGCAGGACCTTGACATCCGCGGAGCAGGCAATTTGCTGGGCGCGGAGCAGAGCGGTTTTATTGCCGACTTAGGTTACGAAACCTACCAAAAGATTTTGGCAGAAGCAGTCAGCGAACTCAAAAATGACGAGTTTGCCGAGTTGTACAAAGAAGAGTTGCAACATTCGACTCTCACAGGCGACTTCTTTGTAGATGAATGCAATGTGGAATGCGATCTGCACGCGTTCTTCCCCGAAACCTATGTGCCGGGAGCCAGCGAGCGTATGTTGCTCTATCGCGAACTGGACGGCCTCACTACCGATGAGCAAATTGCCGATTTCCGCCAGCGCATGATCGACCGCTTTGGGGCGCTGCCGCCCGAAGGCGAGGAACTGTTACGCATCGTACCTCTGCGCCGTCTCGGGCGCAAGGTGGGAGCAGAGCGACTGACACTAAAGAATGGGCGCATGACTCTTTATTTCGTTTCGAAATATGATTCGCCGTTCTATCAGAGTTCTACTTTCGACCGCCTCATTCAGTATGCCACGCAAAACTATCGCACCACTGAATTAAAAGAAAGTGCGGGTAAACGCCGTATGGTTATCAAAAACGTTCCCACGGTGGAGCGCGCTCTCAGTCTACTCCAAAAAATCACGGAATAAGGCATTGCGCATCGCGGACAACTTCAGCTCTGAAAACTACTTGCCCATTCTATACCATCTTGCTCAAAACGGTTAGAGAATCTACGAGAAGTGCCGACTTCCTTGTTCTGCCACACGCCTCGCACGTTCTTTGGCTAAATATGATTCCTACTAAAAAACATTCTCTCTTATCAATATGAATCTAAAAACACTTTTCTGCTCTTCGGAGAAGGCTAAGCGAATCAACCCTCTCTACTTGATTGGCGGCCACTTCTTGTCGTTGTATCTCATCATTGGTTTCATCCTGCGCATCGTGCTCATGGCCTTTTCTCCAGCCGATGCCACTTACACGGCGATGGGCATACTACGTGGTCTCACCGTCGGACTTCTGTCCGACTTTGGTATGGGACTGCTGCTCCTCATCCCGCTCTTTGTTTTCTACATAGGGCTCAACGAATACAAATATAAGAAGTACGCAGCCTTCTCCATCTGCCTGCTGCTCATTGCTGGATTGGCCTACGCCTTTTGGCCTGGATCCATTTTCCGCCAGTATGGTGGCGGTGCTCCGCGCATTGCGCAAATTCTCTTGGGATGGAAACTCCTGAGTTTCTCCCTTCGCGCCTTCATTCCGCGCATACGCAAAGCATGGCGCGCCTGCACGCTCTATCTCACATGGGGCATCTATATACTGTTGTTATTAGTGGTCTCTGCGGGCGAGTTCTTTTTCTGGGAGGAATTTGGCGTACGCTACAACTTCATCGCCGTGGACTATCTGGTCTATACGCACGAAGTCATCGGCAATATTATGGAGTCCTATTCCATCACTCCTTTAATAGCCGTTCTCCTACTGATCACGCTGGGCCTCATCTTGGCGGTCGTGCGCAAACGCCGTTTCCAGTTGGAGGGGAATTATAACCTCCGCCGCTTCGGTTTTGAAACGCTGCTGGCTGTGGTGCTTGTTAGTGCGGGCTTTGGAGCTACCTCACTGACGCATAACCTTGACGCCAACAATCAGTATGTCACGCAAATCGAGCAGAATGGCGCGTACGATTTTGTGCGGGCTTTCTTGAACAACAAACTGGAGTATGACAAGTTCTACACGATGCTCCCACCGGCACAATGCGAAGCGCTCTATCGCCAGCAAACAGGCTTGGACAGCCATGGAACAAAACAACTCTCAGATGGGCAAGGAGCAGAGAAATGCAATATCGTGCTGATCACGGTGGAGAGTTTGAGCGCCGACTTCCTTACGCGCTACGGCAACAAGGAGGGACTCACGCCAAACATTGACCGGCTGATGACGCAGAGCCTTGTTTTCGACAGTCTTTACGCGTGCGGAAATCGCACCGTGAGAGGTTTGGAGGCTCTTTCGCTTTGCATCCCACCTCATGCCGGGGAGAGCGTCATCAAGCAGAAGAACAACCGCATGGGCACACTCTCTGTGGGTTATCAGCTCAGTAAGTTGGGCTACACCACGCAGTTTCTCTATGGTGGCTACAGTTATTTCGACAATATGGGCGACTATTTCTCCCACAATGGTTATGAGGTGATTGATCGCTCCAACATAGCTAAACAGAACATCACCTTTGCCAACATTTGGGGCGTTTGTGATGAGGATATTTTCAACAAAGGCTTGGAGGTGTTTGATGCCGACGCAAAAACAGGTAAACCTTTCTTTGCGCAATTTATGACGACAAGCAACCACCGCCCCTACACTTATCCTACGGAGAAAATACATGTCGAAGGAAATCCCTATACGCGCAACGCTGCAGTGAAGTACACCGACTACGCTATCGGCGACTTCCTCAACAAGGCCGCGAAGAAACCATGGTTCAAGAATACGGTGTTCATCATCATTGCCGACCACTGCGCTTCGAGTGCAGGCAAAACCTCGCTGCCACTGGAGAAATACCACATCCCGTGCCTCATCTTCAGCCCCGGACGCATCCAGCCACAGATTGTGAGCAAGGTGTGCTCGCAAATAGACATTTTGCCCACACTCTTCTCCATCCTTCACCTCCCAGCTAAAGTTAGCTTTGCCGGTAACGACATCCTTTCGCCCAACTTCAAAGAGCGGGCTTTCCTCGCCACCTATCAAGATTTAGGCTACTATGAAAACCATATTCTCACAGTGCTTTCGCCCGTGAGGAAAGTGCAGCAATATGCCATTCGCCCTAATCCCGATGGCACTTTCGAGGAGACGCTACTCAAAAAGCAAAACATAGAACTGACTCAAAAAGCTGTAAGTTTCTATCAAACTGTGAATAAATAAAACCTCTTTTGCAGCCTCTTCCCCACTTGGAGAAGGGGCTGTTTGCTGATTGGTTGAAACCTTCCCTGCCCAGCTTCCCTCTCCCTACTTGAAAATCTGCCGCACCACAAAAAACTTTGTAGCGACAATTTTCACAAAGAATGTAAACAGAATTCGTATTCCAACAAGGTGAGAATAGCTTCAAAACCCAATCACAGTAAGTGAGACATCAGACAACTCTGATTCGTCTGACTCGTCCAATAAGGCTATCAAAAAATGCAATAAGGCTATCGACTGACGCAATAAGACTGCCAGCTGACAGCCTTATTGTGTTTTTGAATAGAATAAGGAAAACCACACCTTTTCGACACATAGAAAAAACTAAAATTATAAGAGAACGACTCATTTCTCTTTTGTTTCTCAAGAAAAACGAGATGCACGTTGTAGCGATACTCCAGTTTTTATGTTTTACAGCAGCTTTCTCAACACATCCTTAGGCAATTCTGCATCAGAATAAAAAAGCAGAGTGTAAAGTATAATTACCTCCACAAATACCTCTTAATTCTGCATCACTCCACAAATTTTAATGTGTACCTCTCCTATTTTGGCGCACAGTTTGCAATAGGTGCAAACAATTAAGAAGCAAACAAGTGTTGCCATCTGAGAGCAGTTCGCCATTCGCAAACACGCATCAGACAAAATGACCTCACATAGCAGAAACTAAAAAGAAGCGGGCCGTATCTTTGCCCTTCCTCCAGAAAGTTTCGATAAAGGAACAACAAAAAATATCTTTTTCTCTGTCAGGTTCAAATTTTGGCACGCCTCTTGCAAATAAGATAAGCAAATCACAAAAGAGAGTGTGTGGAAACACCACTCCAATTAATATTAGATAATAACAAAATAAAAAAATACAATTATGGGAAAGATTATTGGTATAGACTTAGGTACAACGAACAGCTGTGTTTCCGTATTCGAAGGTAACGAGCCCGTTGTTATTGCTAACAGTGAAGGCAAGCGCACAACTCCTTCTGTAGTAGCATTTGTTGAAGGTGGCGAACGCAAAGTGGGCGACCCCGCAAAGCGCCAAGCCATCACGAACCCGAAGCGCACGGTTTATTCTATCAAGCGCTTCATGGGTGAAACCTACGACCAAGTGACAAAAGAAATTGCACGTATGCCCTACGAGGTTGTAAAGGGAGAAAACAACACTCCGCGCGTTAAAATTGACGACCGCCAGTACACTCCGCAGGAAATCAGTGCAATGATTCTTCAGAAGATGAAGAAAACAGCCGAGGACTACCTCGGACAGGAGGTAAAAGAAGCTGTGATTACAGTTCCAGCTTACTTCTCCGACTCTCAGCGTCAGGCTACTAAAGAAGCAGGTCAGATTGCCGGCCTCGAGGTAAAGCGTATCGTGAATGAGCCTACTGCGGCTGCTCTTGCTTATGGTTTGGAGAAGTCTAAGAAGGACATGAAGATTGCCGTATTCGACCTCGGTGGTGGTACGTTCGATATCTCTATCCTCGAATTGGGTGGAGGCGTATTTGAAGTACTCTCAACAAACGGTAACACTCACCTGGGTGGTGACGACTTCGACCATGTTATCATCAACTGGTTGGTAGAAGAATTTAAGAACGATGAGGGTGCTGATTTGACGCAAGACCCGATGGCAATGCAGCGCTTGAAAGAAGCTGCTGAAAAGGCTAAGATTGAGCTGTCTTCTACTACGACAACCGAAATCAACCTGCCTTACATCATGCCAGTAGGCGGTGTGCCCAAGCACCTCGTTAAGACGCTGACACGCGCTAAGTTCGAGCAACTTGCTCATCAGCTCATCGAGGATTGTAAAGTACCTTGCCAGGAAGCACTGCAAAGCGCAGGCCTCAACACTAGCGATATCGACGAGGTGATCCTCGTGGGTGGTTCCAGCCGTATTCCTGCTGTTCAGGAAATGGTGAAGAACTTCTTCGGCAAAGAGCCCAGCAAGGGTGTTAACCCAGATGAGGTAGTAGCTGTAGGTGCTGCCGTCCAGGGCGCTATTATGAACAAGGAAGAAGGTGTAGGCGACATCGTTCTCCTCGACGTTACTCCGCTGAGTCTCGGTATCGAAACGATGGGTGGCGTTATGACAAAACTGATTGAAGCCAATGCTACCATTCCTTGCAAGAAGAGCCAGGTGTTCTCAACGGCTGAAGACAACCAGCCCGAAGTGACTATCCACGTACTCCAGGGCGAGCGTCCTATGGCAGCTCAGAACAAGAGCATCGGTCGCTTCAATCTCGCGGGCATCGCTCCAGCTCGTCGCGGTATCCCTCAAATTGAGGTAACGTTCGACATCGACGCCAACGGTATCTTGAACGTAAGTGCCAAGGACAAAGCTACGGGTAAAGAACAGGCCATCCGCATCGAAGCATCTTCAGGCTTGAGCCAGGAAGAAATCGACCGCATGAAGGCAGAAGCACAAGCCAACGAAGAGGCCGACAAGAAGGAAAAAGAGCGCATCGACAAGCTCAACCAAGCTGACTCTATGGCGTTCCAGACTGAGAACCAGCTCAAGGATCTAGGCGACAAGCTCCCCGCAGACAAGAAGTCTGTCATCGAGGCTGCTCTCCAGAAGCTGAAAGACGCTCACAAGGCTCAAGACATCAACGCTATCGATGCTGCTATCAAAGAACTCAATGATGCTTGGCAAGCTGCCAGTGCAGAAATGTACCAGCAAACAGGTGGTGCTCAACAGCCCGGTGCTGACGCCGGTTTCCAAGGTGGTGCTCAGCAAAACACTCAATCCAAGGACGACATCCAAGATGCCGACTTTGAGGAGGTGAAGTAAAAGCATTACATGCACTAACTAAATAGAAGAAATCCCAGTAACTCTCAACAGTTACTGGGATTTTTGCGTACTCTAAATACTCTTCACTTTCCTTTTACCTTTCCATACAATTATTTACTATATTTGCAACTCATGCGCACTGCAATCAGAGCCAGCCAATCTTTGCACTACTTTCCGCAGATAAGACTCCTCAAATCCTCGCGCAGAATCCGATAACACCCCAGATGAGTAACTTTATTATGGTAGAGCATAAAAAATCAATTCACTTCTTCAACGACCGTGAAGTAAGAGCAGTATGGGACGATGAACACAATAAGTGGTGGTTCTCTGTACTGGACATCATCGCTGCGATTAACGAGCAAGATGATTACCAAAAGACGAGGAACTATTGGAAGTATCTGAAAACAAAGTTGAAGAAGGAGAATAACGAACTGGTTAGTGTCACTAACCAGTTGAAGTTACAAGCCCCAGATGGGAAAAAACGATTGACCGATATGTTAGATGGCGAAGGTGTTGTTTTGTTGGCAAAAGCAATACCCAATGCCAAGGCAATGGGATTTCTTGACTGGTTTACTTACAGCGATAACACCATCGATGGGCAGAGTAAGAAGAAAGCCTATCAACTTTTTGAGAGCAGACTATTGAAAACGGCAGAGCCGGGAAGTGTAAAGTGTCTGCAACAAATACACGCTTATCTCTTTGGAGGACTGTATGACTTTGCAGGACAAATCCGAACAAAGAATATATCCAAAGGAGGTTTTACTTTCGCTAATTGTATGCACTTCCCTGCTACGCTACAAACAATTGAAAGAATGCCAGAAAACACCTTCGAAGAAATAATGGACAAGTATGTCGAAATGAACGTAGCCCATCCATTTATGGAAGGTAATGGTCGCAGCACTCGCATTTGGCTCGACCTCATGCTGAAACGTTCTCTCAAACGATGTGTGAATTGGAGTCATATAGATAAAAACGAATATTTGTCAGCCATGCGTGAGAGTGTAGCTGATAGCGCACACATCAAGGTTTTGGTACAGCCAGCCCTCACCACCAAGATTGATGACCGAGAAATGTTTATGAAAGGTATTGACTATTCGTATTATTACGAACAAAATGAGTGAGCAATTAATTAATATCGTTATCCACCAAAAGAGGCAGCCAATGCTTTGGAAACTGTCATTAAGCAATGCGAGCAGTGGACGGATAATGAACAAGAGATTTATACAATAAAACCAGCCAAGATATATGAAATCCACGAGGATGAAATACTAATAGCTGCTGAGTCATAGTGAAGGGAATAATAAATGATAATCTTGCAAAATAATAAGGCTATGCTAACTATTTCTTTAAAAAGAATAAACTCAAAATTAGATGTACTACTTTTAAACAAACTATTTTATATAGTTTTTGGATGTGTGTTTATAATTATTTCTTGTGTTATTTTTATATGGAATCATACGATTCAAGTATTTGATAGTAAGTATTCTGCAGACACTAATATATTAGGAACGTATGGCGACTTTGTCGGTGGAGTACTAGGTACAATATTTACTTTAATAAGTGTTTTATTAGTTATTAAAACTTTTAAGGAGCAACAAAATGTTTCTAACCAAAACAACGAACAGTTAGAAGTTCAACGTTTTAATGACTTATTCTTTGAGCTCTTGAGATTATATCAATCAGAAGTTAATGAGCTTTGTGGGCAACTGAAAAATATATCCAAAGCAGAAAATAAGGAAACAATAGAGTTTGATAACATCAAATATAATGATAAAGATTTCTTTGATATAGAAAAAAAATATATTCAGAACAATTATAGAAATAGAAAAAGCTATGAAGGCAATCGAATAAACGCAGTGAATTATTACATGTTATTTTATATTGAAAATTCCACAAAAGTTGGAGCTTATTTTCGTACATTATATCGGATATATGATTTGATAGATAGATCAAATATTAACGAAAAAACAAAAAAGAATTATCTAAAAATTATGAGAGCTCAACTTACAGAAAGTGAATTATTTTTTATTAGATATAATGCAATGACTTTCTACGGTCATAATTTTATCCATTATATCAATAAATACCATATACTAAAGCATCTCCCTGCATTTGAGTTATTAGAATTTAAGGATTGGTGGGGTACTTTGGACCAAGTAGAAAAAATGGGAGTTAATATTATTTATGACAGTATTAATAGATTAATCCGAACACAATTTTCAGCAGAATCAAGGATACGAAGTTATCAACCTTTTTCTCCCGGTAACAATACTAAATATAAATTCCAAGTTAAAATTACCAACAACTATGACGTGAGTTTGCTATTGACAATAAATAAGTCAGAAATAAACAAGAATATGGAGTATAGGGCATTTGAGAAATATGATAGTAAAAAAATCCAACAATTATTGGACTGCTTTATTAAAGAAATTTTCTTATATTCCAATTTTGAAAGATTTAATATGCCGGGAGAAGTGGAAACTTATTCTTCTCCTATATCGTCAGAAAACGATATAATATATATTAATAGTGGTATAAGAAATATACAGAAGAAACCTTTGGTACTTTGTTATATTAAAAAGTAACAGGTCTTGTTAAAGTGATAACATCCAAGATATTTTCTAATCAATACTACTCAAATTGAGGAAACATTTTTGTACCATAATAATGTAATTCATTGATAATCAATGTAGAATATATTTGAGGAAGAAAGTCTCAGCAGTACTAAATTATTGGAAATTTTCTTCATCTACTCCTATCATCATTCTATAAATTCCGTAATACTACAATAGGTAGACAATGATTTCTCTGCATAACTCTCTCCCTATAAAAAAGCGAGATTTTGTTGTCACGTTGTCACAAAAAGGTAGAACTTTTTGATTGTCAAAAACTTAGATAGTGTGACAACAAATTTTCATTCTTAATTTGTTGTCACACTGTTGTCACGCTCGTAATACTAACATATTCAAGTTGTTAACAGGGAAGTGTGATAACGTGACGATGTGACAACAGAAAAATAAGATGAGGGAGAGAGAGGGAGAAAGGTGCATAATGTATGTTTTTCTTATTAATATGCTCCAATCCAATGAGGGCGTCAGTTGATAGAATAAGGATGTCAGTTGATAGGCTTATTGTATTTCTGAAAGCAATAAGGATATTTGTGCTTTTTGCTGTTGCGCGTGTAGTTTCTTCTCAGAAATATTTCAGAAAAGATTCAGAAGTTTCACCATAGAGTACATATATATATCAATATATTACACTCTAAAAAAGCTTCAGAAAGGAAACTTCAATAAAGTTGCTCGAATAAATCAAAGAACGATTGCTGAACAGAAAGTTCCGCTTATTTATGAGACAGAGCAAGGAGAGCAGCTCTTTTTTCTCCTACGCTATAAGGAGATTTAGATAAAAAAGACACGAGTTTTTATTATATTTGCAAACAGAAGGATTTGGACATCTGCATAACAGAAAGACCAAGATGAACAACCTAAGACTTAAGTTTCACAATCAAAAAGAGATGATGATATGCAAATACTGCTGGCTTGTGCTAAAATAATGAATGCGCAGACTGATACGCAGGTACCCTGCACCTCGCGCCCACGCTTTGAAGCCGAGGCCGAACGCTTTGCGCTGGAGGTGAGCCAATGGGATGTGGAAGAGGTGGGAAACGCACTAAATTGCAGTCCACAACTGGCGGCAGAGAACCTTTTGCGCTACCAGTCGTTCAGAGAAGAGAACGAGAAAATGCCTGCCATTTTAGCCTATTTCGGACAAGCTTACAAACACTTGAAAGCGGCTGAATTTTCAGCCGAAGACTTCCGGTTTGCACAAGAACATCTTTTCATCACTTCTTTTCTCTACGGGCTTTTGCGACCGCTCGACCTCATCCACCCCTACCGCATGGAAGGCAAGGTGAAGTTGGAAGCCACCGAAGAACGCACCATGTTTGATTTTTGGAAGCCGCGGCTGACGGAAGAACTCATCCGTGCCGTGCAGTCCGACGATGGTATCCTTGTGCATCTGGCCACAAAGGAGATGGAGCACCTCTTCGATTGGAAGTATGTCAAGAAAGAAGTGCATGTGATTCAGCCCACGTTCTACATTGAGAAGAACGGCCGCATGGTTTCTCCCGCCATGTATGCCAAGAGTTGCCGCGGGGCAATGACGCGGGAGATTATAAAACAAGCAAGAGACCTGCGCCAGTTAGTCTCCGAGGGAGAAAGCGTAGAAGCATTCCTACAAAGAATTCAAGACGATTTAGACATTCAATTATAACCCCTAAATGCGCCCCGCTTCAAACTACAGGAGAGAGCTTTCCCTTCATAGAGAGAAGAAAAGGGGCTTCAATTTTAAACTTACAATTATGGAAATAGGACAAAAGTTGCCGGAAGTGCTGGGCGTAGACCAGGACGGCAAAGAATGGACAATGAGCGAGCTGAGTGGCTCAAAAGTAGTGTTATACATTTACCCGCGCGATTCTACTCCGGGTTGCACCAATCAAGCCTGCAACCTGCGCGACAATTACGAACGTTTCCTTGCGCAAGGCTACAAAGTGCTCGGATGCAGCATTCAAGACGAGAAATCGCACAAGAAGTTTATCGAAAAATATCAACTCCCCTTCCCGCTCATTTGCGACACGGAGAAGCGCCTCGTTGAAGCCCTCGGCGTGTACGGAGAAAAGAAGATGTACGGCCGCACCACCATGGGCGTGTTTCGCACCACATTTATCACCGATGAACAAGGCGTTATCACGCGTATTATGAGCCCGAAAGAAATCAAGGTGAAGGAGCATTCCGCACAGATCTTAGGAGAATAATAAAGTCTTCATATAACTCCATTTACTGTAAAGGTGATATCGTTTCACCTTTACAGTATTCACTATAAAAGAAGCATAAGACAAATTTAAAAATGTCTTATCTTATCAACATTTTTCGCAGTCTATTGCCTCAAGAGAGGCTCAAAAATCAATTTCTTCGCCTACGACCGAAAAGAACGCCTATTTTTTGCATCAAAAAAATAGGCCTATTTTCAATTTCTATAGGGCAAATTAAAATTTCTCGCCGAGGAATTGAAAATACAATAAGGAAATTCTTGGATAGAATAAGGAAATTTTCGGATAGAATAAGGCTGTCAGCTGACAGAATAAGCTAAAAAACGCATTTTTTAGAGAAAAATCCCCCTTTCTTTAGCATTCCGACCAATCAAATTAAGCAAAACAAGCGAACAGGCCAATAAAAAAACACAAAAAAAGGTTGTTTCCGTTTCTAGAACCAGAAAAGCGTTTGTAAATTAAAGCTCACAAAAAGAAGAAAGCAACCATGATAATTTACATCACAGAGCTATTGTTTTGAGAATCGTTCCGTCCAGCAGGCGCACACTGAGATTTCTGTTCTCCAGCGTGCAGAACGTGGCGGGACGCTGCTGCTTCGGGAAGGTGGGACTACCCGTATTGCAAATCACCCTACCCTGCTCGTCGCGTTCCAGCTTCCACAGATGGGTATGCCCATAAATAAAAACGTCGAAACCGGCACGCGGCAAATTCTGCTCGCCATACACATGACCGTGAGTCAAGAATATCCGTTGCCCGCCCTCAACAAGCAGCGCATAGTCGCTAAGTATCGGAAAATCGAGTAGCATCTGATCCACCTCGCTATCACAGTTTCCACGAATGGCCACAATGCGATCAGCCAAAGGATTGAGCCGCTCCACAATACCTTTAGGATCTAAGCCTTCAGGCAAACCATTGCGAGGGCCATAATTGATAATGTCGCCCAAGATACAAAGCATATTGTAATACTCCTTATGGAAGAAATCGAGCACGCGCTCCAAAGCCGGCAGAGAGCCGTGAATATCAGAAACTATTAGATATTTCATACACATAAAAATACAGATGTCGCCTCCTTTTGAGGCCTTCCACCCATGATGAGGTGCAAAACTACAAACTTTTTCACTGATAATAGGCTTATTTCTCCTCTCAAGGAGTATTTTTGCAGTTAAGTATGGAATTTAGAACGATAGTTGATTTGCCCAAAACAACCTTGACGGTGACACCCACAAGCCGCGTCCTGCTGATAGGTTCTTGTTTTGCCGACAGCATAGGTGCTCGCATGAAGGAGGCTCTCCCCGACGGACAAGTGTGTGTCAATCCTTTTGGCGTGCTCTATAATCCTGAGAGCATCCGCATGGCGTTGGAAATTTTGCTGGAAGGCTCGTTGTTCTTTCCAGACGCCTACATCTTCAAGGGGCGCGATGGGCTGTGGCACAGTTGGCTTCATTCAACGCATTTTTCCGCCCAAGAGCGCATCGATTGTAAGCGAAAAATCATGGAGGCTTTTGAGAGAGCGTCCACTTTGCTACGCGAAGCCGACATTCTCACTATTACGCTGGGCACTAACCACGCCTATCTGCACCGCACACAAGGCTATGTGGTGGGCAACTGCCACAAAGAGTTGGCCACAACGTTTCAAGAACAAATCATAGACCTTGAAACAATTTGCAACGCCTGGAATCCACTACTCGAAGCTCTTGCGCGTGAACTCCCACGGCTGAAAGTACTCTTCACCATTAGTCCTTATCGCTATGCAAAATATGGAATGCACGGCAACCAACTAGCAAAGTCTACACTCATGCTATCTGTTGACCGACTTTGTGCGGCCAATGACAACGCGCTCTATTTTCCTGCCTACGAAATCGTGACAGACGAGCTGCGCGATTATCGCTTCTTCGATGCCGATATGCTGCATCCTTCGGCCCAAGCGTCCGACTATGTTTGGCAACGTTTCCGCGAATGGACGTTCTCTTCCGAAACAAGCCGACAAGCACAAACGCTGGAGAAAGAACGCCGCCGAACCGCTCACAAACTCATAGCGACGGATAAGCCGGCAGTAGAAGAACCTCGATTATTTTAGGATAAAAGAAAACAAAATAAATACGTCTCATAACGGGATAATAATTATGCATTATTCTCTTGAAAAAGTTATTGCGCTCATTGGAGCGCGTCTGTTTGGCCATCACTTGGATGCCCAAATCGACTGGTTGCTGACGGATAGCCGCTCTTTAGCCTTTCCCGAAACGTCGCTCTTTTTCGCCCTGCGCACGAAGCGCAACGACGGCCATAAGTACATCGCCGACCTCTATCGCCGCGGTGTGCGCAACTTTGTTGTTGGAACTGTCCCTGACCATTATGAGGAACTCTATCCCGAAGCTAACTTCCTTTTGGTTATCTCGCCGCTCAAAGCTCTCCAGCGATTGGCCGAACGCCACCGCGAAGCTTTCTCCATTCCAATTATCGGTGTGACAGGCAGCAATGGCAAGACGATTGTTAAGGAATGGCTCTATCAGTTGCTATCTCCTTCAATGGTTGTCACCCGCTCCCCGCGCTCCTACAACTCACAAGTGGGAGTGCCACTTTCCGTTTGTTTGCTCAACGAACAGAGCCAGATAGGTATCTTCGAAGCGGGCATCAGCCAGCCCGATGAGATGCAAACCCTGCGCGCCATGATCCAACCCACCATTGGCGTAATGACCAATATCGGGCAAGCTCATCAGGAGAATTTTGCCACTATAGAAGAGAAATGCTTGGAGAAGCTGAGTCTTTTCAAAGATACTAATATCCTCATCTACGATGGTGACGACCCCGTGATCTCCGATTGTGTCCAACGCTCTCTCTATACGGGAGATCTATTGGCATGGTCGCGCAAAGATGCCGATAGTCCTCTGTTTATCCACACCATTAAGAAGAATGAAACTTCTACAGAGATAGCCTATGCCTACCTCAAGAAAAACTATGAAATGACGATTCCGTTCGTTGACGACGCTTCTATACAGAACGCTCTCAACGCGCTGGCCGTCTGTCTCTACCTCCACATCAGCCCTTCCATTATTGCCGAGCGCATGAAGAAGCTCGAACCTGTGGCAATGCGCCTAGAGGTGAAACAAGGCGTAAGAGGCTGCACCATTATCAATGATAGCTACAACAATGATGTTAACTCACTCGACATCGCACTGGACTTTATGAGTCGCCGCCCCGATCAAAACGGAATGACGCGTACACTCATCCTCAGCGACATCCAGCAGAGCGGAATGAGCCACGAAGATCTCTACGCGAAAGTGGCAGATATGGTTCACTCGCGCGGCATCAACCGCATCATTGGCGTAGGCCCTCAGATTTCAGCTGCCCACTCCGCGTTTACAATCAAAAAGCGCTTTTTCCCTTCTACCGAGGCGCTACTGGAGAGTGGCGTGCTCAACGAGATACAACACGAACTCGTATTGCTGAAAGGTGCACGCGAATTCAATTTTGAGGAACTCACCGAACTTCTCTCCTTGAAAGTACACGAGACAACGCTCGAAGTGAACCTCGAAGCTCTTTCGGAGAATCTCAACTTCTACCGCTCGTTCATGAAGCCCGAGACAAAGCTCGTTTGCATGATCAAAGCCTCCGCTTACGGGGCTGGAAGCGTTGAGATAGCCAAGACGCTGCAAGACAGAGGGGTCGACTACTTGGCGGTTGCCGTGGCCGACGAGGGCGCAGACCTCCGAAAGGCGGGCATCACGGCTAACATCATCATCATGAACCCCGAGATGTCGTCCTTCAATACACTGTTTGAATACGACCTTGAGCCGGAGGTTTACAACTTCCGCTTGCTCGAAGCACTCATTAAGGCGGCACGTAAACAGGGTATTTCTAATTTCCCCGTTCATATAAAACTCGACACGGGCATGCATCGCCTGGGCTTCAATCCTAAGACGGATATGCCGCAACTCATTGATCGTCTCAAACATCAGTCAGCGCTCATTCCGCGCTCCGTATTCTCTCATTTCGTGGGCAGCGACAGTCCAAAATTCGATGAGTTCAGCGCACAGCAGTTCAAGCTCTTCGATGAGGGTTCAAGGCAGTTGCAACAGGCTTTCTCCCATAAGATTCTACGCCATATCTGCAATTCGGCGGGTATCGAGCGTTTCCCGGAGCGTCACCTTGATATGTGTCGCCTCGGCTTGGGCTTATACGGCATCGACCCTATCGATAACCACGTCATCCATAATCTGTCGTCGCTGAAAACTACTATCTTGCAAATTCGCGACGTTGCGCCGGGTGATACGGTAGGTTACAGTCGGAAGGGAACTATCACGCGTCCCAGCCGCATTGCTGCCATCCCCATTGGCTATGCTGACGGCCTCAACCGCCACCTGGGTAATGGCCATTGCTATTGCCTTGTCAATGGGCAGAAGGCTTACTATGTGGGAAATATCTGTATGGATGTGTGCATGATTGATGTCACGGACATTCCTTGCCATGAGGGCGACAGCGTTGAGATATTTGGCGACAACCTCCCAGTAACTGTGCTGAGCGATGTCTTGCAGACGATTCCCTACGAGGTACTCACAAGCATCAGCGAACGCGTAAAGAGAGTGTATTTCCAGTAAAAAAACGCCAAGATGATAGAGATAGCCCTTCATCAGCTTCAGTTCTACGCCTTTCACGGCTGCTTGCCGCAAGAGCGCATAGTGGGCGGCAACTACACCGTTGATGTGCGCCTCATTCTTCTCGATGCCACCACGGCCATAGAGGAGGACGATTTGAATGGAACGGTCAATTACGCCAGTGTCTATGAGGTTGTGCGTAAAGAAATGGAGCAACCCTCCAACCTCCTTGAGCACGTTTGCGGCCGCATCAACCGACATATTCTCAAGAAATTCCCGCTCATTAGCGCCGTCACCCTGACGCTCACCAAAGTAAACCCGCCCATCGGTGCCGCTTGCTTAGGTGCGAGCGTCACGCTGACAACGAAGCGAGAAGATGTCTGAATCACACTTTTTCGAAGACTAAAATCGGATTTTAACACACTTTTTCGAAGATAAAATAAGGAAAAATCACACTTTTTCGAAGATACAAAACAAGAAATACTACATTTTTTCGAAGATAAGCCTACAAAACTGCCGCCTATTCCGAGATGGAACAGGCGGCAGAACTTATTTTATGAGGTATAATACGCTTGTCACTATCCGCAACGGCTGGCGCCGCAGTTTTTACAGATCAGACAGCCTTCTTGATAAACAAGACTTTCGTGACCACAATTGGGACATTTCAGACCTTTAGCAGCCGTTCCATCTTGTATGTACTTCTTCAAGGCGCGCTCAACACCGGCTTTCCACGTGTTGATGCTCTCGCTCTCCATCTGCATAGAACTAACGAGTTTGATAACATTCTCAATCGGCATACGGTAGCGAAGGATTCCTGAAATCAATTTGGCATAGTTCCAGAACTCTTTGTTGAATTTCTCAGACAAGCCTTCTACTGTCGTCTTATAGCCGCGCTTGTTTTCAAACTGGAAATCGTAACGATGCATTCCATCTTGTCCAGCAGCCTTAATAATGTGTCCTTTTGTCACACTCTTGGGCAATACGATACCTTCGTCGTCATCCTGCAAACCAGTGAAGATTTCGTAGGGACGTCCATCGAGCAGCCCAACAAAAGCCACCCATTTTTCTTTGTTATTTTGGAAACGAACGACATCACATTCCAGTACATCGGGGCGCTTCTCCACCACTTCAGGGGGTTGGCAATCTTGAGTCTTTTTCTCTTTCTTCTTGCTAACGCTTATCATAACTCCCGAGCGACTTCCATCCCGATAAATCGTACATCCTTTGCAGCCACTACGCCAAGCCTGCACATAGAGGCGGTCAACAAGGGCTTCGTCAACATTGTTCGGAAGATTCACAGTAACAGATATACTGTGGTCCACCCACTTTTGAATCTCTCCTTGCATTGACACCTTCATCAGCCAGTCCACGTCGTTTGCCGTAGCCTTGTAATACGGTGACTGTTCCACCAAAAGGTTGATTTCCTCCTGCGTATAGTTCTTCTCCGTGTCTATGCCGTTGGTCTTCATCCAAGTGAGGAACTTATGATGGTACACGATATACTCTTCAAAAGCATCACCAGTTTCGTCAATGAAGTCGATGCGCACCTTTGGATCATTCGGATTCACCTTGCGGCGACGTTTATAGACGGGCAAGAAAACAGGTTCAATACCACTCGTAGTTTGTGTCATGAGCGATGTTGTACCCGTGGGAGCTATCGTAAGACAAGCTATATTGCGGCGACCATATTTCACCATGTCTTCATAGAGCTGTGGGTCGGCTTCTTTGATACGAAGGATAAACGGATTTTTCTCTTCACGCTTTGCATCGAAAATCTCGAAGTGGCCACGTTCACGAGCCATCGTAACGCTGGAGCGATAAGCTTCCAGTGCAAGCGTGCGTTGAACCGCCACAGCTTGGTCCGTTGCTTCCTGAGTACCATAGCGCAAAGAGAGGGCTGCCAGCATGTCGCCCTCAGCCGTGATACCTAAACCCGTGCGTCGACCCATACCAGTTTTGCGTTTGATTTTCTCCCAGAGATGTCGCTCTGTTTCTTTGACCTCTTCAGTCTGCGGATCATCTGCGATCTTACTGAGAATCAAATCTATCTTCTCTTGTTCCAGATCGATGATATCATCCATCAGTCGCTGCGCCTTAGCTGCATGGTCGCGGAACTTCTCGAAGTTGAAAGAGGCCTGCTCCGTAAATGGATTTTCTACATAATTATACAGATTGATGGCCAACAATCGGCAACTATCATAGGGGCAGAGTGGAATCTCTCCACACGGATTCGTGCTCACCGTGCGGAAACCAAGGTCGGCATAACAGTCGGGGATACTTTCGCGTATGATTGTGTCCCAGAAAAGTACACCTGGTTCAGCACTCTTCCATGCGTTGTGAACAATCTTTTGCCAAAGTGCCTGCGCCTCTATTTCTTTGACCACCTTCGGGTTGTTGCTATCGATGGGGTACTGCTGCTGATATTTCTTTCCTGCAACAGCGGCTTCCATAAAAGCATCATCAATTTTCACACTGACATTTGCGCCCGTGATTTTACCCTCTTCAGTTTTCGCATCGATAAAGGCCTCACTATCGGGGTGCTTGATGCTGACGGACAACATCAGTGCGCCGCGTCGGCCGTCCTGCGCCACTTCACGCGTAGAGTTGCTGAAGCGTTCCATAAACGGAACAATACCTGTTGAGGTAAGGGCGGAATTTTTAACTGGAGAACCCTTCGGACGAATCTGCGAAAGGTCGTGACCAACGCCACCGCGACGCTTCATCAGCTGCACCTGCTCTTCGTCTTCCTTCATGATTGCGCCGTAGGAATCAGCATCGCCATCAATGCCTATCACAAAACAGTTGGAAAGGCTCACTACTTGATACGGATTTCCAATACCTGACATTGGCGAACCTGCAGGGACAATATAGCGGAAATGGTCGAGGAGCTCAAAGATTTGCTCCGCCGACAGCGGATTTTCATACTTTTTTTCTATGCGAGCAAGCTCGTTGGCCAAACGCCTGTGCATATCAGCAGGCGTTTTCTCGTAAATATTGCCAAACGAGTCCTTGAGAGCGTATTTATTGACCCACACGCGGGCTGCCAACTCGTCACCAGCGAAGTATTCGAGGGACGCTTGAAACGCTTCATCGTAGCTGTAGATTTTTTGTTCCACCTTATGAAGATTTTAGAGAATATAATTAACGTGTTATATAAAAAAGAAGAGCATCATCTCTTATTTATTTCTGGAATAAAACCCTCCTCTCTTTTTTCGGAATGCAAAGCTATACATTCCCACCCATATTTCCAAAAATCTTCACGCATATATTTATCAAAGTCCTAAAAGTTTTCCAAAACAAAACAAGCAAGCTTTGATTATCAAATACTTACAATCAAAGCCTGCTTAAAAAGTTTTCTATTTTAAAAAGCCTAAGCTGCGAACAACTCTTTTAAATCTCCCAAAACCAAAGACTTACGAGTAAGCACATAGGATATAATGCTCGTCTTGTCGCACAAAGGTTCACAGTTTAGACTCCTAAGAGTCAGCAATTACTCTTCTTCGTTCTTTGGCTGCATGGCAGCAGTGATTTTCTGCTCTATTTCGTCGCAGAGTTCAGGGTTATCGGCCAACAATTTCTTGAGAGCTTCACGCCCCTGGCAGAGACGCGTTTCTCCATAGCTAAACCAAGAGCCACTCTTTGTGATAACGCCATATTCAACGCCCAAATCGGCCACCTCGCCTATATGGCTGATACCATTTCCAAAAGTAATTTCAAATTCGGCCTTACGGAATGGAGGTGCCACCTTATTCTTCACCACCTTAACGCGTACTTGGTTGCCCACAGCTTGGTCTCCGTCCTTCAGCGTCGTTACGCGGCGAATGTCCAAACGTACACTGGCATAGAATTTCAGTGCGTTACCGCCAGTGGTAGTTTCGGGATTACCGAACATCACACCGATTTTCTCGCGCAACTGATTGATGAAGATACACGTTGTGTTGGTCTTGCTGATAGTCGACGTTAGTTTACGCAACGCTTGGCTCATCAAACGAGCCTGCAAGCCCACTTTATTGTCGCCCATATCGCCTTCTATCTCAGCCTTCGGGGTCAGAGCGGCCACGGAGTCAACGACAACCACGTCCACAGCACTCGAACGAATCAGTTGATCCGCAATCTCGAGTGCCTGCTCGCCGTTGTCGGGCTGAGAAATCAGCAAATTGTCGATATCAACACCTAATTTCTTTGCATAGAAACGGTCGAAAGCATGCTCGGCATCAATGAAAGCAGCGATGCCGCCTTTCTTCTGTGCCTCAGCAATAGCGTGGATAGCTAGCGTAGTCTTACCAGAACTTTCTGGGCCATAGATTTCGATGATTCGGCCTTTGGGATAACCGCCCACGCCCAATGCAGCATTCAGTGCAATACTTCCCGTTGGAATCACTCCTACATTTTCAATTTTATCGTCGCCGAGCTTCATGATAGAGCCTTTACCAAAATCTTTCTCGATTTTGGCCATTGCGGCTTGCAGTGCTTTCAGCTTTTCGCTGGCTGCTGAAGCTTCCAATTCTTCTTTTTTTGCCATATAAGGAAAAGGTATATGTGCCCTCACCCAAAGGTATCGTCGTTCTCTCTATCAAAAGAAACTTTCAAGAAACCTACAGCAGTCCCACCATTTCTCCCAAAGGGGAAAATTCCGAGACCACCCACAGAGGGCTTTTTTAGTTTATAAGTTAATATCTATTATTTTAGGAATCATTTATAGGCTCTCCCCTACTTGCTCCTTTATGAGAGAGACGGAGGGAACTTTTCGAAGCAACAACTCCTTAATGATGCCTTACAGCTCCAAGTCGCCGCCGAAGATTTCGTGCCAAGGCAGCCCTTGCTTGTTGAGTTCTTCCATGAAAGGATCTGGATCAAACTCTTCCACGTTGTACACACCGGCTTTCTTCCAAAGTCCCTGCATGAAGAGGCGTGCACCGATGCAAGCTGGCACACCCGTGGTGTAGCTCACGCCCTGCATACCTGTTTCTTCGTAAGCAGCTTGGTGAGAGCAGTTGTTGTAGACATAGTAAGTTTCTTCCTTACCATCCTTCAAGCCGCGAATACGGCAGCCGATACTTGTCTCGCCGTCGTAGTTAGAACCCAGTTCCTGCGGATTGGGAAGAACGGCCTTCAAGAATTGCAGTGGCACAATTTCTTTGCCCTCATAATTGATAGGCTTGATGCTTGCCATACCGATGTCCTGAATCACGCGCAAGTGAGTGAGATACTCCTGGCCAAAAGTCATCCAGAAACGACCGCGGCGAATTGTGGGGAAGTTGAGCACGAGGCTCTCCAACTCTTCGTGGTGGAGGAGGTAGCTCTCCTTCGGTCCTACATTGGGATAGGTCAGCGTCTTATGAATTTCGAGCGGCTCGGTCTCCACCCATTTTCCATCTTCATAATAGAGACCTTTCTGCGTAATCTCGCGGATATTGATTTCTGGGTTGAAGTTAGTGGCAAAAGCTTTGTGGTGATTACCAGCGTTACAATCGACGATGTCCAGATACTGGATTTCATCGAAATGGTGCTTTGCAGCGTAAGCCGTGAAGATGCTCGTCACGCCCGGATCGAAGCCGCAACCCAGAATAGCCGTAAGTCCGGCTTTCTCGAAGCGTTCGCGGTAAGCCCACTGCCAGCTGTATTCAAAATGAGCCTCATCTTTCGGCTCATAGTTGGCCGTGTCCAGATAAGAACAACCATATTCCAAGCAGGCGTCCATAATGGTCAGATCCTGATAAGGCAGCGCGAGGTTCATCACCAAGTCGGGCTTGAAACCTTCAAAGAGGCGCACCAGCTCGGGAGTATTGTCGGCATCCACTTGTGCCGTTTGGAAATTCTTTGCACGCTCTGCGCCCACTTTTTCTGCTATCGATGCAACGATTGCATCACACTTTGCCAGCGTACGACTGGCTATCATTACGTCTGTAAAGACATCTGCATTCTTAGCAACCTTAATCGCTGCAACGGTAGCAACACCACCTGCACCGATGATAATGACTCTTCCCATATCGTCTGTTTTTTTGTTGATAAATTATGCGCAAAGATAACTTTTTTCGGTGATATTTTCCAACGCACTTATTGAAAAAGACAGCCTTCTTTTCTGTTACTTTTGAGAAAGCCTGCAATCGAGCAAAACTCTCATAGCTAAAGCGAAACTCTCTTACTGTCGCTTTCCTTTACATTGGTAAAGGATGAGAAAAGTCTTAATAAAACTAAAACACAAGCTTTCTGCTGACAATCAGGCCAGGTGCGCTAAAAAAATAGAGGAAAAAAATCGGGACTTTTCTCAAAGATTCCCTCATTTTCGAGGGAAAAGTCGACTTTTTTGTCGGATTTAGCAAATTAAAAGCCTATTCGTCTCCGCAAATTTCCTTATTCTGTCAGCCGACAGCCTTATTGTATCAGCTGACGCAATAAGGATATTCGTGAATATCCTTATCAGACAGGTCAGACGAGTCGGACTGTACTGAGGACTCTTTACTTTAACTTGAATTTCAAGCTATTCTCGGCACGCTAAAACACGAAAACAATTGACAAGAAAAGGGACTGCACAAGGCAAGCTACAAAAAACGAACTGCACCTAAATTCCTTTACGGAATAGGGATGCAGTTCGTTGAGAATTATCTAAAGAGAGAGCTGTCGCAAAAGGCAGCACACAAAAACTTACTTCATGAGTTTATCGCCACCCTGGATATAGAGTTGGCCTCTCTCAACAGAGCGAAGCTGACGTCCGGAGAGGTCGTAAATAGGAGTGGCATTGCTACTTGTGAGAGCCGTCTTGCCAACTCCCGTAGTCGCGTTTTTTTCAGTCAGCACAAACACTTTCGTTTCGTAAGGCTTCAACTGCCCCACGGAGAGTACTCCGCTGATTTCTTTCTCTGCGCCGCTCCAAACGTCCTTACTCATGTAGGTCGCCGTAGCGTTCATATAGAGGGCTGAAAGCGGGAGAGCGGGAGGTGTCACCACACTTCCGCCACGATTGACCACGGCCACTGCTTTGCGACCTTCGGTTAAATCTTTCAGATAAACGTCGTAGCCCGTCTTGGAAAAGTTCGTCGTACCTGTACTTAGGGTCTTCATGTATTCTGCCTGCTGACCGAGCGCATCTTGATTGATGGCAATGATGACGGGATTCTTCAGCGTGGCCAAATCATCGGCTGTAATGAGCGGCTTAGGGAGTGTGCCAGCTGAGCTGTTGCTCTCAGCTGCGGGCGTATTGCGGAAATCGCAAGAAAGAGAAAGCGGACTGGCAAACATACACCAAAGGCTCATCTGTGAGCGAGCTTGTTCGGCCGTCAGTCCAGTGATGACACCACCGTTCTGCTGATGGCCAACAGTATAGTTACTCGGACCGCCCAAACCATGAAGGCCGATACACATCATATCAAGATCGTTGAAGCGGTTAACGCCGGCATACATCCACAGATTGCGTACAACATCTGTTGCACCCAACACACCTGGAAGACCGAAGCTACCTACCCAACTTTCGCGTACGTCTGACGTGGCACGCCAACTACTTCCGCCGGCCTCTGCGCCCCATGTCCAAGGTTTGTTGGAACCCCATTCGCAGATATTAAAGACAAAGGGAGTGCGACCTACACGCGATTCATTGAGACGCTTGACGGCTGCTCCCATCGCCTTATAACTGGCGAATGCAGCGCTTTCGCTATTGCAGAAATCGTACTTGAGCATATCAACGCCCCAACTGTCGAAAAGGGCAAGATGTTCTTTTTCAAAACCATAACTACCAGGCTGATATCTTTCGCAAGTCATGCTACCGGCATCACTATAAATGCCGATTTTCACTTTAGGATTGACGGCTTGACACGCGGCCTTAAACCCACTGATTCCGCTGGGGAATTTAGCAGGATCGTAAGTAAGTTTCGATTTATCGCTTTCTGGTTTTGCCCAGCAGTCGTCGAGCACGATGGTAGAATAACCTGCATCGATAAGCCCCTTATTCTGCATACCTTCCACTACGGCTAAGATTTTGTCGTGGCTAATGGCGCGGGCAAACCAGTTCCAGGTGAGCCAGCCCATCATCGGTGTGGCCGACTGCAAGTGGTTGCTAACCGTGAGGCGCACAGCAACGCTGCTTTCATCGCCGTCGGTAGTTTTCAGTTTCACCACATAGCTATACTCGCCTTCTGCCTCGGGGGCTTTGCCGTATACATACTTATAGGCATTTCCAACAGTGAGGCGGTCGTCGTAGAGCTTCAGAGAGGTCAGGTTGCCAAAGTCGACGCCCACCACCGTTTCTCCTTCGTTGGGCACAATCTTGTGCATAAATTCTTTGCCAGGTTCAGAGAACAACATTGTGGCACAAGCCAACGAGCCAGCCGAAGGATCTTCGATGAGCCAAGCACTGTTGCCGTCGTCAGCACGCCACAAATTGAGAACAACATTTTGGGACACGCCACCCGTAAAGTTCCAAGCAGCCGAAGCTCCCGAAGGTTCAGAGATTTCGCCTGGCAAAATACTCACACTTGCCCCATCGCGGCGCAAACGCAGTTGCCATGTTTTGGCCGAAGCCTTAGAGGTTTCCACCGTCACTTTGCTTTCGCTCTGCTGCTTAGCCGTTGAACCGATAGTTGCAGAACTGTAAGAAATCCAAGTTGCACTGGTTTGGTCATATATATAATATTGTCCCAAACGGGCCGTATCTTCAATCAGGAGAAAACGATCTGCGGCCGATTTCTTGGTAACGCCCAATAGATTTCCGCCGTTTGTCCCAACATAGGCTGCGGGCATCTTGAGCAAGTAGGGATATTTCTCTTCCGCCGTGGGAGATGCCGTCGGGTTGAACAATTGTACGAAATCAACGTTTATTTGGTGGTTGGCATTATCTACCACAAGCGTGTAGACATAACCGCCGCCGCATGTCACAGATACTTCACTCGCATCGACATAAGCCGCACGAAAATGCGTATCGCCTTGCGCATTCACGCCACGATACTCCGTGTCGCCCACCTTGATAACAGCATTGGAGGGCATTCCAGCAGAGAAAAGTGTCCAGGTATGCTCCACATCGACGGCCGTAAAGAGCCAGCGACTGCCAGCATCCTTAGCACCATTGTCCTGCCAAAGACCCAAAGAGACATTACCGTCCAAAGGATTGTCAGAACCGATGCCCTTGAACCAGTTCAAATACTTCTCATTGGTACCTCCCGTGGTGTAGGGCTGAATCTGATAGTATTCACCAGCATAATTATCAAAACGGAAGTAAGCTCCTTCGGGTTTTTCAGCCGAAAGCTGAAGGAAGCCCGTTTGATTGTTATAAGTGGCAGCCTTCGTATAGCTCACCCATTTACCTGCCGTTACGTTGTAGAGGTAGTAGGCGTCCGCCTTTCCTTCCACGGCATACATGGCAAAAACAGCGCGATTGGCTGGTGTGGAAGTAGGTGCCAGATTTTTGTTTACATAATAGCCCTGACTGTTAGCAAGGATGTAACGGTGCTCCGGCCTACCAGAAGCTGGATCCGTCGTACTCCCCTGAATGGCATCTGCCCAGCCAGTCAGCGCGGCCAAGCAGAAAAGGAGCAAGCACTCAAGTTTTAGAGATAGTTTCATAAGTTTTTTATTTATTTGATGTTAGATATTTCAAGATTAAATGCTTCCACAAAGGGAAAGAAGGTAGAAAATGAAGCCAACCCCTATCAGCGCGATAAAAAGGAGTCGTCCATGCTGCAACTTCCTTATTGCCTTTCGCGCACAAATAAAAAAAGAACAGAGAAGGTGGGGAATGCCGTCAGAAACATTAGGGCACTAACCGCGTAGGCCTTTCCGACACAAGCAAGCCTTTGGGAAATCTCCCGCCAGCTGCGTCCTCACCTTCTCTGTAATTATCATGCAAATTCGCTTCCTTTAATGCCGAGCGCATTCATCAGCGAATATCCAAGAATTTCCTGCATAAAACCACGACCCGCTACGGGTTCCATGGCGAACAGTGTTATACTTTTTTGTTGCGGGGCTTGAGCTATGCAACGCTTGATGGCTGCTGCTGTTTCCTCGCTATCCATATCCCCGACAATCATCAGGCGTTCCGTGGTGGCGGATTTGAGAAGTTCGTTGAGCGTATGGAGAAACATTTCCTCAGAACTACTCAATTCGGGCACGGCTGCACTGTGGAGCGTGAACTCTCCCAGCGAATCAGTAAAAGCCTTACCGTCGAGGTCGTTGGCATAATGAGCGGGAACAAAATGCTTGAGAGCCTGGTTCTCCTTCTTATGAAGGAAAATCACCTGTATAGCATTGTTTCCCAGTCGGAGGCCTCCGTCGAGCGCCAAGCAGTTCAGCCAGCGTGGCAGGTCTGCTTTTGGCAATCGGCGGTTGAGCATCCGCTCAAAATTAGCCGTAAGATTCAGCACGACATCATCAACATGATCGGCATCCACAAGGATTACGTTGGTGCTGAAAGTCTGTGTAGCGCGCTCCGATTGCGCACTTGTTTTATTCATTGTCCTCTGTAGCGGGAGCTTCGTCCGCAAATTCCGTTACGCCGGCTTCGATAAGAATATTATACCACTGTGCCAATTTGCGCATATCACTAACGTGGACACGCTCGCGGTCGTAGTTTGGCAGAGCGGTAGCCATGAAATCGCGCATTTCTGCCTCAGAGGCATGCTTATAATCAATGGACGCTTTCTTACCTTCGGTGGCCTTGAAGATATTATCAAACACCTGTGTCAGGGCTACGTCGTCCTCGTCGGTATACATAGAAACATCATTGAGGGAAGTAACGCGATCGCGACCACCAGCCGCAGAGCGCTTTTTGTCCAGTATGTTTTCTACGATGAGATTACCATGACCTTGAGCAACAAGGCGGAAAAGACCGGGACGTCCGGAGATAGAGAGAATAGTATCCTTCATTTTCTTTCTTTTATTAAGTCAAAATTTGGTTTGCGAAGATATATATATTTCTGGAATTGGAGAAATTTAGTGCATACTTCTGTTGGCGGTGGCTTCCTTTGAGGCTTCTGCCAACAACTGCTGGAGAAGGCCGTCGAGGTTGGGCGGAGTGACGCCGTCGTTGGAGATAACAAAATCTGCACGAGCAATTTTTTCCGACTCGGGCATCTGGAGCGCCATCCATTTATGGACGGTTTCGAGCGTAACATTATCACGCTGTTGCACACGAGAAAGGCGCACGTCATCGGGAGCACTCACCATCACCGTGCGATGGACAAGTTGGTCGAAACCACTCTCGAAAAGCAGCGCACATTCCATAAAAACCACATCAGCTGCTTGCCGAGTGACCCACACCTTAAAAGCATTGGCCACGCTGGGCCAGACAATTTCATTCACGCGGGCCGCGTTCTCTGCTCCGCGGCAGAGCCAGCCGCGGAGAACCGACTTCTGCAAAACTCCTTCTGGCGTGTATAGCTCCTCTCCTATCAAGTCCGTCAGTTGCTGCCGCACATCGGCATCGGCAACAATGATGCGCCGCGCTTCCTCATCGCAATAGAACACGGGGAAGCCTGCTTCCGCGAGTTGGCGGCAGATATAGCTTTTCCCGCTACCTATACCGCCCGTCACAGCTACACTAAAGGGGCAGTTACTCATCGGTTGCTGGAATTTCCTCGATGACATATTCTACATCAGAAGGAGAGATGCGCACCTGCCGAATACCTGTGGGGATGGTTTTCAACTTGAGATGGCAGCGCGGAGTGGGGTTGTTGAGCAGGTCCTCATAGTTGATGACCAATACAAAACTATCGCTTGTGATTTGCTTGTACATGGCCATGCCTACTTGGAAGGTGACGTTCACTTTGGAGGGGAAAGTGCGCAACACCTTTGAAGCGGGGAAATTCACCTGCTGAACTGGCACTTGCACTGTCTTTTCCACCAAACGGTCGACGCCTATTTTCAATTTAACTCTATTAGGAATAAATTTAACACCAGGGATAGACTGAAGTTCAACATTCATCGTCGTTGTATCAGAAACATTGCGCAGATAAACACCTTTGGTGGTCACGGCCGTTAGCGTATCGAGGATACTACGACGTGCATACACCGTGACAGAATCAGGCACGGCGTGGATGTATGAAATATAGTAGCGATTAGCTGCATCTATATCGCCTTTGAAACGAACGGGAACGCGCTTGCGCTCACCATAATTGAAATAGAACTCCAACGATTGTGGGCGCAAGCCCGAAAGAGATGCGCCTGCTGGCAATTGGGCCAGAATTTGGCGCGATAAGTCGGTGACGGGAACAGAGCCGTAGCCGTTGCTACCAGCATAAGTAGCAAACTCAACGGTGATAGGATTTTTTGCGCCGCCATACTCATAAGCAAGCTGCCCCCAGCCTTTGTCGGTGACGGAAACATGGATATACTCTGGCAGATCGGAGGTGATGACCACATTCTTAGGGACATGGACAAGACGGATAGGCACTTCATAGTCGCGCCGGTAGGTATCATTGAGTTTTGTAAATACCCAGAAGGTGGTGCTTAATGCCAAAAAGAACAGAAAGGTCAGAAACTGCTTGTTCCAAACCTTAGCGATGCCCAACTTTAGAAGTTGTTTTGCTCGAGAGGATATTTCCATCAGAGATTAAAGAATAAGAAAAAAATCGAAAAGCCCCTCCATCCTTCGCTGAAGAGGAGCGCTCCGTTTCCTCTTTCAAAGAGGACGCTGAGCCCTCCCCTTCGCGGGGAGATGGAGGGAGCTCTGAGAGGTTCCCCTATTTATCGATTGTTGCTAGTGCCCTTCGGGATGATAGCACTCTTGTCGAAACGGATATCAACGCCTGTAGCCACGTTCAGAATAATGGTGTTCGTGTCGTTATCAATGCGCTTGATAGTTCCCTGGATTCCGCCAATCGTTACCACATCGTCGCCCGCCTTCAGAGCATCGCGAAATTTCTGGATTTCCTTCTGCTTCTTGTTTTGAGGGCGAATCATGAAGAAATAAACAATGGCAAATAAAACGGCCATCATGAGGAGCATGGACACCATTCCTCCATCGCCAGCTTGAGCGCCCTGAAGGAGAACTAAATTTGGAGTAGTCATATAGGTTTTTAAGTTATGGTTTTCAATTTTAATTATATTTCCTGCTTTTGCTTTCTTTCCGCAGCGCTGAAAAGGAAGAAGCGTGGTATCCTTTGGTACATCACCTCAGAAGAGGAAGACGCCAAGGATTTTTACTTCATCAGTTCACCTTTTTTCTTGAGCGACTTCACCACATGGTCAAGAAGCCCATTGATATAGCCTGCACTTTTTGGTGTGCTGTAGATTTTAGCAATGTCGAGATACTCGTTGAACGTGACGCTCAGCGGAATTTGCGGGAATGTGAGGATTTCGGCCAAAGCTATCTGCATGATGATGACATCCATGAAAGCCAAGCGGTTGAACTCCCAGTTCTTAGAATTTTCGCGAATAAGCTGGCGAACTTCCTGAGCTCGCTTCAATGTTTCAACGAAAAGAGTTCCTGCAAAGTTTTTATCCTCCACGGCAGCATAGTCGGGGAGAAGTTCTTGCTCAGCAGTACTATCCTCCTTGAAACGTTTGATGGTTTTCATGACGAAACTATCAACGATTTCTTTATCATCATTCCAATAGAGGCTATGTTCTTCGAGGAGCGAATCAAAATCCTCATTGTTGCAAACATAAGTTTTGTAGAGCTTACGTATCAGTTCGCGGTCGGCCTCATAACTGAAGTCTTCTTTCGTCAGATAGTTCTGATAGAGTTCGCTCTCAATCATAGTGGTATAGAGCTTCTTCACGAAAGCTGGTTCCTCAGGCCATTCTTGTTTTTTCTCTCGGTATTCGCCCAGTGCTTTATTGTCAGCCAGCTGCACAAGGAATTTGTTATCAGCAAATTGCCTATCGGGTGACAGACCGCCTATTTTTGTTCCTAAGCGTTCTGCACGAGCCGCACTCGACTCCGCTCTACGTTCTCCATAAGCTTTCAGATCGACAAGCATAGAAAGGAGATACTTATAGAGTTCATAAGCCTTAGAAAGACTGAACTTCAACTCTTTCTCGGCCACATCCAATGTTTTACCATCGTTCTGGTAAAACGCATACACTAGCTGAACCACTTTCAGCCTTATCAATTCTCGATTTATCATAATCATCGCTGTGTGGCATTAGAGCCCTAACACGTTTGCAAAGATACAAAATGCGGAGAGAAAAACAAAAGGCGAGAAGTCAAAATCTCCTTATAAATGCTTCACTTTTCCAAAGAAAGTGCTAAGAGAGTGCAATAACAGGCATAGAAGAGAACTATTTTGCCGTGGTTTAGTGATTAAAAGGGTAGCACACATGAGGGCTACCTATATAGAGAAGGCACTAAAATATCATGACAACAAAAAGTTCAACAAATAGATCAATTTTATTGACAGTCAGGATTCACAAAATAGAAAATGAAACAAGGAGGAAAAAGGAACACAATAAAGATGTACCACCTCACGCCAAAGCGACGGAAAGAACGAAAAATGAAAAAAGCCACTCGCAGGCAGACACCAACGAACAAAAGGAACCCACTGAATGACACTTGCCATCCCGCCTCAGATTTTCCCGAAGAAGCTCGACAGCTGACAGAAGAAAACGACCAAAAAGCATAGTATTTTCAAGAATTTCTTTATTCTGTCAGCCGACTTCCTTATTGCGTTGAGCGGCTTCCTTATTGCGCTACCCGACAACCTTATTGCATTTACAAATCACCTTATTTTATCCGCCATCTTTCTTATAAAAGCCACCCCTACAAGCCCATTCAAAGAATACACAATAAGGAAACAATAAGCCTCAACAATGCGTTATTTCAGACTGTACATAAACAAGTTGGATTTCAGAGCATTCTCGAGCTCATAGAATTACGTAAATATTTACAACATACAGGAGCAATACTCCATTATATATATACGCTGACAGAAATAAGCCACAGCCCCATTTGGCCATTCGAGAAAGAAATGGTAACTTCGCGGCCGATTCGGAAATTGTCCGAGAGCCCAACGAAAAGGGAGGCTCCCCGTGCGATGGCGAATTAAGCAATTAATTTAGAGTAACACATTTAAAGACAAACAAGAAAAATGAAACAGATTTCTGTATCTGGTGCAAAGCGCGCCAACTTAGGTAAGAAAGCAACGAAGGCAGTACGCCGCGAAGGTCTGATTCCTTGTAACCTCTACGGTTTGCAGAAGGACGCTAATGGCAACCCTGAAGCTATCGCTTTCACTATTTCAGAGAAAGAAGCTAACAAGCTTATCTTCACTCCCCACATCTACCTCATCGATATCAACATTGACGGCGAAGATCACAAGGCTATCATCCGTGAAGTTCAGTTCCATCCCGTTAAGGACAATATCCTTCACCTCGACTTTCTTGAGGTACACGAAGAGCGTCCTATCGTTATCGGTGTGCCCATCCAGACTAAGGGTCTTGCAGAAGGTGTTCGTGCCGGTGGCCGCTTGACCACACTGATTCGTAAGATCAATGTAAAGGCTCTCTATCAGGATATTCCCGAGAAGCTCATTATCGACGTTGCACATTTGCAGCTTGGCAAGAGCATCAAGGTTGGCGAGCTGAGCTTCGATAAGCTCGAACTCGTTACTCCGAAGGAGGTGAACGTTGTTAGCGTTAAGATGACACGTGCTGCCATGAGTAACGCTACGGCTACTGCCGAGGCTGGTGCATAAGGTTAGCTTCAGCATTACTCTGTCAGTTAAGACAAAGAACATATTTAAGCCCGGAGCTCATGGAGTTCCGGGCTTTTTCAGACTTTCCCTCAACAATTCGGGACAAGTGAACAAACAAACGAAATAATATGAAATTCTTAATCGTAGGTCTCGGCAATATCGGAGATGAATACGACGGTACACGTCACAATATAGGTTTCCGCGTGGTCGACGCTTTGGCCAAGTCGGCCGGAATGCAGTTTGAGGACAAACGCTACGGCTTTGTTGGAACGATGCGCGTGAAAAACCAGATACTCGTTCTGCTAAAGCCCTCCACCTATATGAACGCCAGCGGCGATGCTGTGCGCTACTGGATGAACAAAGAGAATATTCCGTTGGAGAATGTGCTTATCGTGGTAGATGACCTCTCTCTCCCCTTTGGCAAACTGCGCCTAAAACCCTCTGGATCGGAGGCAGGCCACAATGGTTTGAAAAGCATCACGCAGCAACTGGGTACTCAGCAGTATGCTCGCCTACGTTTCGGCATTGGCAACGACTATCCGCGCGGTGGCCAGGTGGACTTTGTACTCGGTCAGTTCGGTACTGAAGATTTGGCCACTATGGACGAACGTGTCGGCATAGCCTGCGAAACCATCAAGGCCTTCGCATTAAGCGGCATCGACTTCGCAATGAATAATTACAACAAGAAATAAAATGGAAGCACGATTGGACAAATGGCTCTGGGCAGCTCGCATCTTCAAGACGCGCACCATAGCTGCTGATGCCTGCAAGAATAATCGCGTACGAATCAATGATGCCGCAGCCAAGCC
Organism: Alloprevotella sp.; assembly: GCF_057240785.1. NCBI lineage: Bacteria > Pseudomonadati > Bacteroidota > Bacteroidia > Bacteroidales > Prevotellaceae > Alloprevotella > Alloprevotella sp. Next base: position 124,147 of record NZ_DBHHRH010000037.1, on the reverse strand, counting down.
CGCACGAACGGTGAAGGAGGGCGACATAGTGAGCGTGCGCAAGCCACCAGTGACCTACACGTTTCGCGTAAAGCAAGCCATCGAGAAACGCGTGGGAGCAAAACTCATTCCCGATATATTGGAAAATATCACTGACCCGCAACAGTATGAGATGCTCGAAATGAGCCGTATCAGCGGATTCGTTGATCGCGCTCGCGGCACGGGTCGGCCTACAAAAAAGGAGCGCCGTGCCATCGACGACTTCATGATTCCTGTTGCCTTTGACGACAGTTTCATGGAAGACGGAGACGATGACTGACGCCCCTTCTTTAGGAAGAAAAGACTTACTGTACTAATACTTTTTGTCCAGCGGTCAGATAGAGACCTGCAGGAATATCGTCGACGGTCTCTACGCTTTGGGTCAGACGGACGGTGCGATAGAGGCGGCCATCAATGGTATAGATTTGTACCATTTGTGGCGCGCTACTACTGAAGATGATGCTACCTACTCCACCGGCTGCACTCACATAGGACTTATCGGAAATCTGGCGCAGCCCAGAGGTGGTGGGGTCGAAATTATACTTTCTGTCGAGCGCGGGAATGCGAGCCTTGATCCACTTCTTCATGTATTCCACGTCCTTTTGGATTCCACCGTGATACATAGCCCAATAAGAACCTTCACGCTGATCGGCGCGACTGTCGCTAAAGAGTGTGGCGTATTCTGTGATACGTGCTACCAAACTATCGGCATCTATCTTCTTCGACAAACGAAGTTCGGCATAGCGGTCGGCCAGCATTTGTGACCAGTTAAGATAAGGACTTTGCTCCAAGCGGTTGTAGTAGGTAAGACCTCCAGTATAAGCGCGGCGCACTACCGACCAATCCGCCGTAGGATCTCCCTGGTCTCTGTTAGTACCATCCCAACTACGCCCCCAAGTGGCATCGAGGTCCCAAGGTACTATGGTTAGTTTCTGCCCATTATTCTTCTGCAAGTCATAAAGGGCATAGTACATATTCTTACCATCGTTGTCGTAGGCAAAAAGCAAGTCGAGGAAGAGATAATAATCGCGCAAAACGGGGAGGTCCAGATAAGACTCAATACCTCTCTCAAATTCGACATCAGAAGCAGTAGCGCAGAAATTGATAGCATTGTAAAGTGGTCCCCAATCAATCTTCTCGCCTTTTTTCAGGTCGGGGTATTTCAGTTCCCATTCACGCCAAGAATCATAATTATTACTATAATAAGCCGGCTTTCTGCCTGTTGTAGAAGGATAGCCCAGTTCGTGGCCAAAAAGGACTTCGTAGCTCCATTGTCCTGACTTATAGAGCAAGCTGTGTATAGTGTCGCCTTCCGACTTCTTCAAGCGCAGTTGCTGACGGTCTATCTTCTCTGTCATACAATAAAGGCCGTGGTAGGCACCATTAAGAAACACTTCCACGAATTCGCCTCGAGTGTAGGGTCGAATCTTCTTTTTCTCAAACTGTGCGTAATATGGTTCGGTGTGGATATCCTTCCACAAATCTGTAGAAAGGCGATTTCGCATACAAGCCTTATCAATCACCATTGCATCTAGAATCCAATTGTTGTCAGAACGTTTACCGAGAAATTCTACATTTTTCGATTCGCCATTAGCATCATACAATTTAACGGCATACGACTTCTTCTGATAGTTGGTTGCCGAAGCGCCACGAATACGAAAATCGGCCACATAGATAGAATCGTAGCCAGTGACACCAGGATCTGTCACGCGGATGGAGCCGCGGGTGTAAGAATTCTGATTGGTTGAGGAAACGTTCATTTCTACAATGGGAAGAAACGTCATCTGAAGCGGAACGGAGGCTACCACACTCCCGTTGCGACTTACAACAATAGGGTAAGTCTTTCCACAGTCTATGCCGTGGATTGTAACAGTTCCGCCGTCCGAGAGCTCTTGTCCGTCGAGCGACAGCGTTACACCTGGTTGCGCGGACAACGTTACCGCTGCTGAAAAGTCGCGACCGTCACGATAGCGCTTGCGGGCAGAGAAAAAGAAACTTCCGCTCAGACTGTCGTAAACAAGGTCTTTATTGTTCAAGCGAAACATATCTACATAACCCGACAAAGGAGTGCGCAACGTTTCGGGCTGCTCATCGTCCTTGACCTGACGGCCTTGCTCGTCGAAAATCTCGAAAAGTCCGTTATCATCTGCATTGTAATAAGTTCCAACAAGGTAAGAGCCATCGGTACGGCAGTTGATATACTGCGATGGGACAGCTTTGTTAGAAATTTCAAAAAAGGAATCTTTGCTTATCAACCTCCAACGCACACTGTCGGAGGTGACGGCATTGCACAGGCGAAGGCCTTTGGCCACTTGCTCCTCACGCGTTGATTCGTGGTAGAGGTATTGTCCTGTTGCAGCATTCTGAAAAGTATAACCGTTACCATTCTTACGGATATACCACCAAGCATCTGCCGTTGCCGCGCGGGCATATATGTCATAATATACTAAAGCCGTGCTCTCGTGGTATGCACCTATTCCTATGCCGCCAGCGCCGAACTTTTTACACACCAAACGATAACGCGTCGTTTCATTAAATTGGACAGCCCCCATTGCGGACAGCGCTGCAAAAAAGAGCATAAAGAGTAATACTTTCCTCATATCTTTGTCTTTATCAAAGGGATAACTTTAAAAATTCAGCTTATTCTACCTAAAAACACATCAAGTCTATTTTGCTATCTATAATTAGCAGCTGCAAATGTAAGTAAAAAAGAAGATAAGATACACTGGCTTGTATTTTTTTCTTATCTTTGCCCGCAAACTGCAACATAAAACGAACCAGAAACAACAATAAAATGAATCTTTCTTTACCGAAGCTAAAGAATCTCCTCACCATGGGATTCTTTGCTGCCACTGCATTCTCTATGCAGGCGCAAACTTACGGCGCGCAACCTGAGGCAGGAAAATGCTACGCCATTTACAACGAGAGCATGCAGCTCGTTGTAACCAATTGGGATAACGGTGCTAATGATGCGCGACTTTATCTAAACACCTTCTCTGATTGTTCGGCCACTGCGCGCACTTGGCGCTTTGAACAGCCCGACAATTTGAAAGGCACGAAGAAATACATTATTACGAGCGACGCTTATAATAGTGCTATCGACATGGCTCTCAACAGCAAGAAGTACCCTCTTCAGTGGAGCTCCAACCCAACAAATCCTAATCAGCAAATAGAACTCGTTAGCGTGGATACTTCCAATGGTGTCTACCAGTTGCGGACACAATACCAAGGTACTTATTACTATCTGTGTAGCGGCTCTAACGATCAGCTGGTCAATAGCAGCGATGCTACAGCTGCAGGAACACACTTCCGCTTTGCTGAGGTGCCGAGCGTTGCTTCAAACAGAGAGGAATGGGAAAATGAGAAAATTTTCCGCATCAACAATGAGCCAGCTCACGCCACTTACCTCCCCTACGCTACAACGGCCAAGCTGAAGGCAGACACAGAGCGCTTCGCCAAACCGTGGCTCGATCCAACAGGCGCACGCTGGATGTCGCTCAATGGCGTTTGGAATCTGAAATGGCAGGAAGGCACCAACAATCGTCCAGGAGAGGATTTCTACGGCGACAACGTTGATGCGTCGGCATGGGACACTATCTCTGTGCCCTCTTGCTTAGAGATGAAGGGCTACGGACAGCCTACGTACATTAACGTGCAGTATCCCTTCAGCGACAATCCTCCTTACATCAACATGAACAGTAATGTTCCCAACTCCGTTGCTTCATACCGCCGCAATTTTGTATTGCCCGCCGAATTTGCAGGTCAGCGAGTAGTGCTCCATTTCGATGGTATCTACGGCGCTAGCTATATCTGGGTAAACGGTAAGTATGTAGGCTATACGCAGGAAGCCAATAACGTCAGTGAATTTGACGTGACAAACTTCGTGCGCTCAGGAGAAAACAACATCAGTTTGCAGAACATTCGATGGAGCGATGCCTCTTATCTTGAAGGACAAGATATGTGGCACATGACAGGTATACACCGCGATGTATATCTCTATGCTACACCCAAGACTTACATTGAGGACCACCTCATCAGCGCTGAGGTAAATGCGCGTAATCGCACTGCAACGCCAAACGTGTCCATCACGATGGCCAACCCCTCTAAAGTGGCTGGCAAGCGCACTGTACGTCTTTCGCTGCTCGACCCCTCTGGTTCTGAAGTGGCTACGCAATCGGCCACCATCACCTTTGCAGCAGGCGACAGCATCAAGCAGAACACCATCAGTCTGGGCCAGCTCAGCGGCATCAAACTATGGTCGCCAGACGCTCCTAACCTCTACACGCTCATCGTGAGCCAGCTCAACGGCAGCAACGAAGAGGAAGCATTTGCCACAAAGTATGGCTTCCGCTCTCTCGAACTCAGAAACGGTCAGTTCTTTGTGAATGGCAACCGTACCTACCTCAAAGGTGTCAACACGCAGGACACGCACCCTGTTCTGGGCCGTGCCATCAACGTTGCCACTATGTGGACGGACTTGACCCTTATGAAAAAGGCCAACATCAACACTGTGCGTACCAGCCACTACCCTCGCCAAGCAAAAATGATGGCGATGATGGATTACCTCGGCTTTTACGTTGTGGACGAAGCAGACCTTGAATGTCACAAGAACTGGAATGATAATCTACACAATCCCAGCGGTGCTATCGCAGGAAGAATTTCTTGGTTGCCACAAATGCAGGACCGCGTGATGAGAATGGTACGACGCGACTACAATCATCCTTCTGTCATCATTTGGAGTCTCGGAAATGAGTCGAGCGGCTTTAGTAATTTTGAAACAATCCATGACGTCGTAAAGGCCTTTGATAACAATCGCCCTATCCACTATGAAGGAAGTACCAATGATAACACTGCTGGTACGGATATTTGGAGTGTGATGTACAAAGATGTAAATGAGGTACAAAGACTTGCGGCAAATAACCAGCGCAAACAGCCCTATTTCCTCTGCGAATATGCCCATGCAATGGGTAATTCGGTGGGCAATCTCCGCGAATACTGGGATGTCATCATTGGTTCTAACTACGGCCTCGGTGGTTGCATCTGGGACTGGATAGATCAAAGTATCTACGATGCCAACGACATCAAGGCTAAGACAACAACGTTGAATGGCTATCCTAAATACATCAGTGGCTACGACAAACCCGGCCCTCACCAAGGAAACTTTGTGAACAACGGAATTCTCAACGCCGACCGCGCATGGAGTGCCGAACTCACAGAGGTGAAGAAGGTGTATCAGTACGTAGATTTCAAGAAGATGTCCACAAAATACTACCGTCTGACAAACAACTACCCGCAGCTCAATCTTAATGCCTTCAAACTCGCGTGGAAAGTATTGAAGGACGGAGAAACAGTAGAATCCGGAACTACGGCTCTCAACTGCCAGCCGCTGCAAAGCACTACGGTCAATGTACCTTATACTACTACACTCGAAACAGGCCACGAATATTTCCTCCAACTCGCTCTTTGCCTGAACGAAGCTTCCGATTGGTGCGATGCTGGCTACGAACTGGTAACGTTCGAAGACCAATTACAGGCTCGCCCTGCTGCGCTCCCTGCTGTTCGTAACATAACCAACAAGATGCAGGTGAAGCAGACCGCTTACGACGTCACCTTCAATACAGGAAAGAACACTATCGTCTTCACGCGCAGTGGTGGTCTTCGCTCTTGGAAGAGCGATGGTCAAAACATCATTATCCCGGCTCAAGGTCCCGAACTTGCTCACTATCGCTACATAGAGAACGAAGAGCCTTACGGAAATCCTGAAAACTACAATCAGGCTACAGGCACCGGCGATAGAACGTGGACCGTCACTGTGGCTCCCGACAGTCTCTCTGCTACTATTAAGTATAACGTTCAAGGTAATCGTTGCCCCTACGTCTTCACTTACACTGTCTACGCTAATGGCGTTGTCGATTTGGAGGCTTCCTTCTCTCCGATTGTTGCCAACCTCCGCCGCATCGGTATGGGTATGCGTTTCCCCAGCTCGTTCGAAAATCTGACTTACTACGCACGTGGTCCTTTGGCCAACTATGTAGACCGTAAGGAAGGTTCTTTCTTCGGACTCTATCAGTCCACTGTCAGCGAGCAGCTTGAAGCTTACGCTCGCCCGCAAAGCACTGGCAACCACGAAGGCTTGCGCTATCTCACCTTATCCGATGATGAGGGCAACGGCGTCAAAGTAGAAACCGAAGGCCAAGTATCTTTCTCTGCTCTTCATTATGACGATGCCACGCTGAAGGCGAACCGCCACATGTGGAACTTACCCACTGGTCAGCGCGATGTTTTTGTTCATTTCGACTATATGCAAAAAGGTCTCGGCAATGGTTCTTGCGGTGCAGGCACACTGAACAAGTATCTCTGCCCCAGCAGTGGCACATACACTTATAAATTGCGTTTCACACCGCTCAAAGGCCTCGAAACAGGCATTCAAGACATGGCAATGAATACCAATGCTGCAAAAACTATCATCTACGACCTACAAGGCCGCCGCGTAACAAGCACAAGCAAAGGATTCTATATCGTGAATGGCAAAAAAGTAGCATTCTAATAACATCTCTTTCACGGTCAGAGTCTCTATTTCCTGACCGATGAACAACTCAAAGTAAGCAAAGGAGTGCTTCCAGCTGTGTGGAAGCACTCCCTTTTTATTATTTTGTGTTGCCCTTGTGAAATAAAATTACTTTCTTTGCGTTTTCGAAACAGAATACATAAACAAAAACATACAACTATAAATCTATGGAACAAAAAGAATTGCTCAACATTGTAGCCCAATTCGATGTAAAAGGCAACGTGATTGACGTGAAGCCCCTTGGTAACGGACTCATCAACACTACTTACAAAGTCACCACAGAGGGCGAAGATCCTGACTATGTACTGCAACACATCAACAACAAGATTTTTCCCGACGTTGATATGCTGATGAACAACATTATCCACGTCACCGACCATATCCGCAAAAAGCTGGAGGCCAACCACACGGAGGACATCGAACGCAAGTGCCTGCGTTTCATTCCGGCAAAGGATGGAAAATACTACTACTTCGATGGAGAGAAATATTGGCGCCTTATGGTCTATATCCCCGATACTACGAGCATGACTGAGGTCACTCCCGAAACGAGCTTCATCGTAGGCGAAACATTCGGACAGTTCCAGAGCTGGCTGGCAGATATCCCCGTAAAACTGGGCGAGACCATTAAGGATTTCCACAACCTCGAATTCCGCCTCCACCAACTCGAAGAAGCTGCAAAGGAGAACCGTAGCGGCCGCGTGGACAATGTGCGTGATCTCATCGCGGCCATTAAGGAACGCGCTGAAGAGATGACAAAAGCCGAACGCTTGCAGCGCGAAGGCAAACTCAAGAAGCGCATCTGCCACTGCGATACGAAAGTTGACAACATCCTCTTTGATAAAGACGGCAAAGTGCTTTGTGTCATCGATCTCGATACGGTTATGCCCAACTTCATCTTCTCTGATTTTGGCGACTACCTACGTTCCGCTGCCAACACAGGTAAGGAGGACGACCCGAACCTGGACAATGTGAATTTCAATATTGAGATTTTCAAGGCTTTCGCTAAGGGCTATCTCCACAGTGCAGGCGTATTCCTCACCCCGGTTGAGGTGGAAAACCTCCCCTATGCTGCAAAGCTCTTCCCCTATATGCAATCTGTGCGCTTCCTTATCGACTACATCAACGGCGATGTATATTACAAAACACAGTATGCCGACCACAACTTAGTGCGTGCTCGCGCACAGTGGAAACTCTTTGAGAGCGCCGACCAGCACGAAACGGAAATGGAAATCTTCATCAAGCAAGTGGTGGGTCAGCGTGGCCCTGCTGGTCAGTACAACAACCTCTTGAACACTTTTGAGGCATAAAAACAAGGCTTCGTGCCTTCACTTTATCTCTATACAAGGGAATTTCCACCAGTTGGAAATTCCCTTTTTTATACGTTCCAGACAACGCCTTACTGCCTAATAACCCCAATTTGATGCATTACTAGAAATGCTATGTATATTTTCTAACGACAAAGTCATTTATCTTACTCCATTATTAAACTGTTCTTTCAAGATATTCTCAATTTCAGGGTCTTTCTTGAAAAAAGGATATGATTGATAGAACATATCTAAATTGATGGAATCTGTATAGTTTTCCATTATCCATGAAGATACGATATAAATCATCATATTATGATTAGCCTTGCTTTGTTGTTCGATAGGAAGTAAACTTATAGCTTTTTGTATTCCTTTTATTTTGTTGGGATATTTGACCAGCATATGGCTCAAACCATCAGCAAAAGTTTCATCATATTGTTCATCGGTATGTGCAAAACAATGTTTTACGACTAGAACATAGTCCTGTTCTTTGGAAATCTTCTCTTGAAAAAAGTTTCCATCAATAATTCTTTGCACAAAAAGGCTATCATCAGGCTCTGTACAGATGTCTTTACTTGCTTCCTTTTTCAGAACTGTATCTTTATCAAAATCCGATTCCCTTTGTGTTGCTGTATAAATGATTTTAGAATTATTATTACAACTTGTAACTCCCAAAAAACATAACAGAGCCATTTGAAGCAGGGTATTTTTATTGTTCTGTCTCATGTTTTGTTCCTCCTTTCTTTGTTTCGTTCTTTTCTACCTTTTGAGTTCTATGACCTATGACAATAACTTCAGGTAACTCGTAGGATTTCATTTCGTTTACTTCTTCTTTGATTTTATCTCTATCATTATAGCTGACAGGAACCTGCAAATCATCTTTCAACGTAAGGAATCCTTTTTTCTCGTTGGGATCATTTTTTTCTAACTGTGTAACCATTTCTTTAAGTTCCTTTATGTCAGCATCTGCCATTCGCATACACCCATGTGTTCCCATCAAACCAGGCTTTTGCCTGTGGCCTCCATGTGTGTGCATTCCTTGTCTGGTTCCCCCTTCACCACCTTGATACTCTAAAGCAAGCAGGTCATTAGGACCAAAAGATATAGTTGGATAACGCTTTGTTCCAGCTTTCCTCCATCCCAATATTTTATATTTTCCTTGGGGGGTATCTGCATTTCTTCAAGACCTCACCCATCTTACCGTAGTAATACTCGATAGCACCACTACCGTCCTCGCGAAGCATCAATCTGCCAATGCGATTCTGGGAGGCATTGCGAGACACTAAGTACAGAATACATTTTTGTTTGAGACGGCTCGTTTTTGTAATCATATAATTGCATTACTTATGAGTTTTATCTCCAGACCTAAAAATAATTCTATTAATTGAACCAGTCTTACTATACCATACATCTATCCAATCCTCATTCATATAAGAAATTATGTCATTATAATCCGAATCATTTGGCAAAACGAAACGCATTTCTTGTCTAATTTTTTCATCTCCACTAATGGATTGATATATATATAGTATATCACCGTTTGAGAATACGACAAAATAAGCAGTTAACTCATCTTCATAAATACCATTTATTTGCGATTTGTTCTTCCAATATGAACAGTGTTTCCATTTATTGTCCAACAAGTTGGCTTTCTCAACAAAAGAGAAACCAATAGAGTCAAATAGCAAAAATGTATTATCATCTAATTTAAAGATGACATTTAGCCCATAACCAATATCCTTGTTCCTATATAAAATGTCTTTTACTATCATATCCGTCTTTTTGCAAGATGCCCCTCTTGATACATCAAAAGGGGCATCTTAATTTTAATTATCTGTGCCCCAAAGGAATTCCTTTTTGGGTAATTTTATCATACACTGTTTCAGAAACAGTTCTTCCTGTGAAATATCCGGCAGCACCTCCTATAAACCCCAATTCGGGATAAGCAGTTCTTCTCAATATTCCAAAGACTTGTTTACAATTTTTATACCTTGCGAGGTATAGTATTTCCATATTCCTACTTCCTGTGCATCATCTTCTACATCATCTTGAAATATACACCATCCTTCTGATGTAATTTTGCCATTGATATTATAATTTATAATATAACACTGCAATGTAGAGTTTGGGGTACGAAATCCTGCTTTTTGTGCCTCTTTCAAAAAGTTTGAATTTTTTGAAATTTTGGTTTGTGAAGTAGCAACCATACCATTAGTATAAAAAAATAGCCATTGGTACGCTTGCATATTATTACGGTAATATCCAGAAGCTTGAAGATAATATTTATTTTGTCCTAACTTTCTGTATATTTGAACAAAGCCGTTTTTAATTCCACCAACATAGAAGCATAGTGAAACAATATCATCAGAAACTTCATACCAACACCCATTTTTTTTACCCAAGGAGTCAAATTGATTAATATATTTCAAGTTGATATTCAAGGGAACTATGGGTAAACTTATTGTTTGCCCCCAAATATTGGAGCAAACAATAAATGATAATATTAACATAAATAGTCTCATATTGCTCTGTACTGAAAAAGGTTGACAGTTCTGTTTGTTAAAATATGTTTTGGTTGACAGCTCCTGAAGTTAAGTTTAGAGGAGGTTGTCATTGTTGTTTCCTAAATCTGTTTTAGGTTGACACTTGCCTTATGGTGGCAAAGATAAGGATTTTTAATTTATTTGGCATTCCATTTTTTTTGCGGTGGCTGCTTGAGGAATGAAAAACACCGAGGGGGTGCTGTCGGCAGGGGGCGAGTAGCCCCCGAGAGACATTGTACTATGCTGCTTGTTCTAATAACCGTTTCATTTCTTCGAGAGGTGTCCTCATTTCTAAACTTTGATGGGGACGTACTCGATTGTATATATCAACGGCTTTTTGAACGAGTTCCTTTACTTCCCCGAAGCTCTTTTCTTGTGTTTCAAAGAGCCATCCGTTCTTTACGGTATTGTTGATCCTCTCTGCTAGGGCATTGTGTAGAGGGGCGCCTGTTTGAGTCATACTGGCTCTTATTCCGAGGTCTTGCAATAGCGCAATGTATTCATTACAGCAATATTGAGTGCCTCGGTCGGAGTGATGAATGAGCCCTGCTGGGTTGACATGATTGGCTCTATAAAAGTCGATAGCTTTCTTCAGGGCTTCTATGGGGCCGTCCTTGGATAAGGTGGGATGGAGTTGCCAACCTACTATGACTCTTGAGACGGCATCTGTTACCAGTGAGAGGTATGCCCAACCTCTTTGAGTGGCAACATAGGTAATGTCGGCAACACAGAGTTGACCGAAATGGGTGGGCTTGAGTTTTGGGGTTGTATTAAATAGGCTTTTATTGAAACTTTTTTGAGGAAAAAGAAGAACTGCTTATCCCGAATTGGGGTTAATAACTTGACAAATCATTTTCTTAAAAGAGACTGAGAATGCAGCTATCTTGCCCACTTTTAGATGGTCAACGCGCATCCGTGCCTTCGTTTTTCAGAAAAATCCCATCCAGAAGAGGCATTGCAGTATTGTAAGCGTATTTTTCAGTACCATTTCACAGAATATTTTCCTTATCCTGTCAGCTCACACAATAAGGATGTCAGCCAGTGCAATAAGGATACTCGCCAACAGCCTTATTGTATCCGCCAACAGCCTTATCAAATGAGTCCGTGCAGGCAGGGACGGAATAAGCCACCATATCTTCCGCTGATTTTTACGCTATTCTTGAGAACCGAAAACTGCGAAGATTCTTTACAGGGATATACTTCCTTTGGTCTTAAGCCCACGAATGGACACGAATAAGGCGAATGAGTACGAATTTATATTTTCAATATCTCATTTGTGAGTACTTATCGAAAAAGAAAATTCGTATCCATTCGCCTCCTTCGTGAAACTTCGTGGGCCAAAAGCTCTCCTCTTCGCGGCTAAAACATAGAAACCGCAAGACCAATCCGCAAAAAGTTGTACCTTTGTCAGCAAAGTAATCATATACCTTGATAATGTCACACAAAAAAACTTACAAGCCGCAACACAAAGCCCCGGCAAAGCAGACGCCAACAAAGGCCATGAAGCCTAAAAAACAGTTTTGTTGGAATCCCTTTATCAAAATTTGCGGCTTCGTGTTGTTGCTCGTTTTTTGCACTTTCATCTATGGCGATGTCTTTGTGCGCGCACAGCAAGATGCCTTTGTGGTGAGCGATGCCACATCTATGAAGTTCCTCACCGATACGCCCTTCGGCCATTTCTTTTGGTTCGGCCGCTATCTGATGGTGGTGTTCAAATCAAAATGGGTGGGCGGTCTCATTCTCTCCACTCTCCTCACGGCCATCGCCTGCCAATTGGATGCCATTTTCCGTATCCCTGCTCGCTGGCGGGGCATCGCCTTTCTTCTGCCCATTGCCATCATGGCCTACATTGTTGAAATGGGTACTAACCTCTACTACAAAGCCGAGCCGAGCCGCCTAATGCTCATTCCGTTCCTCACACTGGTGGTTCTCGTCGTAGTGGCACAAATTGCGCGTTTCCTCCGCCGGGGCAAAGAGCAGTCCGAGACAAGCAAGAAAGGGCTACGCATCGGTCTCCTATTGGCCGTTGCTGGTTTCGCGGGGCTCTACGCCGATGCCATGTATCGCCATCAGAACGATATTCTCGGAGCTAAAATGCAGAACAAGATGATGGAGCAGGACTGGGAGGGAATGATCGATGATGCTATGTCGGCACGCCGCCCCACCCGCACCGTGGCCGCCTACCATGCCATAGCGTTGCTCCGCACCGATCAGCTCTTGGATCGCCTTTTTGAAATCCCCTACGACTATCCCGATGCTGGTCTGAAAAAGGTGGACGGCAGCGAGGAGTATGGACTGCTCCAGGCGGATTGCGACTTTGCCGCGGGACTCGTGCAACCGGCCTATCACTATGCCTTTGAGCGCATCGTGATGGACGGACCCACCACGCGCAACCTCAAGCGCTGTGCGCTCTGTGCCATCCTGACTGGTGAGAAAGAGCTGGCCGAAAAATATCTCGACATATTGAAACACGTTCCGTTTGAGCAAACTTTTGTGGATCGCTATGAGCCGATGCTCAACAATCCTAAGCTCATCGATGAAGACTCGGAGTTGGCTGGTGTCAAGAAGTTTCTCCCGAAAGAGGACCTTTTCGAACAAAACTATCGTCAGCCTGTGTTCTTGGGCTACAATCTCGGTGTGAACAGGGGTTCCAACGAAACACTCATCACCTCGGCTGCGGCGTGTCTCTATTCCAAAGACTTGGTGGCATTGCTCCCACGCATCAATTTCATGGTGCAAAACGGGATGCCCATTTCTCAAACCATGCAAGAGGCCCTCGCCTGCCTCGCCATCAAGCAAGGTTATCAGGACGTGGTAAAGCAGTACGGAGTGAACCAAATGATTATGGCTAACCTCCAATCTTTCCTCATGGCGGCCCGACCTTATACTAAGGACAAGGAGGCTCTACGCGCCAACTTGAAAAAAGATTGGTTGGGCACTTACTTCTACTATTATTTCTGCGAAAACAATGAAGGTAATGTGGACAACAACCGTAAAAACAAAGGACAGGTCAACTAAATTGCTCAGCTGAATTATGAAAAAAATATATTTCTTTTTGCTCGCGCTCTTTGCCTTTGCTTCCTGTGCTAAGGAGGTGAGCATTCCCCAAAATGCCACTCCCGTGAAGGAGGTGGCAGGTATATACCCCGACTACCGCGACATCACCATTCCGCCCAACATTGCTCCACTCAATTTCCAGGTGACGGCAAAGGGCGACAACTTTGTGGGAGTGATCCAAGGACAAGGCGTGCAACTCGTGGTAGGGGGTAATGAGGATGGAAAACTCTTTCTCGACAGTACCGAATGGCGCAAGCTGCTCACGGCCAACAAGGGGCGCGACTTGAGCGTAGAACTCTATGCTGAGCGTAACGGCCAGTGGGTGAGTTTCCCGAAATATGTTATCCATGTAGCCAAAGAGCCTATCGACAAATATCTCTCTTATCGCCTCATCGAACCCAGCTACGAACTCTATCGCCAACTGGGCATCTATCAGCGCGATTTGGAAAACTTCGAACAAACGCCGATTTATGAAAACAACCGTACGTTTGATGAAAAGGAGAACCATTGCATCAACTGCCACAACTATCAGGCTTACGACACGAAGCGCATGCTCTTCCACGTTCGCGCCATACACGGCGGAACAATGCTGATAGAGAATGGAAAGATTGAGAAGCTAAACATGAAAACCGACTCTACACTGGCCAACACCGTATACCCAACGTGGCACCCAACACGCAACTGGGTGGTTTTCTCCAGTAACAAGACGGGACAGGCTTTCCACATGATCAATAAGAATAAGATAGAAGTGGTGGACTATGCCAGCGACCTCGTTTTCTATGATGCGGACAACAACAAGCTCTCAAATATTTTCAAAACCGACGATCATTTTGAGACATTCCCTTGTTGGGCTCCCGATGGCAAGAAACTCTACTATTGTGATGCTTATGTACCCGATTTCAAAGGACTGCCCGACAGCCTAGCCATCAATCGCATATTGGAACGCCACGATTCTGTGCGCTATAATATATATAGTATGACATTCGACGAGAAGACCCGCCGGTTCGGACCACCACAATTGGAGGTAAACTGTACAAGTATGGGCCTCAGCGCAAGTGTTCCGCGTGTCAGTCCCGATGGGCGATACTTGCTCTTCACCCTCGGAAAATACGGCCAGTTCCACATCTGGCACAAATCAAGCGACCTATGGATCAAAGACTTAACGACCGGAGAGATTCGCCCTCTCACGGAAGCCAACAGCCCTGACGTAGACAGCTATCACACATGGTCGAGCAACGGCCGCTGGATTGTGTTTAGCAGTCGGCGCATGGACGGCTCTTACACGCGCCCCTTTATTGCCTACTTCGATAAGGAGGGCCGCGCCCACAAAGCTTTCGTCCTACCACAGGCCGACCCAGAGGAAAACAAACTATTACTCAAGAGCTTCAATGTTCCCGAACTCACACGAACAAAGGTGGAAGTATCGGTCGACAAGATACGCGAAGCAGTCTACGATGACAAACACACTAAAAAAGTGGAATATTCACCACTTGGGAAATAATCTCCAATTCTCCGCAAGAACCCAGAAATTCTTGCGGAGAATTGCCATCTATAGGCTTCATTTCTTAGAAAAACTTCTTGCAGTTTCTTCTGAACTTTCTTAACTTTGTGCTGTCTATCAAGAAAACTAAAACCTAACTCAAAATAAATGACACTCATAAAATCTATCTCTGGTTTCCGCGGCACCATCGGCGGCCACACTGGAGATACACTTAATCCGCTCGACATTGTAAAGTCTGTAACAGCGTATGCAACCCTCCGTGCTGCAAAAGTTGGCGGAAAAGTACAGAAAAAAATTGTCGTGGGACGCGATGCGCGCATTTCAGGAGAAATGGTGAGCCACTGTGTCTGCGGCACTCTTATGGGATTGGGCTTCGATGTAGTCAACATCGGCCTGGCCACTACTCCAACGACAGAAATAGCTGTTCCTGCTGAAAACGCTGTGGGAGGTATCATCCTGACGGCTTCTCACAATCCTCGACAGTGGAATGCACTCAAGCTCCTCAACGAACTTGGAGAATTTATCCCCCCAGCTGAGGCAGCGGAGGTGGTTCGCCTGGCCGACGATGAACGTTCCTTTGTCTATGCCGACGTAGATGAGCTCGGAAGCTACGAAGAAAAAAACATCTATGACCAATACCATATTGATATGGTCAAAGGTTTGGAACTGGTAGATGTAGAAGCAATTCGAAACGCTAAGTTCCACGTCTGTCTCGACACTATCAACTCCGTGGGTGGCATTATCCTACCGAAACTTCTCGACCAGCTGGGCGTGACTTATGACATACTGAATGGTGAGCCCAACGGACAGTTTGCTCACAATCCCGAACCGCTACGCAAAAATCTGAATGAGATTTGCAGCGTGATGAAAGAAAAGCACTACGACATCGGCTTTGTTTGTGACCCCGATGTAGACCGTTTGGTTTTCATCCAAGAAGACGGTGAAATGTATGGAGAAGAATACACCCTTGTTACTTGTGCTGACTGGGTTCTCCAACACACGAAAGGAAACACCGTTAGTAACCTCTCGTCCACCCGTGCCCTGCGCGATGTGACAGAGAAAAACGGTGGACAGTATACCCCTTCTGCTGTGGGCGAGATTAACGTCGTGCTGAAGATGAAGGAAACCAACGCCGTGATCGGCGGCGAGGGAAATGGCGGAATCATCTATCCAGCAGCCCACTATGGTCGTGACACATTAGTTGGTATTGCCTTGATGCTTACCTATATGGCAAAGTCGGGCAAAACGCCTTCGCAGCTGAAAGCACAGTATCCACTCTACGCCATCGCAAAGAACCGTATCGATTTGCAACCCCAAACAGACCTCAACGCTATTCTGGCTGAAGTTAGAAAAGAGTTCGCAAAAGAGAACCTTACTGAAATCGACGGTCTGAAGATTGATACCATCGACAAGTGGGTACACCTCAGAAAAAGCAACACCGAACCCATCATCCGCATATTCTCAGAGGCTCACACCATTGAGGAAGCCGATGCTCTGGGTAAGCGACTCATCGACATCGTTGAGAAAACGATGAACAAGCAAGCCGCCGGTTCTGACAAAGCTTAAATACTACCCGACGCGAGGAGTATGTCTCTGAAAAGGCATACTCCCCGCGTCGATTTTTATATACCCTTCCTTAATTTTCACAATCCTTTCTTTTTATAACCCTTATCTCCGCTTTATGAAAAAGAAAACCCAAGCTGTAGCCCTACTCTCTTTGCTACCTATGGCTGCAGCTGCTCAGCGCTACAATATAGTCTACATCATGACCGACGATCATACGGCGCAAATGATGTCTTGCTATGACAAGAGCCATATTTCCACTCCCAACTTAGACCGCATTGCCCGCGATGGCGTTAAGTTTGTCAATTCCTACGTGGCAAATTCTCTTTCGGGCCCTTCACGCGCTTGCATGTTGACGGGTAAACATTCTCACAACAACGGCTTCACCAACAACGAGCACGGTATCTTCGACGGATCGCAACAGACCATGCCGAAGCTTCTGCAAAAGGCCGGCTACGAAACAGCTCTCATCGGTAAGTGGCACCTTATCAGTCTGCCCACTGGCTTTGACTACTGGAACATCATTCCAGGACAAGGTGATTACTACAACCCCGACTTCATCACGATGAAGAACGACACTGTGCGAGAGAAAGGATACATCACCAACATCATCACAGATAAAAGTATCAACTGGTTAGAGCACCAGCGCGACAAGTCCAAACCTTTCGCGCTCTTCATCCATCATAAAGCTTGTCACCGTTGTTGGCTACCCGAAATCAAGTATCTCCACGAATACGAGGATAAGACGTTCAAAGTGCCCGAGACTTTCTACGACGACTACAAAGGCAGAGCCGCAGCAGCAGCTCAAGAGATGAGCATCGCTTCCTCCCACGACATGGACATTGTCTATGATGACAAAATCTATACACCTGGGGCAGCCACGCGCCTAACGAACTCATACCTCAGCATGATTGGACGCATGGATTCACGCGACCGTGCCGATTACGACTGCTTCTATGACAGTATTACAACCGACTTCAAGCAGCGCAATCTTTCTGGGCGCGAGCTGGCCGAATTCAAGTACCAGCGGTTCATGCGCGACTACGCCAAAGTGACAAAGTCCCTCGATGATAACGTAGGTAGGGTGCTGGATGAGCTCAAACGCCTCAACCTGCTCGATTCAACCCTTGTGGTCTACACTTCCGACCAGGGATTCTACATGGGAGAACACGGATGGTTCGACAAACGTTTCATGTACGAGGAGAGCCTTAACACGCCGCTCGTTATGCGCCTCCCCGCTGGCTTCAAAGGGCGCGGAGAAATCAAAGAGATGGTACAAAATATCGACTATGCCCCAACATTCCTCGATTTGGCGGGAGCTCCGATTCCAGCCGATATGGACGGCGTTTCCCTCCTGCCATTGCTCAAAGGACAACACCCAAAGAATTGGCGCAAGAGTATTTACTATCACTTCTACGAGTATCCTGCAGAACACAGTGTCAAGCGCCATTACGGCGTACGTACGGACCGCTGGAAACTTATTCACTTCTACAATGACATTGACGAATGGGAACTCTTCGATTTGAAGAATGATCCGCACGAACTCCATAATATCTATGGTCAGGCTGGTACGGAGAAAATCACGAAGGAACTTCGCAAGGAGCTTCATCGCCTACAAGGGCAATATCGTGACCCGATTGAATCGCAACTGAAATAAAGAAAAGTGATAATCCGCGCGATCTACCGCTCGCGATTAGCACATCAAAAGACAAACAAAATAGTGAAGACAATTTATTTAGCTGGTGGCTGCTTCTGGGGCACTGAGCACTTTTTCAAACAGATACACGGAGTGGTCAATACAACCGTGGGCTATGCCAACGGCAATACGGAAAACCCAACTTACGAGGAGGTCTGCTCCGACACAACCCACTTTGCCGAAACCGTAAAGGTGGAGTATGACGAGAAGAAAGTTCCTCTTTTCTTTTTGCTCCGTATGTATTTCTTGACGATCGACCCTACGCAGGTCGACGAACAAGGAGCAGACAAAGGTTCACAGTACAGAACAGGAATCTACTATGAGGACGAAGCCGACAAAGCCATTATAGAGGATGCCGTGGCCGAGGAAAGTTTCGCTTTCTCTGATCCGATTGCCACAGAAGTAATGCCACTAAAGAATTTCTATGCTGCCGAGGAATATCATCAAGACTACCTCGACAAGAACCCAAGTGGCTACTGTCATATCTCCCCCGAGCTCATGAAAATGGCTCGCGAAACACAGCGTATCGACAACTAATCCGCCTATTCATAGGCTCTCCGCATCAACATCCGCCACTCACTCTGGCGGATGTTTTTTGTATTATTTTGCACGAACCTCTGACAAAATGTCACCCTTATTCCATTTGGCGCGGCCTTTGTCTTATTGTGTGGCAAAATAATAAAAATAAAAAGTTATGAACTTCGATAATTTCACAATTAAAGCACAAGAAGCCGTACAACAGGCTGTCAACCGTGCACAAAGCGGCGGGCAACAAGCTGTTACGGCTGTACACCTCCTGGCAGGTATCCTGCAAGTGGGGGAAAACGTCACACAATTCCTTTTCGGGAAGATGGGCGTCAACAGCAATGCCTTGCAGCAGGTTGTGGACCGCGAACTCCAAAGTCAGCCCCGCGTGAGTGGCGGTGAACCCTATCTGGACCGCGACGCCAACGAGGCTCTGACCAAGGCAACAGATATAGCCAAGAAAGATGGCGACCAATTCGTGGGCCTCGAGCCTCTCCTGCTCGCCATCCTTAAAACCCAAGGTTTGGCCAGCCAGATGCTACACGATGCAGGCGTCACAGAGAATGGCTTGATTGCTGCCACCAAAGAATTGCGCGGTGGACGCAAGGCCGACTCTGCTTCGAGCGAGGACACTTACCAAGCACTGGGCAAATACGCCCGCAACCTCGTGGACGAAGCCCGCACAGGTAAACTCGATCCCGTTATTGGTCGCGACGAGGAGATTCGCCGCGTTCTGCAAATCTTGAGTCGCCGAAGCAAGAATAATCCTATCCTCATCGGTGAACCAGGTACGGGTAAAACAGCCATAGTTGAAGGCTTGGCACAACGTATTGTTCGTGGCGATGTGCCTGAGAATCTGAAGAACAAGCAGCTTTTCAGTCTTGACATGGGCGCACTGCTGGCCGGTGCTAAATATAAGGGCGAATTTGAGGAACGTCTCAAGAGCGTTGTCAATGAAGTGACCAACTCCAACGGAGAGATTATCCTCTTCATTGATGAAATCCACACCCTTGTGGGCGCGGGCAAAGGAGAGGGAGCCATGGACGCTGCCAATATCCTCAAGCCGGCTCTCTCACGTGGCGAAATCCGAACCATCGGAGCCACCACACTGGAGGAATACCAGAAGTATTTCGAAAAGGACAAGGCACTCGAACGCCGATTCCAAACTGTCATGGTGGACGAGCCAAGTGTGGAGGATGCCATCAGCATTCTGCGCGGTCTGAAGGAACGTTATGAGAACCACCACAAGGTGCGTATTCAGGACGATGCCCTCATTGCCGCTGCCCAGCTCTCTCATCGCTACATCTCCGACCGTTTCCTCCCCGACAAGGCCATAGACCTCATGGACGAGGCTGCCGCAAAACTGCGAATGGAGCGTGACTCTCAACCGGAAGAACTCGACGAAATCACGCGACGTCTGCGCCAGCTCGAAATTGAAAGGGAGGCCATCAAGCGGGAAAACGACGAGCAGAAACTCACCGCCCTCAACAAGGAGATTTCTGAATTAGAGGAACGCGAAAAGGACTTCCGCGCAAAGTGGGAAGGCGAGCGCGAATTGCTCAACAAGATTCAGGACAACAAGAAACAAATGGAGCAACTCAAGTTTGAGGCTGAACGTGCTGAGCGTGAAGGCAACTATGAGCGAGTTGCTGAAATTCGCTACGGCAAACTAAAGGCGTTGCAGGATGAAATCGACTCCATCCAGAAGCAACTCCATCAGCGCCAAGGCTCAGAAGCTCTTATCAAAGAGGAAGTGACGCCCGACGATATCGCTGACGTAGTGAGCCGCTGGACAGGAATACCCGTCAGCCGAATGCTGCAAAGCGAGCGCGAGAAACTGGTACACATGGAGAGCGAACTCCACAAACGTGTCATCGGACAGGACGAGGCCATCCAGGCCGTAAGCGATGCTGTTCGCCGCAGTCGGGCAGGTCTTCAAGACCCCAAACGCCCCATCGGTTCGTTCATCTTCTTGGGCACTACGGGTGTTGGTAAGACAGAGCTGGCAAAGGCACTTGCCGAATATCTCTTCAACGACGAAACGCTGATGACGCGTATCGATATGTCAGAATATCAAGAGAAGTTCAGCGTCAGTCGCCTTGTTGGTGCGCCTCCGGGCTATGTAGGCTACGAAGAGGGTGGACAACTCACCGAGGCTGTTCGGCGCAAGCCCTACTCTGTGGTACTCTTCGATGAGATTGAAAAGGCACATCCCGACGTGTTCAATATCTTGCTGCAAGTGCTCGATGACGGCCGCCTGACCGACAATAAGGGCCGTGTGGTCAACTTTAAGAACACCATCATCATCATGACTTCCAACCTCGGTAGCCAGTTCATCCAACAGAAGTTCGAGGCTATGCGCGGACTTCCCGACGCTAAGCAAGCCAAGATTCTTGAGGAAACGAAGAGCGAAGTGTTGGAGATGCTGAAAAAGACCATCCGCCCCGAGTTCTTGAACCGTATCGACGACATCATCATGTTCCAGCCGCTCAAGAAGGACGAAATCGAACTCATTGTTCGCCTGCAAGTTGAAGCCGTCATCCGCCGACTCGCCGAGCAGGAGGTACAACTCACCGTCACTCCCGATGCCATCGCGCTCATCAGCGAAGCTGGTTTCGATCCCGAGTTTGGTGCTCGTCCCGTGAAGCGTGCGCTCCAGCGGTTGTTGCTCAACGATTTGAGCAAAGCTCTGTTGAGTGGAAGCATCGACAAGAGTCGCCCGATAACGGCCCAAGCCGAAGGCGACCACCTCACTTTCACAAACAAGTAAGGCTCTATACTTTCAAAGCCGCGACAGTATCTCCTGTCGCGGCTTTTTATGTTTTGTAAAATAACTTCTCAGTTTCTTCAGGCGAGAATCTCACAAAATCGAAAGAGCAAGAGAGAGGGCGTAGAATAGTCCTATTTTTTTCGTCTGTCCAATAAGGATGCTGGCGAACGCAATAAGGCTGTCAGCTGACACAATAAGGGTGTTGGCCGACAGCTTTATTGTATTTTCGAATAGAAAAGGCTAATCAATGGAGCAAAAAGAAAAGAAAAAGAGTCGCTAAAATAAAAAAATAGATATTTAGATGAAGAAAAATAGGAAATCGAGCTAAGAAAAACTTATCTTCGTAAAAAATTGAGGAGAACAGCAGATGAAGCTGGCTAAAAGGATGGGCAGCTTTGTCAAGTAATTGGCCCGTTTTTCTTTTATAAAGAAAAGCCTCATTCTTCCACTTCGCTGAATCCTCCGAATTGAGTAATTTTGCAACGGAACAAAGAGATTGATAAACATGAATCCATTAGAAATCATTTACAAGTACTACCCCGACGACAATGCTCTTCGGCGGTTGCTCATCCACCACAGTCAGCAAGTTGAAAAGAAGGCGCTTGAGGTTTGTAGCAAACATCCTGAACTGCATCTCAATGAAAAACTCCTACGCGATGGGGCTATGCTCCACGACCTTGGAATATTCTTGACCGATGCACCGGGCATCCATTGCCATGGCCATTTCAACTATCTGCTCCATGGCATGTTGGGAGCAGAACTCATGCGCCGAGAGGGTCGTGAAGACCTTGCCCGCATCTGCGAACGCCACACGGGGACGGGCATGACCCGCCAAGCCTTCAGAGATCACGGAGTGGAGCCTCCCGCCACAGACCTCTGTCCCGAAACATTGGAAGAACAGGTGATTTGCTATGCCGATAAATTTTTCTCTAAAAGTCATCCCGAACGTGAGCGTACGGTGGAAGAGACAGTGAAAAGTCTTGAAAAATTCGGCGACAAAGGTGTAGAAATCTTCCGTAAATGGGTTGAACAATTCGATTGAGACAGTGCTGAAGGCTGTTAAAAAGAGTGAGAAAACGGCCTAATTCTATTAGAATTAGTATCTTCGCCCACTAAAATTGATCAATTCAGGTGAGAACCTTTATAACGATACTCTTATCGTCACTGATGGCGTTGTGCGTGACAGCAGGCATAAAGAATGGCCTCTACTATCAGCCCTCCTCTGCCTCAGCGACCGACACCACTCGAAAAGCTACGCCCGACACGGCACTTATCCGCCAACGCCGGGCACAGATGGACTCGACCTTTCGCGCTACCAAAGCCATCAGCATCGACTCTGTCCGCACGGACACGCTACGCACGGACACGCTGCGGAAGAAGCGTGGCGGCTTGGAGAAACCCGTGGACTTTGCAGCCGAGGACTCTGTTGTTTACGATGCTGACACAAAACTGGCGTTTCTCTTCGGCAAAGCAGAAGTGAAATACGAGAATATGACGCTCGATGCAGGCCATATCTCAATGAATATGGACTCAAGCCTTGTCCACGCTAAGGCCATTGCCGACACGGCTGGTGTACTCGAACAGAAGCCCTCTTTCAAGCAGGGCTCAGACGAATATGTGAGCGAGCAAATGAGCTATAACTTCAAGACGAAGAAAGGTTTCATCCAAAATGTCAATACCACACAGGGCAACGGCTTTATCCAGAGCGAACGCTCCAAACGTACTGACGACGGTACGCTGTATTTGGAATCGGCCAAATACACCACTTGTAACGCCAAACACCCCCACTTCTATCTGAAACTATCGCGCGCCAAGGTCATTCCGGGCAAGGAAACCGTCTTTGGTCCGGCCTATCTCGTGGTTGAGGATGTGCCGCTCCCCATCGGCATACCTTATGGTTTCTTCCCCTTTAATAAGAAATATTCCAGCGGTTTTATCATGCCGAGTTACGGCGATGAGACTGTCCGCGGTTTCTATCTCCGCAACGGTGGATACTACTTTGCGCTCAACGACTACATGGACCTAAAGCTCCTTGGGGAAATCTACACGAAAGGCTCCTGGGGATTGAGTTTGGAGACCAATTATAAGAAACGCTACAAGTATAACGGTAATTTCTACATCTCTTATCTCAACACGGTGGAGGGCGAAAAGAATTTGCCGGACTACATGAAAACAACGAGCCTCAAGGTGCAGTGGAGCCACACGAAGGATGCTGCCGCCGGCGGCAATACCACATTCTCCGCTCGCGTAAACTTTGCTTCAGAAAACTATGAGCGCAAAAATCTGGAGAGTTTGTACAACCCGCTCTCCTATACGCAGAGCACGCGCGCCAGTTCGGTGAGTTTCAGCCATCTTTTTTCGGGCATCGGTTTGTCGGTATCTGGTTCTTCCAACCTCACACAAGACATGCGCACCAGTACTATCACCATGTCGCTCCCCGATTTGAATTTCTCGCTCGCTCGCTTCTATCCGTTCCGCCGCAAGCACCAAGTGGGGAAAGAACGGTGGTACGAAAAAATTTCTATGTCCTACACGGGACAATTCAACAACTCCATATCAACGAAAGAGGATCAGCTGCTCCATTCCAACCTCATCAAGGACTGGCGCAATGGTATGCAGCACCGCATCCCTATTGATGCCACGTTCCAGCTCTTCAAATACATCAACATCTCTCCGAGTTTCTCGTTCAACGATGTGATGTACACCAATCGCATCATGCGAAACTGGGATGCTACCGCACTGCGCGAAGTGGCCGATACCACCTATGGTTTCTACAATCTCTACGATTGGAATGTGGCCGTAAGTGCCAACACGACACTTTATGGATTCTACAAACCTTGGAAGAAGCTTTTCGGCAGTAAGATTATTGCTATCCGCCACGTCTTTAAGCCCAATGTCAGCTTCAGCTATGCGCCCGACTTCACCGCCTCACGCTACGGCTACACGCGGCACTACAATAAGACGGATGCCAGTGGTAACGTGGAGCGAGTACCATATTCTCCGTATCAAAGTGGCATCTTCGGTTATCCTTCCAGTACGAAACAAGGAATGGTCACGATGAGCGTCTCCAACAACCTTGAGATGAAGGTCAAGAGCGATAAGGACACAACGGGCTACAAGAAGATTTCGCTTATAGATGAACTTTCGGCTTCGCTCTCCTACAATATGGCGGCAAAAACGCGCCAATGGAGCGACCTGACAACTCGCCTACGCTTGAAGCTCACCAAGAGCTACACCTTCTCCCTTGCAGCACTCTTTGCCACTTACGCCTATGTCTTCGACAACAAGGGCAATGTGGTGGTGGGCGACCGCACCGAATGGAGCCACGGACGCTTCGGACGCTTCCAGGGCATGAGCCAAAACATCTCTTACACGCTCAACAACCAAACGTTCACTAAGTTGCGCAACCTCTTCGCTGGTCGCCGCAACAACACAACAGAAGAGACTGCAAACAAACCAGACAACGATGAGCAAACAAACGTGGAAGATGCCAACATCGACCCCGATTTGTTGGCCACAAAGAAGAAATCGGTGCAGAAAGAAAAGGCCAAGGTCGACAAAGATGGCTATCTCCATTTCCAACTGCCGTGGTCGCTCACGCTCTCCTATGGTATCACCATGTTTGAGAATCGCAACAAACCCATCAACCAGCGCACCATGCGCTATCCTTTCGGGTTCACGCAAACGCTCAATGCTTCGGGTAATCTCCGCCTTTCCGATGGTTGGAACATTACCTTCTCCTCTGGTTACGACTTCGAGCAACACCGCGTTTCCATGACAACGGCATCACTTTCTCGCAATCTCCACTGCTTTGAAATGTCGTGTAACGTGGTGCTCAGACCCTATACTTCGTTTAACTTCACCTTCCGTGCCATTGCCAGCGAACTTGCCGATGCTCTCAAATGGGACAAACGCAGCAGCTACTCCAGCAACATTGAATGGTACTAACAAACAACGACACAAAAAACAAAAGGGTGGCCATCTGAATGCCCCTTACATATATGAATATGAAGAAAATTGTTTTATCCCTTTTTGCTCTTGCAGCCCTGAATTGCTCGGCGCAGAGCGTTTCGCAGCTTCTCGAACGCCTCTTTGATGTGGATCAGCAGATTCGTAAAATCGAACCCCTTGATAGCCTTATCGAAGCACAGGACAGTGTGAACCGCTCGGTACTCAAAGAGTTCATCGCGGACTATAACCCTGACAGCTGCTCCGTTAAAGCCAATCAAGGACTTTACTTGGTTCTGTCCCACTCTCCATTGGCTTTCCGCCTGCCGATGGCTCACCTCATCGAACAAGCATGGCAGAAAAAACGCCTGGATGCTTTCTATTATGCCTCCTTCCAAGACGGCATACGATTTGATCAGCTCGAACCGCAAATCTATGGTACACAATTCATGGAGATGAATGGGAAAACGTATCTCTGGCCTGTTGCCAACGCTGACAAACTCGACGAACGCCGTGCTACATTAGGCCTACCTTCGGAACAAGCCTATATTGACGAACTCTCAAAGCGCCATCCCGAATGGAATTATACATGGGACCGCACGCTCACTATTGAAACCATACTAAACGCTCAATAAAAACTCATTTTCCATACGTATGAAACACATTTCATTGATTCTATCCGTAGTGGCAGCCGGTGTGCTGACCCTTACGAGCTGCAAAAGCGAATTCGAACAGCATGTTATGCAGTTTGCACCTATGAAGCCCAACATGGTGGCTTATGCTGACCAAGCATCAGATACCATCCATGTGCTCTCAACAGATGCGTGGAAACTGACAGTCGATAACTCTTGGTTGGCAGTTACTCCCAATGAGATGACACCTAAATACAAAGGCGCACTCTACAATACGTTGCTCAAACTGGCCTTTACTGTGAACACCGACCGCCTCACGCGTCAAACAATTTTCCATGTTCAGGGTGGGCACACCATCAATATGCCCGTGGTTCAAGTGGGCTGGCTCAATATTTCCTCCCCTGCAGCCACCTACAAAGACCTCAACAATGACAGACTGAACGATAGAGCATACTACGGGGTAAAACTCGATGCCAAAACAACGGCTCTACCTTTCTACTTCACTACTTACGCCAACGGCGCAATGGTGCAAACGAACGCTGCGTGGATTCAAGTACCCACGGCCGCTCAGACAGCGGGCTATCACCCTCTCTCGCTCACCATCACGCCTAACACAACCAGAGTGGAGCGAACTGGACAAATCACGCTGACCTCTGCGGGCATCACCGACACTATCGAAGTGGTGCAGGCAGCAGCCAACTAAACCAACATTCTTACGGCATTCTTCGCCGTCTCCCACAGCGCGAACCTTTCTTACCTCCCTTGCGTAAACAAGGTTCGCGCTCTTTTTTATGTTCACCTTAAAAACTCACCTACAATGAAACACACGCTACTTTTGTTTCTCCTCTTCTTCTCCCTCTCCCTCTCGGCACAAAATCGCCGCTTCCGAATCATGGAGTACAACGTCGAAAATCTCTTCGACACTATCCACGCTCCTGGCAAACAGGATGTGGACTTCACGCCACAAGGGAAATATCGCTGGACAAGCAACTTGTATCACGCCAAATTAGGGAAATTGGCCCGCGCCATTGTTGCCGTGGGTGGCACACTCCCTCCCGACGTCATTGTGCTTTGCGAAGTGGAGAACGACAGCGTTATCCGCGACCTTTGTCGCCACACATCGCTCTGCCGCTTGGGCTACGAATACATTGTGACCCACAGTGCCGACCGGCGCGGTATCAACGTGGCGGTACTCTTCCAGCCCATGACATTTCGCCCCTTTGAAACTGACACACTGCGTATTGCCTACCATCCTACCACCGAAAAGCCCACGCGCGATGTGCTGCGCGTGAGTGGCCGAGTAGTTTCGGGCGATACACTCGATATTATGGCCGTCCACTGGCCCAGTCGTGCAGGCGGACAAGAAAAGACTGAGCCTTACCGCATCCGCACTGCGCAACGCATCCGAGCCGCGGCCGACAGTTTGATACAGCACCGTCTGCGCCCCGCTCTCGTTATCACGGGCGATTGCAATGATGAGTTTCACAACCGCAGCCTAAGCGAGGGATTGCACGCCTTATTGCCCCAACCACCATTTGCCGATACTTCGTTCTACATCCTTTCAGCCAATCTCAGAGGGCCCGAAGATATTTGCGGCACTTATAAGTTTCGCGGAGAATGGAACCAACTTGACCAATTCGTAGTGAATGGTGCGCTCTTGCAGGCTGCAGAAGGTCTCCGCACCACGCCTTCCGCTTGTCAGATTGTCCACTTCCCTTTCCTGACCGAACCAGATCCCAGCGGCGGCCTCAAACCTCGCTACACATTTGTAGGTCCTCACTATCACGGCGGTACTTCCGATCATCTTCCCCTCCTGCTCGACCTCTACGAGTGAGGCAACAAAACAATAAGAAAATTACCAACTTAAAGATTATCGCTAACATCCCCAATATTATAAATATAATTTCCATAACTTCTTTAACCTCAAAGTTATAGCTCCTTATTGAAAAGACTGTTTTCCTTCGATCGTAAAGAGATGTCTAAACCACTTACTTAAATAAAATCTATATTTTTCAAAAATAATTTAATAATATTGCAAAATAACAAAACATATTTACTTCACAGTCTATCTTTTTCCCCAGTTCAGAAAGGAAGAGTATAGGCAAAGATGTTCTATGTATTCAACTCTTTATTAAAATATACAATATGAAAAGATTTTTTTCTATACTCCTTATGGCAATTACGGCCATATCAATGTGCGCACAAAAGGATATTACAAAGTTTTTAGGCATACCTATCAATGGTACAAAAGCAGAAATGAAAAGAAAACTTATAGCCAAAGGATTTAAGCCTGTTCCCCATCAAGATTTTCTCAAAGGCCAATTTAATGGAGAAAAGGTCCATCTTTTTGTTGGTACAAATAGAGGTAAAGTTTATCGCATTTATCTTGCTGATGTAAACACAAGAGATGAAGCCGATATAAAAGTTCGTTTTAACAATCTAGTACACCAATTTCAAAATAATCCAAGGTACACAGCCATGGAGCAGCAAATGATACCAGAAGATGAAGATATTAGTTACGAGATGGCAGCAAACAAAAAGATTTATAGTGCTACTTTTTATCAGAATATAAATGAAGTAAAACCAGAAATGATAAGAGAAAAATTAAGAGAACTATATACTGATGAACAATTACAAAACCCAACAAAGGTAGTACAAGAATCTATCAACAACACGATATACGGACTTATAGGAGAGAAACTTTCTAAAAAGACTGTTTGGTTTAGAATAGATGAATTTTATGGCAGCTATTATATAAGCATGTATTATGACAACGGATACAATGCAGCAAATGGCGAAGAACTATAGAATTGTATTTTATACCATGAAAAGTTAAGAACACAGATATTTTATTACAAAACAATTCGTATTCATAGTAGCGCGTGATAAAGCTATAGTTTTAGTGAAATATCACGCGCTATTGTTGTACTTTCTAAAAATGCAACAATAAAATTACATACGAATTCTTTATTTCTCTTTTCTCTTTCAAAAAGCTGTATTACCTTTGCATCAATAACACAAAAGCACACAAATGAGCAAAGTAATCATACCTAAAGGTTATAAAGCCCTACTCGGACGCAACGACACCGAGCAGGGCATCAAAGAGATAAAAGAATTTTTCCAAGCCAACTTAGCTACGGGACTGAAGCTTCGCCGTGTCACTGGCCCACTCTTCGTGCAGCGCGGCCTTGGTATCAACGATGATTTAAGCGGTGTGGAGCGTCCCGTCTCCTTCCCTATCAAGGATTTGGGCGACACGCGCGCCGAAGTGGTCCATTCGCTGGCAAAATGGAAGCGACTGATGTTGGCCGACCAGCAAGTGCCCGTGGGCTATGGTATATATACCGACATGAATGCTATTCGTGCTGATGAAGAGCTGGATAATCTCCATTCCCTCTACGTTGATCAATGGGACTGGGAACGCTCTATCAGCAGAGAGGACCGCACTATCGACTACCTCAAAAAGACTGTCAAAAACATCTATTATGCTATGCTCCGCACGGAGTTTCTCATCTGCGAACGCTTCCCACAGCTTCGTCCGAGTATGCCGGAAAAGGTGCATTTCATCCATGCGGAAGAGCTGCGACAACGCTTTCCAGAACTGACACCTAAAGAGCGCGAAGATCGGATATGCAAAGAATACGGAGCCGTCTTCATCATCGGCATTGGAGGTCCACTGGGCGATGGCAAGCCCCACGACCTGCGCGCCCCCGACTACGACGACTGGACCAGCATCAACGAGGAAGGAACTGCGGGACTGAATGGCGACTTGCTTTTGTGGTACGACACGCTGGGACGCTCCGTAGAAATCAGTTCGATGGGTATTCGTGTTGACAAAGAGGCCCTGCTGCGCCAACTCAAAGCTACAGGCAAGGAAGACCGCCTCGGACTCTATTTCCACCAACGTTTGATGGACGGCACACTGCCTCTCTCCATTGGTGGAGGTATTGGGCAATCGCGACTCTGCATGATGTATCTGAAGAAAGCCCATATCGGTGAGATTCAAGCCTCTATCTGGCCCACTGAAATGCGCAAGCAATGTAGCAACGCTGGCATCCCACTCATTTAACATCACATCGGTTCTCCCCCACAGCGCGGCGAGAACCGATGTTTTTTTTGTTAATTCCAAATAATTCCTTACTTTTGCAATTGTCTTATAGGACTATGGCTCCGTAGCTCAGTTGAATAGAGCAATGGTTTCCGGTATCATGTGTCATGGGTTTGAGTCCCATCGGAGTCACTTCTTTTTATCTGGCGGGAGAGTTGGAACAATGTGTCCTTCTCTCCTGCTTTTGTATAACTCAAAAAATACAAGTATGAAAAATCTTCTTTCCCTTGCGTTGCTCGCTTTCGTGGTGAACACCAGCAGTTGTTCTATTACGCTGAACACTAACGAGAAAAATCCACAGAAAACAGTTGACAGAACCTTCAATCTGCGAGATTTCCAAAACATCAAGATGGAATCTGTTGCCAACGTCCGCTTCACGCAAGGCAACACCTATAAGGTGACGGCCACGGCCTTTCGCCCTGGTATCGACACCATTTATGTAAAAGAAAACACGCTTTATATCACTACACGGCGAAATTTGAAGAACAACAATTCTCGTTGCACCATTGATGTGACAGCTCCCAGTTTGAGAAGTCTCGAACAAGAAGGCGTGGGCAATTTCACCTGCCAAGCGCTCAACACCAAAGATTTAGATATCAGCCTCGAAGGCGTGGGATCTGCCAGCTTCGGCAATGTCAGTTGCACGAGCCTTGAAGTGGACTGCGAAGGCGTAGGCAGTCTTAGCAACAGTCATTTCACCGTTTCGGGCAATGCTTCGTTCGATTTCTCGGGTGTAGGTTCGGGCACATTCTCTGTGAAGAGCAACAACTGCAAACTGGAGAGCAGCGGCGTGGGTAGTGTCACGGCCACGGTCAATTGCAAGAGCGTAGTGGCTAACTGCAGCGGTATAGGCTCTATCACCTTGAAAGGGAATACCAACAAACTCAATAAAACAAATTCCTCCTTGGGAAAAATCAACACGAAAGGATTGGAAGTAAAATAAGAATAGAAAAATAAGCCTTTCCCTGAATTCCCTCCACATCTCCTATGAGTAGCAACGCTCAGTAGCTTTCTATTTCGAAAGCACCGAGCACACGCTTTCAGAAAGGATATGGAGGGAATTCTGTAAATAGGCATTAAGGAAAAATATCCTTATTGCGTCAGCTGACACAATAAGGCTGTCAGCTGACATCTTTATTGCATTTTCAAACGCAATAAGGAAAAATAAGAGGCACTGAAGTATAGCTTAAAACTGCTTAGAACAAAAATTTTGTTCACACCAATGTGCTAAATTCTCAGCAAGGGGAAATAATGACAGTCCCCTATCTGTAAGGGAAAAAGACTTTACAGATTGTTTGATAATTCCGTCAGTCATTAGTTTGCAAAGAGTAGCATCTATTTCCGTCCGCGTTTGATCTTGCATTTCTTGAAGGAGTTCTTCAAAAGTAGCCGAATTCTTTTTCCCTAATATATGAACAATCCACAATAAGTCCGGTTCGCAAATTCTGGCAAGAACATTGCGAATCGGACAATTTGGAAATTGTGTGTCTACTACCATTCCAATTTTTCGTTCAAAATAACGCCATCAGCAGCGGGCGCATCATTTTCAGCAAAACTATTGGCCTTATATTGGATGCAAAGCATGAGCATCTCATCTTTGCCTGTATTCTTCAAGGCACGTTTGCCAGCAGGAGCTACACGAATGATACTACCTTCTGACACGGGGAAGATTTCTCCGTCCACTTGGTATTCGCCCTCACCCTTGAGAATGAAATAGAGTTCTTCGTGGGTCTTGTGGGTGTGTAGGAAGCCACTGTCTTGACCAGGCACTAAGGTTTGAAAAGAAAGCTCACTACCTGTTGCCTGCAAAGCTTGTCCCACAAAGACCTTTCCAGGAATCTCTATATCGCCCAATGGGAGAACATAATCTTTGATACTGCTGAGTTTACCAACATTTACTGCCGTAAAGTTCTCACCTGCCTTGATTTTTTCTACTTGTTTCATAATGTTTTTGTTTTTATTAGTTGTTTGTTTTCGTTCTTTGTTTGTTTTGACGATGCAAAGGTATTATGTTTCAAAAGGTTGTACAAGAAGGCACGAAGATGTCAGTCGGTTACCAAAAAGTAAGTAACATTGGAAACAGTGCTATCGTTGTATTTCACTTTTAAAATAGTTTAACAATAATTCTCTCAAGGCAACAAAGTGTAATAGTTACTTTTGTATAGTAATACAATAATTAAACCTAATCATTCAGCAATGAACAGAAATGAATTGCGAGATGCACTCTATCCCAACTGCCCCGTGCGCAACGTCTTGTCAAGGGTAGGCGACAAATGGTCTATGCTGGTACTGTTCACGTTAGAGGCCAACGAACGACAAAGATTCAAAGAACTACAGCGCAATATCCCCGATATTTCTCAAAAGATGCTGACCGCCACCCTAAAGATGCTGGAGGCCGATGCACTTATCCTGAGAGAGGCTTTCCCAGAAATTCCGCCTCGCGTGGAGTATTCGCTCACCGACAAAGGTAAGAGCCTATTGCCACTCATTGATAACTTATTGGTTTGGGCAAGCGAAAATATGGATGACATAATAGAAGCTCGAAAGAATTATTTATTAAAATAAAAGTTGTTCTTACAAAGAAAGCAGTAAACCTCATGCATGGTTTACTGCTTTCTTTATATTCTCGAATGATTCAGGCCTCAATATCTCCAGCGCCAATACTTGCGGAGGCGGAAGAGCAGGGGGCGGAAGCGGAGGTGCTTACCAAGAATGATGAGGAGGACGGCAACAAGGATAAGCAGTATGCCTGCGGCAAGGCGGAGGGAGAAGGCCTCGCCAAAGAGGAAGATGCCGATGAAGACGGCGGTGACAGGTTCGAGTGCGCCCATGATGGCCGTTGGTGTAGAGCCTATGTCGTGGACGGCAAGGACCATGAGCACGAGGGAGAGCACGGTGGGGAATATCGCCATCCAGAAACCCATGAACCAGTGCCAAGGCGTGTGGAGCATCATCAGATGATTTTCAGGACTGACAAACGACCAAGCCACAATGGCCAACGTGCAGACGAGCAACACATAGAAAGTGAGCTTCACGGACGACATGCGCAGCGAACTCTGGTTGACAACGATGATATAGAAGGCGTAAGTGAGCGAGGAGAGCAGAACGAGGGTTACGCCCACCAGACTCAGTGTGGATTGGCCGTCGCCGCGATAGAGCAGCGCTACGCCCACGAGCGATAACAGAATGGAGACGACCGTGGTGGGCGTTACCTTTTCTCGAAAGAAAAGGGCCATGAGCACCGCCACCATAACGGGATAGACAAACA
Source organism: Alloprevotella sp. (assembly GCF_057240785.1). Lineage (NCBI taxonomy): Bacteria > Pseudomonadati > Bacteroidota > Bacteroidia > Bacteroidales > Prevotellaceae > Alloprevotella > Alloprevotella sp. Next base: position 90,646 of record NZ_DBHHRH010000037.1, on the reverse strand, counting down.
GCAGCGTCGAGGCGATGCCGGCAGCCATGAAATGAAAACTCATATAGAGCGAAAGGGCCGAGACAGCAAAGAGGAGGCCAAGCACAGAGATGATGCAAAACTCTTTCCGAGTGATCCGAAACGATTTTCGCTGCGCAAGGAGCAACGCGCCCAGCAGAAGCGTGGCGATGGAAAAGCGATAGAACAGCACACTGGACGAATTGAAGCCGTCGGCATACAAAACGAGGGCGCCAACGGGATTGGTCCCATAAAAGATGGCAGACAGCACGCCACAGATAGTACCTTTTAGTTTGTTGGTCATAATGATTGTGTAGAAAAAAGGAGGAACTCTTCAGTCCCTCCTTATGGAAAGAATTCCTGCCGACTTCCGCCAGCGGGGATATTATCGGCCTGTTTCCTCCACCATTTCCGAAATGGTTTGCATCATAGAAGTTTTCATAAGTTCTTCAATGCTGAGGTGCATACGATAACGCCAATAGTGGTGAGGATTGGAAGGCAGATTGATACGTTCGGCATCGGCATTGGGATGGCGATGTTCTTCATCCACAGAAAGCCAATCCTGAAGGCTCAAAATACAGAGCATGGAGGGGCAATTGAGATGACGATAAACAATGTCGCGTGCCAACCAGCCCGGCAGCGGATGAGGCGCAATGCCTTCGCGATAGAGCACTGTATTATAATAAGCCTGTGAGCGGTCCATGTCTTCGTCCCACCATTGTCGCAATGTGGGCATATCGTGGGTAGAGATAGTGCTCACAGAGCGGTAAGGATTGGCAGGGAGAACGCCGAAACGAACAGTGGGATCTTTTGGCATCGACTGTATCTCAAGACTCAGGATGCGCAACTCTTGGATGACCCACGCCACACAGGCTGGCACCATTCCGAGGTCTTCTGCACAAACGAGCATCCTTGTGGCGTTGACCAATAGAGGCAACTTCTTCATGGCCTCGCCATACCAGAACTGATTATTACGACGATAGTAGTAATCATTATAAAGGCGATTGAATACAGCTTTGTCGGAATCGTAGAGTGCTTCATAAATGAAGGCGAACTGTACAGTAATACGCGGGTGGAATTTGTTGCTATCATTGCGGTCGCGCACAAAGAGCACGTCGCTGATGAGGGCATACAGTCCATCGCGCAAGAGGATATCCTTCTCACTCGTACGACCTTCAAAAGCAGCTTCCACCTTGCGTTGTGTGTCATATTCGGGTTTCAATTCCCAAATATCGTCGTGAGCATGGTTGAGATAAGTGTCCTTGACCTCTTGTGCATGCTCATGGAAAATTCTGTCGAGCACCCAGTCGGCAATGAATGGTTTAGTGAATAAATCTTCTTGGAAGTGGAGACCGTAAGACTCTATCTCTTCTCGCGTCATACCGAGAGAGGGAGCGAACTGTCCGAGCAATCCGTGAACAGCATGAATGGGTATTTCCCAAATGCGGAAGAAACCGAGCACATGATCAATGCGGTAAGCATCAAAATACTTCTGCATATTCTGGAAACGGCGCACCCACCAGCGACAACCATCGGCTATCATAGCATCCCAATTGTAGGTAGGGAAACCCCAGTTCTGTCCGTTAACAGAGAAATCATCAGGTGGAGCACCAGCCTGTCCGTTGAGGTTGAAATAGTTGGGTTCCATCCAGACATCGCAGCCGTGGCGGTTCACACCTATGGGGATGTCGCCTTTGAGGATGACGTGTTTCTGTCGAGCATAGTCGTGAGCAGCTTCCATCTGTGTGCTGAGCAGGAATTGTACGTAATAGTAGAACGCCACATTCTTCCATGCTGCAGTATCAGGAGTGGAGAGAGATTTTCTTTCTTTCTCGTCCCACACTTTATGGTCGGGCCATTGAGAGAAGTCGGCCGTTCCATTCTTGTCGCGGAGATAGCAGTACTGCCCATAAGGCACGAGCCACTGCTCCGTTTCTTGGAAAAACGCCTTAAAGGCTTGGCTCTTCATCACCTTATCGCCTTCCTGAGCAAAGAGTTCGTGGAGATATTCCGTCTTGGCTGCATTGACGCGCTCATAGTCGATTTCGGGCAACGCATTCAGTTCTTTGCGCAGCTCCTCAAAGTGGGCGGCGCGCTTCTTGTCCTTGAGCGCGGGCAACTGAGTGAGATCGACATACTGCGGATGGAGAGCAAAGATGCTGATACAGCTGTAAGGATAAGAATCGGTCCAACGGTGCGAGATGGTAGTGTCGTTGATGGGCAACACCTGTAGCACGCGTTGACGCGTGGCACTTACGAAATCTATCATCTTGCGCAAATCGCCGAAATCTCCCACACCGAAACTGCTCTGAGAGCGCAAGGAGAAAACGGGAATGAGCGTTCCTGCCATGCGATGGTTCGGGATGGGGAAGAAAGCCTGGTCTAATTCATAGACTACCACCTCTCCTTTGGCCAACTTAGGGAGCGTGATGACACGATTCTCTCTCGTTTCCCAAAATCGGACTGACGTGTGCCCTTCTTTGGTTGTCTGTGCCAAAAACTTAAATTCTATTTTTCCATCTGCACACTTATCGGCATCGAGATCTAAGATCCACTCGTTGTAGTTGTGCTCTGTCATGGGCAGCACTTTATCCTCTTGCCAATCTCCCAGCAAGGGCGTAGTTCCCGATAAGGCCAAACGCTCATCGGAACGCAATTGCGGCGCACGCACCTTGAGGCGCACCGTGTGGGCATAATTGTCGCGCTCCACAGCTGCTTTCTCGCGGCGATTTACACATTCGGTGAAAGCCGAACTATAAAGATAGGAATCCTCTGGAATATCCATCCAATGGTCGTAAACGTGATAACATTTGGCGTTTGCTACTGAAAGTTCGAGGCGGTGCGTTTCGGCCGTCCATTCCACGGCACGGAGCCCGTCGGCTGTCTCAACACTGTAGAAATAGTTCAGCACTGCGCCCTCACCTTTCAGTTTCAACTGTGCCTCCCAATGTAGGCCATCGAGCGTGTGCATGATATATTTTTTGTTGTCGCCAACAACGTTTACATAGAGCTCTTCTCCATAGGATGTTTTATACTCTAAATGAAAAAATACTTCCATATATTTAATGTGCTTATATTATTCGATGTAGTTATATTAAAAGGATAATGAGCTATTTCTCTCCTCGAATGAAAGAAACAGATAATGCTCCGAGACAGAGGAAGATGCTGGCTACATACATCATGTTGCTCTGATGAGAACCAACAAGCGTCAGTAAATAGCCACTTATGGCCGCGGCAACAATCTGCGGCACACAGATGGTTCCATTAAAGAGCCCGAGGTATGCTCCCATGTGGCCGTAACCTTGCAGGGCATTGGTGACAAACGTGAACGGCATGGCGAGCATGGCAGCCCAGCCGGCACCAATCAGGAGGAACGGAACGAAGAGCAGATACTGGTCGTGGATGAACGGCACCATACCAAAACCTATTCCGGCAACGAGCAAACTGATGGCATAAGCCACTTTCGTGTTGCGGAAGCGGGGCAAGACAAGTGCCCAAGCCACACTTCCCATGGCTTGAACGGCAAAGAGAATGCCCACCCAGTTGCCGGCTTCTTGGTAAGCATGCGTACTGGTATCCGTCGTATTCCAAACTGTTTCGGAGATTGCACCCGGCGTATAATTCCACATATAAAGGAAACCAGCCCAACAAAAAAACTGAACAAGGCCTACTTTCCAAAACGTGGCAGGAGCATTCTTCAAGAGCGTCAGCCAGTCGGCCTTTTCCTCTTTCACCTCTTCCTTGGCTTCATTATACTCCGCATACTCAGCAGGTGTCCATTCCTTGACTTTCAAAACCGTGTAGATCACACAGAGAATCAAGATAGCTGCACCTACATAGAACGACCAAATGACCGTATCAGGCACAACGCCCTTGGGAGCTTGATTCTTCAGTCCTATCCATGCAAAAACGTAAGGAAAGACAAAACCTACCACATTGCCGGCATTACAAAGAAAACTTTGGATGGAATAGGCTCTGGCTTTTTGTTTCTCGTTCACCATGTCGCCTACCAACATCTTGAAAGGTTGCATAGCCATATTGATGGACGTATCAAGGAGCATCAATGCTATCAAGCCGAAAATCATCGCTCCACCGATGGTGAGGCCGAACGAACCCGCATTGGGCAACAAACACATCACGGTTACGGCAAAAGCAGCGCCTACGAAAAGATAGGGAATGCGGCGGCCGAAACGCGTCCACGTTTTGTCGCTCAGCGTACCAATGATGGGCTGAACAAGAAGTCCCATCAGCGGAGGCAGAATCCAAAAATACCCCAAACTATGCGGGTCTGCTCCCAGTGTAGCAAAGATTCGTGAGATATTAGCCCCTTGTAGGGCATAAGCAATCTGTACGCCGAAGAATCCAAAACTAAGATTCCAGAGCTTCCAAAAGTTTAGATTAGGTTTTTGTTTCATATAAAAAAGAGTTTAGTTAGTTATCCTGAAAACATAACGAGGAACTATCAGCAGAGAACCGCCGTGGCATAGTTCTCTACTCATAGCTCCTCGGTATCACGTTGCGGAGATTCTGAAAATCAATACTCCACTTTGTCGCCCTTCTCTTTCCATGCTTCAAAAGTTTTGAGAGCTTCGGAACGCAAAATATTCTCCGACTTCAAACGACGCTCGGAGGCTTCAAGGTCGAGTTCCTTATAAATAAAAGAATCGTCGAAACCAGCATCCGCCGCATCGTCCTTATTGCAGGCATAATACATACGGTCGAGATGTGCCCAATAAATAGCTCCTAAGCACATGGGACACGGCTCGCAACTCGTGTAGATGTCGCAGCCACTAAGGTCGAACGTGCCCAACTTTTGCCCAGCAGCGCGGATAGCACTCACTTCAGCATGCGCCGTAGGGTCGTTGTTCGCCGTAACGCGATTGACCCCCGTAGCAATAATCTCACCGTTCTTTACAATAACAGCTCCAAATGGGCCGCCACCGTTTTTAACATTTTCATCAGAGAGGCGTATCGCTTCTCGCATGAAGTCTATCGTTTCCATTATTAAAAATCAAGACGTTTGTAGGCAAAAGTAAGAAATAATTTCTATTTTTGCAAAAAGCATATAAATAAACGTCAAAATATGGATATTGTTCAAAGATTTCTTGAATATACGACATTCGACACACAATCTGCCGAAGACACGGGTAAGACGCCGAGTACGGACAAACAACTTGTCTTTGCGCGCTTCCTGCGCGACCAGCTCGAGGAGATTGGTTTGGAAGACATAGAACTGACAGACGAAGGCTATCTCTATGCCACACTCCCAGCCAATACTAAGAAGGACGCCCCCGTGGTAGGTTTCATTGCCCACATGGACACCAGTCCCGATGCCTCGGGAGCTAATATCAAACCGCATATTGTTAAGAACTACGACGGTGGAGATATTGAGTTGGAAAAGGGAGGTCTTGTTACAAGTCCTAAAGTTTTCCCCGAACTTCGCCAACATATCGGTGAGGACCTCATTGTGACCGATGGTCATACCCTGCTGGGTGCTGACGACAAGGCAGGTATCGCCGAAATTGTCCAGGCTATGGTTTATCTCAAGGAACATCCCGAAATCGAGCACGGCAAAATCCGCGTGGGCTTCAATCCTGACGAAGAAATCGGCTTAGGTGCTCATAAGTTCGACGTTGAAAAATTTGGCTGCGAATGGGCCTACACGATGGACGGCGGCGACATTGGCGAATTGGAATTTGAGAATTTCAACGCGGCAGCCGCGAAAGTAGAAATCAAAGGCGTTAGCGTACACACAGGATATGCCAAGAACAAAATGGTCAATGCAACGCGCGTTGCCGTAGAGTTCATGAACCTCCTTCCGCAGGACGAAATCCCCGAGAACACAGAGGGGTACGAAGGTTTCTTCCATTGCCTCGGCATTGAGTCCGCTTGTGAGAATGCCGCGATGAGTTTTATCATTCGCGACCACGATGCTTCAAAATTCGAAGCCCGCAAACGCACTATCAAGGAAGTGGCAGCGCAGCTCAACGAGAAGTATGGCGAAGGCACCGTTAGTATCCACATCCACGATCAATATAAGAACATGAAGGAGATGATAGATCCCGTCTACCACGTAGTGGACATAGCCATCAAGGCCATGGAGGAAGCGGGCGTCAGTCCTCGCATCCAAGCCATTCGAGGCGGAACAGATGGTGCGCAGCTCTCCTTCCGCGGACTGCCCTGTCCGAACATTTTCGCCGGCGGGCTCGACTTCCACGGTCCTCACGAGTTCCTCCCCATCCGCAACCTTGAAAAAGCGATGGAAGTAGTAGTGAACATCTGCCGCATCGTGGGCAACTTCAACGAATAAGAACCTTCTTCCCATAGAGCCTCAACCTTTGCTAACAAACAGGTGAGGCTCATTTTTTATCTTCCTATGTCCGAACTTCCACAACTCGTATCCGATCTGGCACTCATTCTGATTGTAGCCGGAATCACCACCCTTCTTTTTAAGCGCCTCAAGCAGCCTCTCATCCTAGGCTATATTCTGGCAGGCTTTCTCACAGGTCCTCACATGACTTGGGTACCCACCGTGTCCGACACAAGCAGTATCGACACATGGTCGAGTATCGGAGTTATCTTCATCATGTTCACCCTCGGCCTTGAGTTCTCTTTCAAGAAGATTGTGAAGATGGGACTCCGCCCTATCATAGCGGCGGTGAGCGTCATCACGTTTATGATCACTATAGGCTCCCTTGTGGGGCGCAGCTTCGGGTGGAGCCACATGAACAGCCTTTTCTTAGGCGGCATGCTGGCTATGTCGTCCACAACTATCATCTACAAAGCCCTCGACGAATTAGGCTTGCGGCAAAAGAAGTTTGCCAACGTCGTGCTGGGCGTACTCATCTTGGAGGACATCTTGGGCATCTTGCTCATGGTGATACTCTCGGCAATGGCCGTAAGCAGCCAGTTTGAAGGCACAGAACTCTTACAAAGTTTCTTGAAGCTCGCCTTCTTCCTCGTGCTTTGGTTTGTGGTGGGCATCTTTATTGTTCCACTCGTTTTGCGGCGCAACTCCAAGTGGATTGGTAAGGAAACGCTGCTCATCGTAAGCGTAGGGTTGTGTTTCCTCCTTGTAGTTCTCGCTACCAAAGCCGGCTACTCTTCGGCCTTTGGTGCGTTTATGATGGGTAGTATTCTGGCCGAAACCATCGAGGCAGAAAGCATTGAGCGCGTAGTAGCTCCCGTCAAAGATCTCTTTGGCGCCATTTTCTTTGTCAGCGTGGGCATGTTGGTAGATCCCTCTATTCTTGTAGCCTACTGGCAACCCATCGCGGTCATCGTATTGGCCATCATCATCGGGCAAGCTCTCTTTGGCTCGCTGAGCTTCCTGCTCTCTGGCCACACGCTCAAAGTGAGCATGCAATGCGGTTTTTCGCTCACCCAAATAGGTGAGTTTTCATTCATCCTTGCTGGCCTTGGCGTCAGCTTAGGCGTGACGAGCAAATTCCTCTACCCCGTTGTAGTAGCAGTGAGTATCATCACCACTTTCACTACTCCCTACCTCATCAAGTTGGCCGAACCCGCTTACGGCTTCGTACAGCGACTTTTGCCCCAAACTGTCACCCGCCGATTGGAGCAGCGCGGTGCTGTCCTCGAAAGACAAAAAGCCGCACACCCTTGGAAGAATATGCTGACCAGTCAGTTCATCATCACGGGAGCGTACCTCGTATTGTCGGCCGCCTTTGTGACCATATCATTCTCCACAGTACTCCCTCTCTCTCGCGGTATCTTTGGCCACTGGGCGGGCAACATCCTGAGCGGCATCATTACTTATGTGGGTGTGAGCATTTTCCTACGCCCCATCGTGACAAAGAAATACTTTTCTCCACAGGTGGAAGAGTGGCGCAGGGAGCACTCCACGATGAATCTCATTCTCTTCAACATCACGGTGCTTATACGCTTCACCATTGCCACTGCTGGCGTTTTCTATATCATCGAATTTCTCTGTCCGCTACAGTGGTATTGGAACGCTCTGATTGCTATTTTCCTCACGCTCAGTTTTGTATTGGAGAAATTTGCCGTCCACAACCATTTTGCGCTGTGGGTGAAACTCATTTCCATCCGCTTGGAGCGCACCTTCACCACCAATCTGCGTTCACGTGAGATATATGCAGCAGCTCGCCGTCCAGGCTATGCCAACACGCTGCAAAGGCATGACGTCCACCTCTCCGAACTGGCCCTGCCTGAAGACTCATCCTGGGGCGGGAAAACACTGCGCGAACTCCAACTGGGACATCGCGACAGTGTGCACGTTGCAGCCATCATCCGCGGCAACAATCGCATCAACATCCCCGATGGTGAAACCATGCTCTTCCCTTGTGATCGCATCGAAGTGATAGGTGATGATGAGAGCCTACAAAATCTGTCGAAACGAATGAATAGTGAGATAGCAGAAGCCACGCCCAACGATCAGAAGCATCATCTCGATATCGATCATTTCACCATTCACACGGGTTCTCCGCTTTGTGGCAAAGATCTCTTTGAGGCCAATATCCGCACGGACTTCCAATGTTTGGTAGTAGGGTTCGATAATGACGACGAAACGAGTAATGCCATCGATGTGCCTTCGGCCGATCGTGTCATCCATGCAGGCGACACCATTTGGTTGGTGGGCGAAAGCAAGGACTTGAAACGGCTCCGTCAATACAGTCTCCCGAAAAAAGAAAATCAGGAATAAGAGCAAAAGCAGATCGGACGGGTCGGACGGGTCCGACTAATCAGACATAGTTCAAGCCAGCAGGCACTGGCTCAAAATACAATAAGGCTGTTGGCCTACGCCTTTATTGTGTCAGCCGACAGAATAAGGAAATCAGCTGAGAGAATAAAGATATTTTTTGTTACATCCCCCAAACGCGGTATAGCAGGTCTGAAAAATCGCTCGTAACTTTGCCTTTTCAAAACATAAAAACATAACAACTATGACATTAAAAGAACTCCATATAGGTCAGACCGGACGGGTGACAGCCGTGGGAGGAAAGGGCGCACTGCGTCAGCACTTCCTCGACATGGGCGTTATTCCAGGTATCGACGTGAAATTGGTGAAATATGCACCAATGGGCGACCCGATGCAGCTACTCGTGCATGGCTACGAGCTAACGCTCCGACTGGCAGATGCTGAGAAAATCGACATAGAGCTGCAAGAAAACCCCGAACCACAGAAGAGCCAACATAACTTCAGTGTCAGCTACGGCCATGAAGAAGCTCACCCTGGTTATGGTGAAATGAACCCACTGGAAGGTCACACGGGTGAGCATAAACACATCGTCAATGAGAAACTGACCTTTGCGCTTTTGGGCAATCAAAACAGCGGAAAAACTACGCTCTTCAACCAACTGACGGGCGCCAATCAGCACGTGGGCAACTTCCCCGGCGTGACAGTAGACCAGAAAACGGGAATTATCAAAGGCCATCCCGAAGCCACCGTAACCGACCTGCCTGGCATCTACTCCCTGTCGCCTTACAGCAATGAGGAAATTGTGAGCCGAGAGTTTATCTTCAACGTTCACCCCACTTGCATCATCAACATCGTGGATGCTTCCAACATTGAGCGCAACCTCTACTTGACGATGCAGATTCTGGAACTGGGCATCCCCACTGTCTTGGCGCTCAACATGATGGACGAGGTGCGCAACAACGGCGGAACGATTCTTGTCAATGAGTTGGAAAGCCGGCTGGGCATCCCTGTTATCCCCATTTCAGCACTGAAAAACGAGGGTGTGGCAGAACTCGTGGAACACGCCATTCATGTGGCGAAATACAATGAAGGTCCTGCTCGGAAGGACTTCTGCGGCGCCCACGAACACGGAGGAGCGGTGCATCGCGCTATTCACGCCATGACCCATCTCATCTACGACCACGCCGAGAAGGCACAAATCCCAGCACGCTTCGCCGCCACGAAACTCCTCGAAGGCGATGCGCTCGTGAACAAAGCCCTGCAACTGGAGGAAAACGAGGAGGAAATGATGGAACACATACGCCAACAAATGGAGGAAGAGCGCGGACTCGATGCCGCTGCCGCTATTGCCGATATGCGCTACAGCTTCATTCTGTCAGCGTGTGCCGACACGGTGGTGAAACCGCAGGAGAGCAAGGAACACGCTCGCAGCCGGCGCATCGACACGATACTCACGGGGCGTTGGACAGCCTTTCCAGCCTTTCTCCTCATTATGGCGGGTATCTTCTACATCACTTTCGACCTCCTCGGCACTACACTTCAGAATTGGCTGCAAAAGGGTGTCGACTGGTTCACCGAAGTGAGCGATCAAGCCCTTACTTCTTGGAACGTCTCCCCCATTCTCCACGATTTAATTATCAAAGGTGTCTACACGGGTGTAGGCACTGTTGTTAGTTTCTTACCCATCATCATCATTCTTTTCTTCTTCCTTTCCATGCTGGAGGACAGCGGCTATATGGCACGTATTGCCTTTGTCATGGACAAGAGTATGAGAAAGCTCGGCTTGTCGGGTCGAAGCATCGTTCCCTTGCTCATGGGCTTCGGTTGCTCCGTTCCGAGCGTGATGGCAACCCGCACGCTGCCCTCTGAACGCGACCGCCGCATGACGGTGATGCTGACGCCATTCATGAGCTGCACTGCCAAGCTCCCCATCTATGGTTTCTTCATCGCGGCCTTCTTCCCCCACAACGGCGGCCTTATCATGACGGGGCTTTACCTGCTGTCGATCTTGGTGGGTATCATCGTGGCACTCATCATGAAGAAGATAGCGTTTCGCGGCGAGGCTGTGCCCTTTGTTATGGAGCTTCCCAACTATCGTTTGCCGGGTGCACAGAGCGTTTTGCGCCTCATCTGGGACAAGACGAAGGACTTCATCCAGCGCGCCTTTAGCATCATCCTCGTGGCAACGATTCTGATATGGTTCCTCCAGTCGTTCGACTTCGGTCTGAACGCTGTGACCGACTCCGAACAAAGTATGCTGGCGCACATCGCCAATCTGATAGCCCCCATTTTCAGTCCGTTGGGCTTCGGCAACTGGAAGTTTGTTTCTTCCCTCATTGCCGGCTTCATGGCAAAGGAGAGCGTGGTGGCCACCATGACAGTGCTCTTTGGCAACACAGCAGGATTCCACGCCGCACTGGCTTTCCCCGCAGCCATCTCCCTGCTCGTCTTCTCTTTGCTCTACACGCCGTGTGTGGCAACAATCGCCACCGTGAAGCAAGAAATGGGCCGCAACTACGCCATTGGTCTTGTGTTCTGGCAAACGGCTATCGCTTGGCTGTGCGCCCTCATTGCCTACGGCCTTGCCCATCTCATTTTCTAAAACATTCATCGTATGAATCTACAAAGTATTCTCTTGCTGCTGCTCATCGTGGCTATTGTGGTGGGTGTGCTTGCAAAAAAGATTTTTGAGCATCGACACAACAAAAAGAAATGTGAAACGTGTCAGGCTCAAGGCTGTGCGCTCAAAGAGCTCCTCAACAAGGAATGAGGGCCACAAAGAAAGAGACACCGCTCCACAAGGAGTTAGAAGAAACTCTTAGGTATTTCACACAAATCAGTATAACAAACTCCGTCCGCAACACCTCTTAGTGAGTGCTGCGGACTTTTTCTTTGCGTGCATATTAGTGGCAGAAAACAATATCTCACACAGAATCATTTACTTCCCACAGAAAAAAGCAAATAGATGATTCTTCTATGTAGTTCGCTAAAACAAGAAAAAGTAAAGATAAAAGAGAATAGAAAACGCAAAAGTCCACTTTCCCGACTAAATATTCCCATTTTGTTAGGCATTATTCATAGTATTTAATATATTTGCCGCAAATTTTTCCATTTATAACTCAAAAATCATTTTGTTATGAGGAGTACTATAGTAGCAATGATGATGTTTCCACTGGCTATGTATGCGCAAAACGTTACGTTGCCTTGGACACAGACATTCGAAGAGGAATCCGCCTTCGAACGCTTCACAGTGCTTGACGCAAACACAGACGATCAAGCCTTCAAGTTTAATCTCATATCTCAGGCCGCTTCTTGTGCGCGCACGATACAAGCCGACGACTGGTTGTTCAGTCCGACGGTAGCGCTCAAAGCAGGTAAGACCTATTCGCTGGCCTTTGTTGTCAGCGGAGAGTCGCAGAATGCAAAGGAAACCTACGAAGTGAAAATTGGTCAAGGCACTACGGTGGACGATATGACCAAGACACTCATAGAGGAAAAGGAAGCACCAGAAGATTATGTTGAGAAAGCCACAGTGAAGACCACTTTCTCCGTTGCTGCCGATGGCGAATACAACATTGGTTGGCACTTCAACACCGCTTTCCAGTTCAACGAAGGTGCACTATATATATATAGTATAGAACTCAAGGAGGAACTTGCAGCAGGAGCTCCTACAGCCGTAACGAACGCAACGGTTACGCCCGCTGCCAACGGTGGCAACTCTGCCGTTATCAACTTCACCGCGCCCAGCACCGACCAGTCGGGCGGCGTTCTCACCAGCCTAACGAAGATTGACGTTTATCGTGGCGACCAACTCGTTCATACTTTTGAAAATCCGCTGCCAGGTAGCGCACTGAGCTATACTGACACCAATGTGCCCAATGGGACAACGACTTACAAGCTCGTACCCTCCAACGCACAAGGTCAGGGTTCAGAAGTGAGCGTGAGCGCATTTGTGGGCGTTGATACGCCTGCTGCCGTTGCCAAGCTCAATCTGACTTACGCCAATGGTAAGGCGCAACTCGCTTGGGATAAGGTGACGACTGGCGCCAATGGTGCTTATGTGAATCCCGCAAGCATCACCTACACACTGAAGCGTGGAAAATCCACCGAACTTGCATCCGCGCTAATGGCTAACACCTATGAGGACACCCCCACAGTGCCAGAACAGCAGGAATTGCTCTACTACAGCATCACGCCGAAGAATGAAGCCGGTGAAGGCAAGGTGACATACTCCAAGATGGTGGTAACGGGTAAACCCTACACACTGCCAATGTTTGAATCCTTCAAGAATGGTAAGATGTCCAACTTCTGGCTGGTTGACTACAACAAGCGTGTTCGTTGGACTCCGCTGAGCGACGAAGGCAGTTTCGCACAAGACGCAGACCGCGGCTTTATCGCCTTCACGCCGATGTTCGATGGAGAATGGTCGCGCTTGGAGAGCGGTTTGATTGATCTTGGCACTGCCAAAGAACCGATGCTGACATTCTACTACAAGACTCACACACAGGCTGAGGACACATTGGTTGTATCGGTTTCCAAGGACTATGCAGCTCTTGATACCATTAAGGCCATCCCGATGCAGACCACTGCAACACGTCAGTGGATAAAGGTGGAATTGCCTTTGAAGCAATTCGTGGGTAGCAAATTCATCCAGTTGGCTTTCGACTATAAGGGACAGAGCAATGCAAGCAATATCTACCTCGACAACATCAGTTTAGTGGACCGTCAGGACAATGACCTCAAGGCCGAACTCACTGAAGCTCCTGCTCATCTGCGCGTGGACTATCCCGCATCTGTCGTTGTGAGCGTGACCAATATCGGTGCTAATGCTGCCAACGACTACGACGTGGTGCTCTACAACGGCGACAAGCGTTTGGCAAGTATGAAGGGTGCTGCCGTTGCACAAGGCAACAAGGTGGCAAATACGCTGACGTTCACTCCGCAACGCGACTTAGGCAATGTTGCCAACCTCTACGCTAAGGTGGAATTTGCTGCCGACCAAGATTTGACGGACAACACGACCGACACGGTGAGTGTGAATGTGAAATATCCTTCCTACCCCGCAGTAAAACAATTGCAAGCTGTTGCTGGCACGAACAACAAACTGACATGGGGAACTCCCAACGCTCCGCGCACACAGGACGAACCTGTCACTGAAAGCTTCGAAGACTACGCCGACTTTAGTTCTCAGAACATTGGCGACTGGTCGCTCTACGACGTAGACAACCACACCGTTTACGGCTTCAACGAATCCAGTTTCCCAGGTATGGGCGACCGCCAAGCATGGACAGTATTCAACTACTCCGCAACAACTCCTGCCAGCGGTCCAGGCTGGAAGGGACACAGCGGCAACAAGCTGCTCATCTCCTTCGGTGCTCCCCGCGCCGTGACCCAGAACTGGCTCGTTTCTCCCGAACTCCCAGGTAAGGCGCAGACCATCTCTCTCTGGGAAAAGGCATACAAGGGCGACAACAACGAGACTTACAGCGTGTACTACTCTACTACGGGCTTCAACCGCGCTGACTTCCAGAAGATTGCTGACGCTCATGTGGTTCCGACAGACTGGGCTAAGGCTGAATACAACCTGCCCGAGGGTGCTAAATACTTTGCTATCGTGGCATCCAGCAAAGATGGTTTCGCCACACTCATTGACGACATCACCTTCTTGCCCGATTCCTCAGCAGCACAACAGTTGACGCTCGTGGGCTACAACATCTATCGCGATGGCGTTAAGGTGAACAGCACACCGGTTCAAGGCAATCAGTTCACAGACACTGTGGGCGGTGGCCAATACACCTACACCATAACAGCCGTCTACGACAAGGGCGAATCTCGCTTCTCCAACGCTGCCAAAGCTGAAGTTGCTTCGGGCATCGAAACCGCTGAAACGGCAACGGCTGCCGAAGTAAACGCTCCGCGCTATGACCTCTCTGGCCGCCGCGTTGGCAAGACCTTCAAGGGTCTCTACATCAGCAACGGCAAGAAGCTCATCAGCAAATAATAGATTCATATCTACTTCTTAATACTCCAACAGCTGCACGATGACAACACCGTGCAGCTGTTTTCTTTTTCCCCACCATCAGCCTCCCATTCTGACAGCACCGAAAAATACAATAAGGATGCTGGCAAAGAGAATAAGACTGTCGGCCCATGCTCTTAATGTGTCGGCTGGCAGTCTTATTCTGTTTTCTCACCTCCTCCCCAATCAGAACGCAGAGAAGAAACAAGGTGGGCAACATGAAGTTAGCCTCTTTTCTCAGCCTATTCCTTTCGATTTTCCCCTCTTCCTTATCAGCAGGAAGGAGCAGAGGAAAGCACACAAAAGAACGTTTCTTTTTGCATTTCCCTGGCTTTACACTACATTTGGGGCATAAAAAGACATTTGAAATGCCTAAGTTTAAATACTTATCCAAAATAAATTCACCTGCTGACCTTCGACAGCTACGCGTTGAGGAACTTCCCGCCGTGTGCGAAGAATTGCGCGCCGACATCATTGAGGAAGTGTCCCACAACCCAGGGCATCTCGCTTCGAGCCTGGGCGTTGTGGAACTCACCGTAGCCCTCCACTATGTGTTCAGCACCCCCTACGACCGCATTGTGTGGGATGTAGGACACCAGGCCTATGGTCATAAAATCCTGACAGGCCGCCGCGATCAATTCTACACCAATCGAAAGCTCCACGGCATCTGTCCGTTCCCCACGCCCCGCGAGAGCGAATACGACACATTCACCTGTGGCCATGCCTCCAACTCCATCTCGGCAGCCTTAGGTATGGCCGTGGCCGCTCTGAAGAAGGGCGAAGTGGACCGCCATGTAGTGGCCGTGATCGGTGATGGCTCCATGAGCGGCGGTTTGGCCTTCGAAGGTCTCAACAACACCAGCGACACGCCCAACAACATGCTCATCGTTCTGAACGACAACAACATGAGCATTGACAGTTCGGTGGGCGGCATGAAGCAATACCTGCTACATCTGCACACAAGCAGCAAATACAACAGTTTGCGCTTCCGCCTCTCTCGCCTGTTCTACAAATGGGGATGGCTCAATGAAGACCGCCGGCGCGCCGCCATTCGTTTCAACAACGCCTTGAAGTCGCTGATAGCCAATCAGCAAAATATCTTCGAGGGCATGAATATCCGCTATTTCGGTCCGATGGACGGACACAACGTTATAGAACTCGTACGCACGCTCCAGCGCATCAAGGAGATGGGCGGCCCAAAGTTGCTCCACATCCACACCATCAAAGGCAAGGGCTTAGCCCCCGCGGAGGACGACCCCACCGTTTGGCATGCCCCTGGTAAGTTCGATCCCGACAGCGGGGAGCGCGTGGTGCAGAACAAGGCCAACCAACCGCCCAAATTCCAAGACGTGTTTGGCGAAACCCTCGTGGAACTGGCACAGCAGAATGAGAAAATCATCGGCGTAACGCCCGCCATGCCCACAGGGTGTTCCATGAACATCCTGATGAAAGCCCTGCCTGGCCGCGCCTACGATGTGGGCATTGCCGAAGGCCACGCCATGACCTTCAGTGCGGGTATGGCCAAAGAAGGCATGATACCGTTCTGCAACATTTACAGTGCGTTCAGTCAGCGCGCTTACGACAACATCATCCACGATGCTGCCATCTTGAATTTGCCCGTAGTGCTCTGTCTGGATCGTGCTGGCATCGTGGGAGCCGACGGTCCGACTCACCACGGAGTGTTCGACATGGCCGCATTACGTCCCGTCCCCAATCTCACCATCGCCTCGCCCTACGACGAGCGAGAGTTGCGCCGCCTCATGTATACGGCACAGCTGCCCAGCAAGGGTACTTTCGTGATACGCTACCCCCGCGGATGTGGCCGCCTGACGGACTGGCGCTGCCCGCTGGAGGAAGTGCCCGTGGGCAAAGGGCGCAAAATCAAGGACGGAACCGATCTGGCCATCATCAGCATTGGCCCGATTGGCAACACAGCTGCCGACGCCATTGCCGAAGTGGAGCAAGAGACGGGCAAGACCATCGCGCTCTATGACCTGCGCTTCCTCAAGCCCCTCGACGAGGAGCTGCTGACGGAAGTGGGCCGTCGCTTCAGCCACGTCATCACCATCGAAGACGGAACAAGGGCTGGAGGCATGGGCAGTGCCGTACTCGAATTTATGGGCGACCACGACCTCCCCGCGCGCATCCATCGCCTCGGCTTGCCCGACGAATTTGTGGAGCACGGCAGTGTGGACGAACTCTACCACATCGTAGGCCTTGACAAAGACAGCATCGTCCGCGAAATAAAAAGAAGATTATAGGAAAGCTCTTCTCCATGAAAGAGGAGCGCACAACTCATTCTATAGAAGATTATGAAAATTATCATTGCTGGTGCAGGCGCAGTAGGAACTCATCTGGCCAAACTTTTCTCGTTGGAGAACCACGACATCACGCTCATTGATGAAGATATGGGCCGACTGATGGACATCGGTAACGACTTCGATATTCTCACACTCAACGATGACCCATCCTCCATCCATGTGATTCGTGATGCTGGAGCGCGCAATGCAGACCTCTTCATCGCTGTTACTCCCGACGAGGCACACAACCTCACCATTTGCATGCTGGCCAAGCAGTTGGGAGCAAAGCAAACAGTGGCGCGCGTGAACAACCATGAGTACGCGCTCGAGAGCAACCGCGAGCTCTTCAGCCAGACTGGTGTGGACAGCATTATCTATCCCGAAATGGCCGCTGGTAAGGAAATCATGGACAACATCCGCCGCTGCTGGACCCGTCAGTGGATTCCGATGCTCAACGATCAGCTTGTGTTGCTCTGCATCAAAGTGAGAACGGGAGCGAGGATACTCAACGTGCCGCTCCGCGATATCTCCAAGCCCGACAGCCCCTACCACGTTGTGGCCATCAAGCGCAAAGAGGACACCATCATCCCCCACGGCAACGACTGCCTACTCGACCAGGATGTGGTCTACTTCATGACAACGGAACTCGAGGCGAGCTACATCAAAGAGATTGCCGGAAAGCAGGACTATCCCGATGTGCGCAACGTTTTCTTCTTGGGCGGCGGCAACACCACGGAGAGAGCCTTGGCTTTCCTCCCCGACTATATGCACGCAAAAGTCTTCGAAACCGACCCGCGCCGCATCGAGCATCTCCAGTCGCTCTATGAGGACAACCGCATCATGTGTATCAACGAAGACGGCCGCAATATCGACCTGCTCGAAGAAGAGGGCATCCATCGGGCGCAAGCCTTTGTGGCCACAACCTCGAGCAGTTCGGAGAACGTTTTGAGTTGCTTGAACGCCAAAAAGCTCGGCGTGAGAAAGACTGTGGCTTTGATTGACAATTCCAACTATGTGACGATGGCTCAGAGCCTCGACATCGGTTCTATCATAGACAAAAAAACACTGGCCGCCGACAAAATCTACAACCGCATACTACGGTCGGACGTGACAAACGTGAAAAGCCTCATCATTGCCGCAGCCGATGTGGCGGAACTCGTGGTGAAAGAAGGTTCACGCGCCACGCGCCACCCTGTTCGCGACCTCAATTTGCCTTCCACTGTAACCCTGGGCGGCATGATGCGCAATGGCGTTGGATCGCTCATCAATGGTATGACGCAGTTGCAGGCTGGCGACACGGTGATGGCCTTCTGCATCGAAGGAAGCATCAATAAACTCGGAAAATATTTTAATTAAAACACCCATAGTAATCATGTATTCAGATTTTTTCCTTGGTCTTTTAGTAGGACTCCTTATCGTGCTCTTCATCAGTGGCTACGTGAAGTATTATTGGAACAACCGCAAAGGCGGCACATTGCAGAAACCCATCGAGGGAGCCCTGCGCGAACCCGATGCATGGGAGAGCAAGAAGGCTGCCCTTGAGGAGCAGTATGGTCCCATCACGAAAGAGGTGGTTGTGTCCCACTACATCGATGACGTGAGCGACAACGCGTTCTTCTTCGATGCTTCGCGCACACTCCTCCTTATGAATTTCCCCATCAAGTACGACTCCATCGAGCAATACAGCCTTAGCTTCGACGGCGTTTATGTGCTGAAAGTTTGGGTGGAGGGACTTCCGGGTCACTATCTCACGCAGAGCACCAACAATGCGCAGGCTGCCAACGAACTAAAGGCAGAACTGGCACGCGTGGTGGGCGAAGACAAGCTCTACACCATCACCGAAAAGTGGAACTAAACTTCCTTCTGACACACTAACGGGCGGGGACGACTTCCAGCAAGAAGAGGCATCCTCGCCTCCTTATTTTGCACTTTTTCAGAAAAGGCGTAACTTTGTCGTGAATAGTGCAGGATTTCGTTCGATTTGTTCCACAAAATGGAACTCCTCGATAGGTCCAAAACAAAACAATATGAACTACAAAATAATCTGGTCCGTCCTCGGACAGTTGCTTTTCCTCGAAGCCGTTATCCTCTTGGGCACATGGGGCGTGGCTTACATCTACCACGAAGATGCCTTGCTCTCGTTCGGTCTTCCCACCTTCCTCAGCATCCTCGGTGGCATGTTGCTAAAGTTTGCAGGACGAGGATTTGAGAACCGCATGGGGCGGCGCGAGGGCTTCTTGATAGTGAGCTCCACATGGGTCTTGTTCTCCGTGGTGGGCATGCTGCCGTTCCTGCTGAGCGGCACGGAAAGTCGCGTGAGCTGTGCATTCTTCGAGGCCATGTCCGGATTCACCACTACGGGGGCCACGGTGCTCAACAACATCGATTCCCTCCCTCATTGCATCAACTTCTGGCGCACCCTGACCCATTGGGTGGGCGGTGTGGGTATCGTGTTCTTCACCATCGCCATTCTGCCAAACATGGGCGTAGGGGAGCAGAAACTCTTCTCCGCTGAAGCCTCGGGACTAAACATCGGAAAACTCCATCCACGCATCCGCACCACGGCTCGCTGGATTGGAGGCCTCTATTTCTTCCTCACAATGGCTTGCGCCGTGAGCTTATATTTCGTTGGCATGACTCCGTTCGACGCCATCTGCCACGCGTTCTCCACCATGGGTACGGGAGGTTTCTCCACCCACCAGACGAGCATCGCTTTCTTTGATTCTATACAGATTGAATACGTCCTCATCCTCTTCATGTTCTTGGCCGGCATCAATTTCACGTTGCTATACTTGGCCGTCATCAAACACCGCTGGAAGGACGCTTGGAAGGACGGCGAGCTGCGCTGCTTCCTGCTCATCTTCGTTAGTGTGACCGTGGTGGGAGCTCTTGTGCTCCACCTCGTGGACCACCGCCCGTGGGAAACAGCCATCCGACTCAGCACGTTCCACACCATATCCATACAGTCGACAACGGGGTTCACCACGGAAGACTTCATGCTGTGGCATCCCTCCACCTGGATGTTTGTTGCCTTTATCACGATGGTGGGAGCCTGTGCTGGCAGCACGAGTGGCGGTATCAAATGTATCCGCATCCTCACGATATGGAAAGCCATCGTCAATGAGTTCCGCCTCATCCTTCACCCTCATGCCGTTTTCCCACTCCGCATCAACAGTCAGCCCCTTCCGCCGGCCGTGGTTCGCAACGTGTTCGTTTTCGTGGCCTGCTATTTCGGCCTCACCTTGTTTGGCTCCATAGCTCTCATGGCGATGGGGCTCAGCATGATGGACGCTGTGAGCTGCTGTATCACTACGCTCTCCAATGTGGGCCCTGGCTATGGCCATCTCATCGGACCGCTCGACTCTTGGAACGTTCTCCCTGATGCCGCCCTCTGGATCAACTCGTTCCTCATGCTGGCCGGCCGCTTGGAGATCTTCTCTCTGCTCCTCCCCTTCGTTCCGGATTTCTGGAGGGACAACTAATAACAACTTTTTATATGAAGAAAATTCTCACCGCAATGATGCTTACCGCAACGATGGCTGCTAACAGCCAAACGGCGGGCTTCCGTTACACCGACGAGGCCTTTGCCGACATTCAGATGCTTCGCTACAAAGTGGAAGGCTTCGAGAAGCTGACCCTCCGCCAGAAGACCCTCGTCTACTATCTCAGCGAGGCTGCTCTTCAAGGCCGCGACATCCTCTTCGACCAAAACGGACGCTACAACCTGCGCATACGGCGTATGCTCGAAACGGTCTATACGCAATATCGCGGCGACCGCAATAGCAAGGATTTCCGAGAACTCACCACTTACCTCAAGCGGGTGTGGTTTGCCAGTGGCATCCACCACCATTACGGTTCGGAGAAGTTCCAACCGGGCTTCTCGGAGAAATGGCTCCGCCAGACTTTGGCCGATCTCAACTACTCGCTCGACGAGGAAATCTTCCCCGTCATCTTCAATCCGGAAGTGATGCCCATGCGCGTCAACCAAAAGGACGGCGATGACCTCATCCTCACTTCGGCGGAAAACTACTACGGCCCGGGCGTTACGCAGGCTGAAGCGGAAGAATTCTACACGCAACGCAAGGCCGTCAACGACCCGCACCCCATCATGATGGGCCTTAACAGCCGCTTGGTGAAGGAGGACGGCGAACTCACGGAGCAAGTGTGGCGCGAACACGGCCTCTATGGCTCGGCCATTACGCGCATCATCGATTGTCTACAAAAGGCTCGCCCCTTCTGCGACACTGAGAAGCAGCAACACGTCATCGACAAGCTCATCGAGTTCTACCGCACCGGCGACCTCCGCACCTACGATGCTTGGTCCATCCTTTGGCTCAAAGATACGGAGGACCTCGTGGACTTCACCAACAACTTCACGGAGACTTACGGCGACCCGCTCGGCATGAAAGCCAGCTGGGAAGCTATCGTCAACTTCAAGGACATCGAGGCCACGCGCCGCACCGAAACGCTCAGTGCCAACGCTCAATGGTTTGAGGACCATTCGCCCGTAGATGCTCGCTTCAAGAAGGAGAAGGTGAAGGGCGTGAGCGCGAAAGTCATCACAGCAGCCATCCTCGGCGGCGACCTCTACCCCTCAACGGCCATCGGCATCAACTTGCCCAACTCCGACTGGGTGCGGAAGGAACACGGCTCTAAGTCCGTCACCATCGGCAACCTGACCGATGCTTACAGCAAGGCGGCTCACGGCTCGGGTATGGACAAGGAATTTGTCATCGACGACGCTACGCGCCAACTCATCAATCGCTATGGCGACATCACGGACGATCTTCACACCGACCTCCACGAGTGTCTTGGCCATGGCTCGGGAAAACTCCTCCCTGGCACTGACCCCGACTCGCTCAAGGCCTACGGCTCTACCATCGAGGAGGGACGCGCCGACCTCTTCGGCCTCTACTATGTGGCCGACCCGAAAATGACGGAACTTGGTCTTACGCCCGATGCTGAAGCCTACAAAGCGCAGTACTACACCTACATGCAGAACGGCCTGCTCACGCAGCTGGTGCGCATCAAACCGGGCAACAACATTGAGGAGGCTCACATGCGCAACCGCGCCTTCATCGCCCACTGGGCTTACGAGCATGGCCGCGACAAGAAGGTGGTGGAACTCGTGAAGAAGGGCGGAAAAACGTATGTTCGCATCAACGACTATCCTGCTCTGCGCCAACTCTTCGGCAAACTCTTGGCTGAGGTGCAGCGCATCAAGAGCGAGGGCGACTACGAAGCTGCTCGCCAGCTTGTGGAGACTTACGGCGTGAAGGTGGACCCGAAACTCCACAAGGAAATCCTCGATCGCTACAACAAGCTCAACCTCAAACCCTACAAGGGCTTTATCAATCCTGTTTACTCGGCCGTTCGCGACGCACAAGGCAATATCACTGACGTGAAACTCGACTACACCGAGCCTTACGACAAGCAGATGCTCCGCTACAGCCGCGACTACAATACGCTGCCGGATGTGAACGAATAAGCTTTTGGTCGGAGAAATCGGACCAGTCCGACCAGTCCGACCCGTCCGACTTGTCCGACTGCTCCAATATTTAGCCAAAAGCCCTTTCGCTTTTGCTGAAATTCGCTGAAAAATATCTCTCGCGCCCCAATATTCTGACGTAAGGAAGAATATTGGGTTTTCTTCTTCTTTTATCTTCTTCTTTTTATAGGGGGTGTGGGGGGAATCTTTTTCTTCTTCGTTTTTCTTCTTCTTGCGATGAGTGACAGATGAGTGCAAGATGAGTGCAAGATGAGTGCAGATGTGTGAGCGATGTGTGAGTGATGTGTGAGTGATGTGTGAGCGATGTGTGAGCGATGTGTGAAAGGAAGAGGCACACTGAAAGCGAGAAGTGTGCAAGAGGAAAAGAGGAGAAAGGTTGTTGCCCCTACTTTCAGATGGCAACGAGGAGCAGGAAATTGAGAGGAACTATTTTTTACAACACGCAGACACACTCCTCCCTCTCTCAACGAGTGAGAAAAAAAACGACATTTCTGCAACGAGAAAAGCAGCCGGAAAGAGAACTAAAATTGCGGTAAGATTTTTATACTATTTTTTCAATGGTCTTAGATTGTCAAAGAACGCTTCGGAACGGGATATTGCACCGTTCACACCACAAAGATACAACATTCCCCCGACTCTCTCCAAACATTTCCCCACCCTTTTTCCCTTCTTTCTTCCCTCCCCGTCAGCATCCTTATTGCGCCCATCGGCTTCCTTATTCTGTCAGGCCATATCCTTATTCTGTCAGCCAGCACAATAAGGCGACCAGCAACTGTAGAAACACGTTTCTTTAAACTTTTTTTATTTTTCTTTTGTTATGTCTTAGGCTTTTACATATATTTGCAAGCAACTTTTACCCAGAAGAACATTACAACAGAACAGTTTATCACTAAAAAACATTACACATGAAAACAAACATCGTTTTATTAGCATTGCTCCTATTGGGCTTGGTGTCGTGTGCAGACAAGTCTGAGAGAGTCATTCAGGGAATACCTTTCCAAGAGACCAAAGACGGAAAATGGAGTATGATTTCTATGGAGGATGGCCAAGTGCTTTTCTCTGAAGAATTCAAAGAAGCACCCACAGTGGCCATCGAAGGTCGCTTCATGGTGAAAAACAAAGAAGGCTTGTGGGAAATCTATACCGCCGAAAAGAAACCTAAGAAAGTGGGCAAAGAATACGTTTCTGCCACGCGCTTCTTTGAAGGCCATGCCTTAGTGGTTGAACGCAACAAACCTGTTTCTATCATCGACAAGGAGGGGCAAACGCTCAAAGTGCTTGACAAAATTGATGGAAAAACTGTGACAAAAGTAGCTTCTTTTTCTGAAGGTTATGCTGTCTATCGAACCGACAAATACTTTGGTGTGATTGACACTGATGGGAAAAGCGTGATTCCTGCAAATTACTGTTATATAAGCAGCTGCAGTGATGGAAAATTTATTGCTATTGATAAGAAATACGAGCAAGAGGTTGAAAAAGGCGAAAAGGAAAAAGTCAAAATATACGTTCTCGACACTAAAGGGAAAAAACTCTTTGAATTCAGTGGCGGAAAATACGATGATATCAGTGAACCTGGTTTCCAGGATGGATATTCAGGAGTTGCCATCAAAAAAGATGATAAGAAATGCTGGGGCATCATCAACGACAAGGGCGAAGAGGTTGTTAAACCCTCAGAAAAGATTGAAGAGGTTGGTACTATCCATGGTGATAAATTCATCTATAAAAAAGAAGATGAATATGGACTCATGAATATGAAAGGCGAAGTTCTTATCCGCGCTAAATATGATGTCTTATATTTTGATGGAGACAATCTCTGGGCAGGTCAGAAAGTGGACGGAAAAGAGTTGAATTTCAAATACAAATATATCAACGAAAAGGACGAAGAAATCTTCAAAGAGGACTACAAAGAGGCATTTCGTTTCGACCTGTTCGGTGATAAATACACTGTAGTAAAGGAATCTGACACACAATACACGCTAATCGACAAAAAGGGAAAGTCCTTAGAGAAGCTCCCCGACATGGTAAACATCAATTTTTCGATGGGCGACGATTGGGTGGAAAGTGATTTTGTGGATCTCAATGAATTAGTGGGTGCGCTGGGTATAACGCCGAACGGCATTGACAAATTATCTTTCAATTCTACGATTCAACAAGTGGTGGCTCAATATGCAAAAGAAGACAATGCCGGCACGAGCGAACATCCGGGGACAGATCCGTATTGGTACGATAGCAAAAGTGATTTATCTTATGATAAAGCTTTCATCTCCATCCCTGTGAAGATTGAGGTAGGATTTCCAGACAACATTAGTCGCCAAACCTACCGCACCGAACGCGAATATTATGAATACTTCTATTATGATCAAAGAGTGCCTACAGGCTACGCTTTTAACAACATAAAACCGAGCTATTTTGCTTTCGCTATTGGTAATGCAGGAAAGATGAAAGGCAAGATGAAAGACCTTTTCAGCAAAGTATGCGCAAAATTCAAGCAAATGGGAACTGTTGTGAGAGAAAACAATGGGGCTGCTATCATCGCCATGAACAATGGCTGCACAGCCTTAATCTTGAAAGGAAAAACTTCGGTATCGGCTCTTTGGGGTAAGAATGAAGCGATAAAGAATTTTGATATCAGCAAATACGCGAATATCAGCGAAGACACTACGTCGGAGAATTATTCCAGCGATGTAGACACTGATATTTCAGACACTACGGCTTTAGACAGTGCAGTAGCCATCGAGTGAAAAATAGCATTCTCCTCGAGCAGAAGCAAAACACTACGAAACATTGAGAGCACATTGAGGCAAGAATCACGACTTGTGGCCTAAAAATAAGGGATGCTCTAAATGGAGCATCCCGTTGCTTTTATCTATCCGAAATATAGGAAATCGGCAGATAAGCGGTATGAGATTTCAGGTTAGAAAATATACTGAACGCGGGCCTGAAGCACGTTGACGTTCTTCTTCTCAAGGTCGAAGTTCTTCACCGTCACAAAGTGATAGTTGAGACGGAAGGTGACGTACTTGTTCAGGAAATAGGAAAGACCTACGCTGACATCGCTCATGCGACCAGCTTTGGAGAGATCGACACCCGGTAAGCCGGCAGCAATAGCAGCCTTGTTCTTAGCGTAAGCATCGCCGTCGCGGAGGTTCAGATAACCATAGCCGAGCATAACTTCGAGGTTCTTGTTATCGGGATTGTCAACGCCAGAGCCTGCAAAGTTGTACTTGTAGTTACCTGGATTAACAACGATGCCACGTGCCGAAACATAGAAGCCGTCAGTATTGTAGCTGTTGCCGCCTTCGCGAGCAATGTGTGACCAGTAGTACTGGCTGGAGAGCTGGAAGTTGCGGTAGAGACCTTGGAACTCAGCTGTAAACTTATTCTCCCAACGTGCGTCGGTGAGGGTTACGCCTGTTGCCACGGTTTTGTCCACCACGGTGAGGTAGCGTTTGTTGTAGCCGATGGCAGCATGTTTGCCCTTAGCGGTAGCCTCAGCCTGCACACGGTTCCAAGAGAACCCCACGTGGAAACCATAATCCTGCGTCATGATGGGACGCCAAACGCCACGAGCAGCCAGCGTGTAGCCCTGACGGCCACTCTTGTCGGTGCTCTTTGTCAGCGCGGAGTTGTCAGCAAACGCACCATACTGTCCCCAGAATGACTTGTTGTAGATAGTGTGCATCACACCGATGCGGCGGCCCACTTGATACACGTTTCCTTCTGGCTCGTCCATGTATTCTTTCTTAGCAGAGCTGTAAGCAGAAGAGAGACCGAAAGGCACGGTGTAGTAACCGGCACGGAGGAAGTTGTTTTTCTGGAAGCTATACTGGAGGTAAGTGTCCTTGAGCGAAACGCTATTGTTGGTATAGCTCAAATCGCCACGGAAAAGCCATTTGCCATAAGTGGCCTTAACACCCACGCGAATATCACGAACAGCCACACCATCGGTGAGTTTGCCGTCCTGAGCTTCAGAAGCATCGTTTTGCCAATAGGAAGCAGCATCGAAGAGAGCGCGTCCCGTCATCTTAACGTCAAGCTTTTCTTGTGCTTGAGCAGCTACGCCGCAAGTGGCAGCAAGGGCGAGAGCCAATACTGATTTTTTCATATATAGATATTGTTATGTTTTGTTATCCAGTGAATGTTGTTATCCTTTTTCTGAAAGGAGTACGGACACTTTTGTAAAGAGCCGTTTCCTAAAGGGTTGCGAAGGGGGGCTTATTCAGCGTCGTCCTCGATCTTGTCGTAAGCGCGGATAGCTTCTTTCAGGCGCTTGTTGAAATCGCTGAAATTGTAGAGACCGTCAGCATTGCGAGTGAGGCCCTTGAAGTTCAATGGGTAAACCATCGGTGGGTTCTTCAGGTTGAGCATCTGATTCTGACGCAACTGGTCGGTGGACTGATAAACGATGTTTACATCGCAATAAGTCTTACCGTCTTTGCCTACCCACTTCTCGATAACTACCTTACTACCTATCGGAGTTTTCTTCTCGATGCTGTTGGGGAGAGAGTATTCCTCCACGCCGAGGGCTGCCGTTACGGAAGCAATGTTAGAGTCGTGACCGCAGAGGAAAACAAACTTACGATTAGCAGCATTCAGTTCGTCGTACATATACTGCAACAGTGGGTGAGCCACATTAACAGCTACGATGGGAGCTGCAAACAGCACATCGCCATAAACGTCCTTGATTTTTGCAATCTTGGTCCAATCTTCCAGAGAGAGTTTGTTGCCAAAACCTGCTTTGATAGCATCGGGTTCTTCATAGTACTGCAAGATGAAAGCATCGGAACAAGTGTTGGCATCCTTGAGAGAACCCTTCATGCGAGGTTCTTCGCCACGCTCCAGCAGAATCTGTGTGTTGTAGTTGTCGAAAGCTTTGATACCACCCTTAGCAGCACCGGGAGAGTGAGCCAGGTCGAGCGTCTTAGCTGTGATAGCGTAAGCGTCTTTCAAACCTTCGTTGATACCTACGATACCTTTCTTGCCACCCATAGCCTCGATTTCCTTCATGGCCTCTGCCTTGAAAGAGGCGCTAATCTTTGTGAGACGTGGGAAGAATACGGGGTCCATCTTTGAGGGGGTGTAGCGATGGTTCACATTCACGGAAGCCACGGGGAAGAATGCACCGGTGAAATAGCGCGCCGTAGCGATGCAACGCTGCATGGAGTTAGCATAGATATTCACCTCATCCGTCGTGGGCACGTAGTTCTCAGGGAAGAGTTTACTATCAACGGCCCATTTGCGGAAGTACTGGCCGAAGATGGTTTCCAGCACACCACCTTTGAGCGTAAGTTGAGAAGCATCGGCCGACCAGTCGGTCCAGTGGTGAGGAGTAGCAGTTTCGAGAAGAGAGCCCTTCGTTGAAAGCGGGGCACGAATGTTGTGACGACTTAGGACTACAACTTCCTTAAGCTCATAACGATTCTTGAAGTCGTCAGAACGCAATTTCTGAGCAACTGAAGCCATCGGAGCGAGCCACATCATCATGGCTGCCATAGAAACATACAAGCTGCATCGCACGGATGATAAAATGTTTGTTTTCATTTTTAAAATGACTTTATTTTAGTTAAACAAAAAGAGAACACAGTCTGCCAAAACAGAAGGGTTCTCTAGGATTACGATCGCAAATATAAAGTCTACTTTGCAAAACAAACAATAAATCCACTAATTTTAACATTTCAAAATCCCACCTTATAACCTTTTGTAAGATTTCAAAATAGTCTTTAACAAAAAGAAAGGAGGGAGGAAACAACAGGAGGAATGCGGAGTAGAACCGCAAAGAAAAGTCCTCTCTTTTCCTAAAAAAGAAGAGCAACGGACTGATTTTGAAGAAGAAAAAGAGGCATGAACACACTGTCAGACCAGTTACCCCCATCGACAAAGAAGCTGAAAAATGGCCCCGCGGAGAACTACAACAGCCAATTTGCCCCATCGCGCCCAACAAGAGGCAGAAAAAAAACTCCAGAAGTCAGCTGATAGATGACTTCTGGAGCAAAGTTATCAAAAAAGTGGGTCCTTGCGCGAATATCCTTATGGCGTTTGAAAATACAATAAAGATGTCAGCTGACAGAATAAGGCTATCAGCCAACGCGCTTATTGCATTTTTCCCCTACGCATAGCTGTGCATACCGCCGAGGACATAGTTCACGCCAAAATAGGTCATCACGATGCTGAGGAAAGCCACGAGCATATAGAGGTGGTAGACCATCGGGCGGCGGAAGGCGGGGAGGCTCTGCGTGTGGAGCACTACGGCATAAATCATAAAAGTGATGAGTGCCCATGTCTCCTTAGGGTCCCAACTCCAATAGGCTCCCCAACTGATGTTGGCCCAAATGGCGCCGATGAAAATGCCCAGCCCCATGGTGGTGATGGAGGGATAGAGGAACAGGCGGCTCAACACCTGCAAGGCTTCTAAGCGTTCGGCGCGCAAGTCGCGCTCAGCCTTCGAAACGGTGTTGCGCGTCAGGAAATGGATGATAACGGCCGTGAGCGCACAGATGAAGGTGAGCGACAGCAGAGCGTAGCTCATCATGATGATGCTCACATGAACCGAAAGCAACGGTGAATTGAGCACGGGCATCATGGGGCCAATGGCAGGATCCATCTGATTGATGTGGCTCACCAAGAGGAAGAAACCGCTCAGCAAGAAACCAAAGACTAGGACAATGCGGGCTTTGCGATAGGCCAAAAGGCTCAGCAATTCCACAAACCATGCCACGGAGAGCATCGACTCATAGCCATTGCTCAACGGCACATTGCCGGAAACAATCCAGCGCAGGGCCAAACAGAAAGTGAGTCCCAAGAACGACACGCCTAAGAGGGTGAGCAGCGCATAATCGGCCTTGCGCGACACCGCTTTATCATCCTTCCGCATCAAGCGGCGAATGGTCAGGAACAAAGCCAGGAAACCGAGTGCGAGATTGGCCATGGCCAGTATCGTTGCGAAAGGCACCACGTTGTAGATGCGCTCGGCCTCCACCTGCGTGGGCGTGGGCAGACTCTTTCCTGCATTCTGCTGCTGAAAGGCGAGAATCTTATCGAGAACGTGGTTAGCTCCCGACACATTGCCCGAGGCAATCTGGTCGTAGAGCAGAGGGAAAGCGTTGCGGAAGAAAAGGATGTTCATCTGCCCCAGAGAGGACGGCAGACTATCGGCAGGACTATACCAAATGGTGTTAGCTCCCACTGTGTGGGGGAAGATGGTGAGCACACTCCCCTCTTGCAAATACATACACACTTGCAGTTTGGCGTCCATCTCAGCGCAAGCTTTATGGAGGGCATCGGTCTGTCCCTCAGCATATTCATGGGCATAAGGGCCGAGGATATAGTTGCCATCGCGGAAGAAGGAATGAACACTCTCATAGTCCGACAATCCGAAATGTTCGCGCAGTTCGCTGCTCTTCACGCGAATGATGGGCTCGTTGCGCCACTCGCGGGGGAAGAAGATCCAGCTCGTCAGCACCTGTTCGGGTGTGAGGCCTTCATAAGTGCGCTTGCCGTAGAGTTTCTTCACATAGTCGCAAGCAAAGGTCTGAACGGGACAAATGCGGTTGTTGTAGTTGATGAACAGTCGGCCAAACTTATCGGCCGTAGTGCGGTCCACCGTGGTAGCGGCCTGGCTCGCAGTGGGTAGCATCGAGGAGGAAACCACCAGCGCCAACATGAGCGCGCCCTTGCGGAGCAGCGGATTCTTGAGGAGGCGGCGGAATGTGGCTTTCGGATCAAGGAGCAACCAAATCAGCGAGAAGAAAAGGAGCGCGTACCCAAGATAGGTGATAGGCAAGCCCCAAGGATCGCTGTTCACACTGAGGTAGCTTCCGCGCGCATCGGTGTCGTAGCTGGCTTGATAGAAACGCACGCCGCGATAAGTGTACACTTTGTTCATCGACACTTGCGCGGGCTGATTCTTCGCACCATCAATGATAACGAAGTTTGTTACATAGTCCGTAGGCGCCAGCGTTCCAGCGGTATTGACCACCTGGAAGCGGGAGAGTCGGACATAGAAAGGAAGGTCGTGGCTTTCTGTCTCTGTCATCGACGTCATCACAGAATACTGGTTCGTGGGTTGGTCGCCGCGCAGGTGTACCGTACCTTTGAAGGAAGTGGCGTGGGTGAGCCACGCACCCAACAATATCACGACGAGGGAGAGGTGGAGCAAAAGCAAGCTCCACTTTCTCATTCGGCGTTGCACAATATAGGCTATTCCAGCAGCAGTGAACACAGCCCACAAGAGGCAGAACCACCAGCTGCCATAGAAGTGCTGATTCACGAAGGTGGTGTCGTAGATGTTTTCAATAACTGTGATGGCAGCC
This sequence comes from Alloprevotella sp., assembly GCF_057240785.1. NCBI lineage: Bacteria > Pseudomonadati > Bacteroidota > Bacteroidia > Bacteroidales > Prevotellaceae > Alloprevotella > Alloprevotella sp. Next base: position 59,835 of record NZ_DBHHRH010000037.1, on the reverse strand, counting down.
AGCAACACTACTACCAGCACATATAGAGTTATAACTATTTTCTTTAGCATTGTTATTTTTCGTTATTCTGAATGTAGTCATTGGCATCAGAGAGGGCCGCCGTGAGTTGCTCAAAGGCCTTGATGGCTAAAGGCACAGAGGCGTCCTTGCAATGACTAACAAAAGGTTTGGGAATGGCCTCAAGCGATTTCTTGCAATTCACAAGAGCTTCCTCCACCTTCTGGCCTTCTGCTGCAGCATAGGAGGCAAAATAGGAATGGAAAGAGGCTGTGCCCTTCTTGAGCGGCGCACCATACCACACATTGGAGATGCTGGCAAGATTGCGCTCCAAATCGTCGAGCGAGGTCATGCTATATGGCGACTCAATATAGGTGGAGTCTGAGGAATAAGGTCTGTGTAGCTTCGTGTAGGCTATCTCGTCGGACAGTCCGCCCATGCCGTGATCGCCCGTAAGGAGTGCGGCGGCTAACTGCTTTGTGGTATAGGCCTTGAGCATATAGGTGCGATAGTCTGACTCATCGGGAGCTGTATAGGGTAAGGCGTGTGTGCCCAACAATTGTTTCAGCTCTGTGTCGGCAGCAGTCCAACCACAACGGACTTGTGCCAAGCGCAGGCGCAAATCGGCAATGAGCAATTGTGCATATTGGATTTCGCGGGCTGTCAGGTCGCTAACATTGCGCACCTTGCCTTCGCGATAGAGGATGTATTCAAGTCCATGAAAACCTACGATGGATGATGGCAAACCGCTGACAGTTTCCAACTGGCTCCCACTGGTCATGAGTTGGTCGAAGGCCTGGTGGTCGAGCGGCCATTTATTAATATCGGCATCGATATCGAAATGCGAATTAGGCCCAAGGAAGAAGGCTTCAGTCTGCTCATAGAGAAGACGCATACGCAGGAAGGTTGCAGCAGCTGTATTGAGCTGTTGTTGCGTAACTTTACCATAAGCCAAGGCATTGATTTGATGGTAGACAGTGTCTGCTGTGGCCGATGTCAGACTATTATAATAGTAGAACAAGTCCAGGTTGTGGGCCATGGCTTCAGCAAGCACTTCTGATTGCTTACCGGAAGAAGTTCCATTGTCATTACTGCAAGAGGAAAGTCCACAAGCGGCAAACAGTGATACAACGATTGTCCAAAAGATCTTCATTGGAGATAATATTAAGAGATTAGAGTGATAAAAAGCTCCCTCTAGCTTCCTCCAGCAAAGGAGATACACTGGTTCCTCACATAAAGGCGGTAACGGAGTATCTTCCCAAGGAGAATGATAGAGGGAGCTGTGAAACTTCCAGTTAGGAATCTAAATTAGATAGCATTGATGAATGCTACAACGGCGTCGCGGTCGCTCTTTGACAAACGATAGAACTTCTGCGAAGCAGCGTAAGCATCACTTTCTTTGCTATATCCGTGCCACATGATGGCTTCTACAACGGTCTTAGCGCGGCAGTCGTGGAGGCGTGAACCTTCACCCGTTTCTTGCGTGGAAAGACCACGACCCCAGAGCGGAGTGGTACGGCACCAACCAGTGCGAATATCGTTGACCATGTGGAGCTTATGCTGAACCAAGTCGGTATAAGGCCAGATAACGGTGTTATCGTAAGTGGGGAACTTAGCGTTAGGATGTGTAGCTATATAAGCCTTGCTTGCGTTGTCAATCCAGATGTTGTCCTTCTTGATAGTCCAAGAGGGGCGGTGGCAGTGCGTACAGCCCATCTGATAGAAGAGCTTCTTACCACGCTGCACTTCGGGATTGTCCAGATTACGTGCCTTGGGCACACCGAGACCACGGTGCCAAACGCCGAAGGAATAGTAGTCTTCATCCGTCATCTCTTCGCGGCCGTTCCAAGGTGCGGCATTAACGATATACTTCTCATAGTCGGCGCGCATCTCAGGAGTGTTTCTGTTCAGACCGAGGAGCTTGTTGACAAGTGTCTTGATACTGTCTGTAGAACCATCGCCATAGTAGGGATGAAGCAGAGAAGAGAAGCTGCCGCCTTCTCTCTTGATGGCTTCAATCACATCGGCATCTTCGCTCATGGCCTTAGCCCAAGCTGCTGTGGTGTAGAGATAGTGACGGTCGGAACGGGTCACGTTGGTGATGTTCCATATTGCGTTGCCACCAGGGCCATCGAGCAATGTGGCACGTGTCATACCGTAGGTGTATTTCTTAATACGTTTCTGACCATCTGCCAGCGTGTACCAAGCAGTGTTTGCCCAGTCGTTAGCGGCATGGTTCCACATGGCGGGGTTCAACTGAGCGAAGCGAGCTTCGCGCTGGTACTGAACGCGCATAGAGTCCTGACTGATGGCGTCGATAAGACCCGTACCGTACATACCGATAGTGGATTCGAGGCGCACCTCATAGTTGGTGGGCAGCGGTTTGGTATTGAACGCTGATTGGGCGATTTGCACGTCAGGATAAGAGAGTTCGTAAGTTTCGCCATCAGGGAACTTATTGCCGTGCTCATCCGTTGCATTCTTCCACGTAATGGTGATGCCCTTCTCGTCAACAGGTGCTTTGAAGGGGTGCATAGCCTGAGTTTGCGGCATACCCGTCACTTCGGTGATGTAAGAGTTAGCAGCATAAGGTTTGCCGTTTCCGTCGACGCCTGCCGTTGGGTGATAAATCACGAGCAAGTAGCCGTTGCCCATCTTGTTAGCGCGATACTCGGTCTGACGCTTTCCGTGACCGTAAGAAGGGTGACAGAATTCGCAACCAGAGCGGACCCAAGCTGGACCAAGTCCCCAGAACGGACGTGTAAAGAGGTTGGCGTTGTGTTCAAAGAAATTCTCGCCATTCTTAAACGTGATGTCCAAACCAGCCATCTCAACAGCGGGGGCAGGATTTGAATAGCAGCCCTGCTCATTACTGGTGGTTCCTTTCTCACCTCCCGGCAGCCATTCGGCTTGCGAGAAAACGGCGAGGGAATCCTTGTGATAAGTGGGCGCTACAGGTGTGTCGGTATTGTCCGAACAAGATGCTGCGGACAATGCGGCCATACCCATCAATAAGTAGGATGATAAATTTTTCATTGCATATTATTTAGGCGCGAACTCCCGCCTACCCTATTTAGGGTAGACGGGTATTCACACTGAGTTAGAATTTAATTACTTGTCGTTTTTATTTTTTCTTCTGCTGGATATATTCATCAGCTTCTCCGAGAGCCTTTGTCAGCTCATCGCAAGCATTGATAGCTGCCAGCACTTGAGCGTTCTTATAGTTGGCTACGAACGGAGCGGGGCAAGCTTTGAGCTTAGCTTGTGCGTTGTTGATAGCGTTCTGCACCTTTGTGCCCAATTCGGGGTTGTACTTCTTAAAGTAGCTTGCGAAGGACATACTGCTACGCTTGTTGGCATCAAAGCCACCGTTCCATACATTGTTTACGCTCTGGATGTTGTCCCAGAAGTCGGTCAGTGAGTTGTGAGAGAAAGGAGACTCGATGTAGTTAGGATCAGATTCTTTGTTCTCATCGTTCGTACCGAGACCGTATGGCTTACCCATCTTAGTCTGACCTACCTCGTCAACGATACCTACACAGCCGTGGTCACCACTGAGGATAGCGGACACTGCACTCTTGATAGAAGTGTAGAGACTACCTACCTGTCCGGCTTTCTTCATGTTTTCGCCGTAAGTGATAGTAGAGCTGGGCATTGAAGTTTTTCTCTCCTGTGCTTCGAGAGCTTTCTTGTGAGCTTCTGTACCACCAGCCCAGCACACTTCGAGTTCGAAGATAGAATACTTCAGGTCACCTGCAACTGCAACAGAATACTTCAGCTCATCAAGTGCATTGATGTCCGTGAAGTCAACGCCATCGTTGAAATTGTCGTTACCGCTGTTGAAAGAAGAAACCTTACGAGGAGCGCCATTACGGAAGATAACGAACTCAACAGCGTGGAAACCGAGGAGGTTCTGGTTGAGGTTGTTGTGAGCGTACTCGATGTTTGCTTCGTCATCAGTGGTAGTGATATTCTTCAGCAGGTTGGGGCTTGACAGGAGGTTGTGGAGAGCCGTCAGGTCAAGGGGCCAAGTGTCGATGTGCGGGTCGATGTTGTAGTCGCTGGCAGCACCGAGCAAGAAGCCTTCACTCATCTCATAGTTAGCGCGCGTAGCTTTCCAGCTCTCGCAAGCCTTGTCTACCATAGCTTGGGTGGCCGTACCTTTCTCCACTGCATCGCGGAGGGTCTTCATCTGCTCGTAGAAAGTCTCTGCATTTTTAGCCATGCTGGCATAAGTGGGGTTGATCGTGTTGTCCACGTAAGAACCCAGCACCTTTTGCAGATACCCTTCTTCCTCAGTAAGCGTCTGAACATGGTCGGGATCATCGCTACTGCAAGAATTAAAACCGAGAACGGTTGCACTAGCTGCTGCAAACAGCATAGCATACATGAAAATCTTTTTCATTGTTGTGTAATATAAAAGAATTATTTTGTCTGTTGGAAATCACGCTTTCGTTAGAGGAAGAAGCCCTCGTAAGCAACGCCAAAGTTGAGACTGGGCTCATTGTTATAGGGCGACTTGAACATACGCACGCCGTAGTCGGCCTTGATAACGATTTGTGGCAGCGGATAGTAGTTGAAACCAAAGGTCAGCTTGTTTCTTTCCTCATAGGGATAAGGTGCTTGACGATGGTCGCGGATGTAAGGATTATAGTAATCGTAACGACCGAAGACATAGAGTTTCTTTTCGTTAGCGCGAAGCTTTTCGAAGCGTGAGAAGAGGTCGTAACCAGCTTCAACGCCGAGGGCTACAGCGTTCTTTCCCACTTCTGAAGTACTGTAAGGGCTGGTCTTTGTGCTACGTCCTGAGAGGGTTTTCACGAAATAGGCATCAGCGAGATGTCCATAAGTGGCCTGAGCGCGCACAATCCAGTTGTATTTGTTCAGCGTAAAGTCAACGCTACCTATCGTAACTGCACCTTTGAGTTTCTCATTGGCGTCGTTCATCAGCGTATTGTTGATGGAGTGGCCATAGTAGCCGCTCACACCTAAGCGCATACCGGGCATTGCATACCAGTCGAGGCGCGCTGCCATGGCATATTTGCTGGCAGGAGAGAACTCGAACGCGCTGTGAGGACCCTTATGAATCCAGCCGTCACGATCGAACTGCATGGCATCAAGTCCCTCGAGGAATTGCAATTCATACTTGAAGTTGCGATAATGTCCCCACAAGCTCACACCCGTCTGGTGCCAAGTGGAGGGCAGAATAGTGTTCTCGCCTTCTGGACGGTAGACCGTGAAGAAATTGAGCGGTTCGTGATGACTGTTGTTAAGACCAACGGGCACTACGATATGTCCGGCGCGGATGTTGAAAGCACGAGAGAAGGACTTCTGCAACCAGAATTGCTCCAGCTCTACTTCGCCACCTTTCTCGGTTTCTACTTCCCATTCGCCACCTTCTTCGTATTCGCGTTCGTAAGCCGAACCCGTACCGCCATGTTCAAACTCTATCTCTGAACCCATGCTCCAGCCTTTACCGAAGTCGTAGCCCAAATAAACTACTACGTGGGGCAAATCGAAACGTCCGTGACTCTTGCCGTTCTTATACTTCGCCGGATTGGCATAACGATAAACATTGTCGCTATAAAAGTTGCGGGAATAAGCCACTTCACCGTATCCACCGACACTCAAGCGATTGCCTTTCACATGATTCATCACTGAATCAGCAGCATTGATTTGAGCGGCAGCTGTCATGCTCAAACCCAAACCCAACACGCCTAAAGCGAGTTTTAACTTTTCGTTCTTCATCATAATTATTGTCTAATTCTCTTTTATCCTACGCAATCTTTCAGCCAAATTTGAGTGAATTTCAGCTGCTTTAATTTTCGTGTGCAAAAGAACAAAGATGTGGCTATTTACGCAATACCCCAAAAAAGGTAAATAAAAACTAAGAAGGAAGAAAATCTCTTCTATCGCCCTGCAAAAAAGACATGGGTCTTAGTCTGTTAAATAAGGAAATGAACCTTTATAAGAGTGGTCAAAAATATCCTTATTGCGTTTGAAAATACAATAAGGATGTCAGCTGACGGAATAAGGATGTCAGCCGACGCCCTTATTCTATTTACACATATCTTCTTCCTGCAAAAACGGACAAAAAGAAGGTGGCTCTCTTTCGGCTTTTCATCGTATCTTTGCACCCATGGAACTACAAGAACAACTGCGCCAAATCAAGTGCGCACTCCATTCGATGATGAACGGCCCTATCTCGCAAGCCATGCGCAACAAGGGCTTGACCTATAAAGTGAACTTCGGCGTGGAAAAACCACGTCTGGAGGAATATGCTCACGAACTGCCTACTACCTATGAACTGGCGGCGGCTTTGTGGAAAGAGAACATTCGCGAATGTCGGCTGCTGGCTGGTATGCTGATGCCGGTAGAGGATTTCCCTGCCGACCTTGCCGATGTTTGGGTGGAACAAATTCTCTTCCCTGAAGAGGCCGACAATTTGGTGTTCCATCTGCTTTCGCGCACGCCTTATGCTTCGGAACGTGCCTTCGTATGGCTGGCCGACGAGCGCCCTATGTTCCGCTATGTGGGCTACCAGCTGCTGGGCCGCCTCTTTACCGAAAAGAAAGTGCCCAACCGCCGAGATATGCTTGAATACCTCGACCATACCACCACGGACCTCCGCTCTGACAACACAATGGTGAAGCAAGCAGCTTGGCGCAGCTTGATGAAATTCATGGACTTAGGCATCGGTCAAGAACGCTTGGGAAACCAAGTTTTGGACAGCGTGGGAATGTGACAACACGATCCTACAGAAAGTCCTCTCCCCTTCTCCCACGAAGAGAAAGACGCTGATTTTTCAACAAAACAAGAAAATCCCTACTCCTTTTTGGAGCAGGGATTTTTTAGAGGGTAAAAGTGGTGATTTGCAGGACTGAAGAAAGCCATGGCACAAATCCGCTACGCGGGAAAGCTCAACGATTGCGAGCGGGCTTTATGGGCTTTATCGGCTTTATGGGCTTTATCGGCCGCTTGGGCATATAGAGTTTCACAGGCTTGGCATCTGTGCCCCACTTCGTAGGAGTGGCGCTCATCTCGATTTCCAGTACGCCGCCTTCCATGAGTTGTTCGTGGGTGAAGAAAGGAGTGGTGAGGGCAACGCCATTGAGGCGCACGCGGCGAATGTATTTGTTCTGACGGCTGTTGCCGATGGTGCGCACCGTGAACTGACGATTGTTGGGCAGAGAGATGCTCACTTCGCCGAAGATGGGGCGACTGATAGTGTAGACAGGGCGGCCGGGGCAGAACTGGTAGAAGCCCATCGCGTTGAGTAGGTACCAGGCCGACATCTGGCCGCAGTCCTCGTTACCGCTTAGGCCGTTCGGGCCGGCATAGTAAAGGCCGTAGAGAATGCTATCACAGAGTTCCTGCGTGCGCCAAGGTTCACGCATATAATTATATAGGAATATCGTCCCATGTCCGGGTTCGTTGCCGTGGGCATACTGGCCAATCATGCCGCTAATATCTGGGCTGACATTGTCGCCCGTCATCTTGCTGGACATCACAAAGAGCGAATCGAGCTTATGGAGCATCTTCTTGCGCCCGCCAAAGAGAGAGGCAAGCCCTTCAGGGTCCTGCGGCACGAACCAAGTCCACTGCCACGCGGTGCCCTCCGTATAGTCGTCCATGCGGTGCGTACTGCTCACGGGGTCGAAAGGTGTGCGCCAATTTCCTTGTGAGTCCTTGCCGCGCATGAAGCCCGTTTTAGCATCGAAGTATTGACGATAAGCCTGCCCGAACTGCTGATAGCGGCGCGCATTGGCCGTGTCGCCCACAGCCTCAGCCAGCTGACTGATACACCAATCATTGTAAGCAAACTCTAAGGCGCGCGCCACGCTCTCACTGGCTTTGTCGAACGGTATGTAGGCTTGCGTATTCTTATAGTATTTGGCGGAAGGTTCGATTTCTTCCATCTTCCAACGTGGGAATACTGGAGCGATGCCCGTTGTGTCGTATTCAGCGCAGCGCAGCGCATGGCGATAGGCACGCTGAAGGTTGAAATTGTGGTAGCCCTTGGTGTACATATCGGCCACGAGGGACACGTAGTGGTAGCCAATCATGCAAGCCGTTTCGTTGCCTGCCAGCTCCCACTTTGGCACTATTCCCAGCTCGTCGCCCTTGCGGATAAGGCTGCGAATGTAGGCTTCGTTGCGCGCGGGGTCGATGATGCTGATGAGCGGATGCAAAGCGCGGTGAGTGTCCCATAGAGAGAACACCGTGTATATCGGATCTTCCTGCAATCCTTGGTGCACTTTCAGGTCCATCCCCAAATAGCGACCATCGACATCACTGAAGAGCATCGGTTCTAATTGGGCGTGATAAAGAGCCGTATAGAAAATTTGGCGAACAGAATCGGCATTGTCTGCCATGTCCTTGATTTGTATTTTGCTCAATTCGTCGTTCCAGAGCGCACGTGCAGCAGCGCGGGTTCCGTCGAAGTCCCAACCGGGTTGCTCGCAGCGCAGATTGTTCTGTGCGCCGTTGTAGTCGACATAAGAGAGTGCCACGCGACAGAGCAACTGCTTCGTGTTGGTTGGCACGTCCTTGAAATGGAGCACCAGCTTGCAGCAAGGATAGTCGCGGTTGGCTTCGCGCACGGTGTCGCGTACTACTTCGTAGGTGAAAGGCTGAGAAAATTCGAAAATGCCATAGATGGGCTGATTATAGGCCCAACCCAGCGAGCGGTGGAATACGCGCATCGTGTGATCGTTCAACTGTTCGTAGTCGAACTCCAGCATATACTGATTCTGGTTGTTATAGTCGAGGTCGAGAATCATACCCGCGTTTTTCCCCTCGGGGTAGGTAAAACGGTACAGAGCCGTTCGCTCCGTCGACGTAATCTCAGTTTTGATGCCGTAGCGTTGGAGAAACACGGAATAGTAGCCCGGCGTTGCACTCTCCTGCTGGTGACTGAATTCAGAAGCAAAGGGGCAGCGATATTTTCCGCCTTTCTCGCCCACATGCGCCAAATCGGCCGTGCCGGTGAAAGGCATCAGCAGAAAATCGGAAAGGTCGGCGCAGCCCGTACCACTCAAGCGCGTTTGAGAAAAACCATTGATGGTCTTGTCTTCATAGTAGTAACCCGAGCAAGCATCCCAACCATGGTGGCGCGTGTCGGGCCCCGGCTGAATCATACCATGCGGAACAACGGCTGCAGGGTGTGTATGGCCGTGTCCGCCCGTACCTATAAACGGATTGACATAGGAAGCCAGGTCGCTTGTCTGGCTCATCGCTGCACAACTCAAAGCGGCAGCCAAAAAGGCTAAAGCTATTTTCTTCATAATTAGGAGTTTTCTTCGCTCCAAAGATAAGGATATTTTTCACTTCCTATCCGCCCTTCTCCTTTTTTAATACATCGAACAACACAAAACACATGTTTAAGAAGAGAAAGGAAGAAAACCGAGTTTTATCAGTTATGGTAGCTAAAATGAGGTATTTCTCCACATATTTATTAAAAAAGGTTATTGAAACTTGCATTCTTCAAAAAAAAGGTTTAGTTTCGCTCCATCAATCCAACAGGCGTTTGTCTGTCTAAAGCTAAGAAACAACTCATTATATTTTTATAATCTAAACATACGCTTATGAAAAGAACTTTACTCCTTTCGGCTCTCGCAGCCTTCGGCCTTGCTTCTACGGCTCAAACCCAGCTCCAAGAGGTGAACCTTAGTGGCCGTAACGCGGTGACTACTCTGTCGCTCAACCAGAAAGCTGTGAACAAAGCAAGAAAGGCGCTCCAAGCCAACAAGATGGGTGCCCGCATCACTTCCACTGCTCCTTCCGCTTTCTACGCACGTCCAGCAGGCTGCTTCTGGGCTGGAGCCGACAACCAGTTTAACGCGTACCAAGGCTACCTCATTGCACCGGCCAACATAGCCCTTTCCTTCCAAGGCATCATGGTGGGAGAGAAATGCAAATGGATGTACGCTGACCCTGCACAAAAGGTCACTGAAGATCAACAAGAGTACACTTATCTCACGAAGGAGATTCAAGGCGGTACCGACTCTGTGCTGACCGTTACATATCCTGCTGTTGCACTGCCCGCCCCGCAGCTCATTTGCAGCAGCAAGGTGGGATCGACCCCACTCAATGCTAAAACAACAGCAGATACATTCTCACTGGGAAATATTGTTGTTTACGGTGGTGGCGCATTGCGCAGAGAAACGCTTTACCCTTCTGTAAATTATGACGTACGCCGTTTGGCTGGCACTATCAATATTAGCGACTACTTCGGCTTTAACAGCGATAAAGCCAACAGCAATATCACCAAAACTTTCGGTAAGAAATTTGGCAACCAAGAGCTGAAGGTGACAGCAGCCTATGAGCTCTTCTTGTTCAACAGCTCTGCACCGGCTTACATCTTAGGCGGTGAAGCTATGTTCTATGCTGATGGTACACAAGAGGTGAAGGCTTCTGATATTGCCGTAGACCTTGTTCCACTTGAAAACGGGCGTCCGGCCAGTGAGCCTCTGCAGGCTCAGCTGACAGCCGATAAGGTAACTCTCATCCCTGCAAAAGGTCAGCAAGCTGCCATCTATGTGGTTCACTTCTCTGCTAAAGAAGCCATCGCTGCCAACCAGGCTCTGATGGTTCGTGTGCGTCCTTCCGCAACGGGCACTAAGGCTTTCAGTCCAGTACCTGTAATCTCTGAAGGAATGTCTGATGGACAAACTGGCTATGGAGCTATTTCGTTCTCCTACAATGGTAAGGACTACAAGGATCTGCCTATCTCTATCAATATCTTCCAGTTTGATAACGATGGCAAATACCATGCTTTCAACTGGGGCATTGGTCTTGATCTGACTTACAACCAAAAAGAAGCTAATGCCTATACGGGTATCACAACGCCCAATACTGCGGTTCGCGTATCCAATGCTACTTACGACCTCCAAGGCCGTCGCGTTGAAGCTCCCGCTAAGGGCCTTTACATTCAGAACGGCAAGAAAGTTTACGTGAAGTAAACAGCTCGTTGAACGACACAAAAAGAAGCCGCTGCACTCTTCAGAGAGTTGCAGCGGCTTTTGTTGTGTGGAAGGAAAGTCGGGAGAGAAAAATTTAGGGACGGCCGAAGACTTTTTTCATAAAGTTGAAGTCGTTCAACCGAATATCTGCGCCGGCCATCACCACAAAGCCCGGTTGGCGCACATTGCCCAAATCGTAGTAGCGCGTTGCTGTGAGGTTCGACATATCCACGTAAGCCGTCCAGCTCTTTGCTGCCCATTTCAGTTTCAGGTCGAGAAGAGCGTGCGTGCCGTAGGGGTGGAGCTGTCCCGTACTCTTGTGGTTCTCATAGACAAGGTAGTTGCCCTCTCTGCGCTGCACGCGCAAACTCCAGTCGGCATCCAGCTGCTTATAGATCCTATGTGAGAGGCGAAGCACCAATTTGTGGCGCAGATATTCCAGCGCATAATTGGATTTGAAATAAGCTTCTCCATCGCGGCGATTCTGATGGATATAAGCATAGCTCACAGCGAAACGCTCCAACGGCTGATGCTGGCCGAGCAACACGCGGAGGTCGGCATCCATCTGTAGGCTAACGCCCACGTTATCAAGGTTGAACGAAGTGGCATGAAACTTATCCGTGGGCGAACGCATCACCCAGTCGATCATGTGATTTCCACGGTTGTAGAAAGCTGAGGCCTGCGCCTTAAAACCTTTCAAAACGTAGTCCGCTCCCACACGGAACGAACTATTCTCTTCAGCTTTCAAATCCTTGTTGCCCTCCTGTGTCGGACTCTTATAGTAAAGGTCGGTGAACGTGGGCAATCGCATCGAGCGGTTGAAGCTGGCAAAAAGTTTGAGGCTCTGCATCGGTCGGTAAGCCACATCCACGCCCGGATAGAAACGCAGTCCGCCACGCACGCTCGTATTGGTCTGTCCCATGACACCTGCCGAGAAAGTCCAATGGTTCAGCACCAGCGTGTGTTCCAAGAAGAGCGAAGTGTTCGTGCGATGGTCGCGGTGCGTGTAGAAGCTATTACGCTGGCCGTGGACGCGGACAAACTTCGACGAGTCGACAGGAAGTCCAAGATTGGAGCTCTGTATGTCCTCATAGCGCAATTCCACTCCGAGAAGCGTACGTCCTGCAGCCCAGTCGGTCCAAGCATTGAGCCCACTGTTCAATACGTTGCCGCGATGGAAATTCTCAGCTTTCTTCGTGCCTCGAATCAGTTGGAAATGATCCACATTGCGCGCCCAGCTGAGTTGTGGGGAGAGATGGATGCGCCCGCTCCACTCGCCTTGCAGCGCTACCATGAAGCGGCGCGTGGCCTCCCACTGATTGGGAAAGGCAGCAGAATAGAACGTGTTAGCTCCAAAGTCGTTCCACAACGCACTGGCTTGAGATTTCAGCACAAAACGCGGCAGGCTCAGGCGGCCTGTCCAAAACACCTTGTTGGTCTTGTAGTCGCCATTTTCAACAGCTCCGTCCGAACGCTGCATAGAGCGTGACAGCGTCATATTAAAGCGCTGCCAATGATGGGAGGAACGCAACTCTTCGCGGAACGTACCGTACGAACCGCCCTCAGCCTTCAAGAAGAGAGCATCGCCCAGGGGCTTCGTCACAATATTGATGGCACCACTAAAAGCCTGCGAACCGAAGATGCGCGAAGCAGCTCCTTGCAGGATTTCAATGTGATCGATGTCGGAAATATTAACAGGGAAATCGGCCGCATTATGGCCAGTTTGAGGATTATTGATGGGAACGCCGTTCACAAGCAGCGTGATTTGGTCGAAAGTGCCTCCATCAATGCTGATGTCCGTCTGAATACCAAAACCGCCGCGCTGACGGACGTCTACACCCGCGGCCAGTTTCAATACGTCGTTCACACTCGTGACCCCCGCAGCCGCAATGTCCGCGCGGCTCAACGTGGTCACCTGACGGGCTGCTACCTGAGCAGCCAGAGGAGCTCGCGAGGCCGTTACCTCGGCGCTGTTCAGCACTACGGTATCGATGCGTCCAGCTGGAACGGGGCGTACGTCGGACAACGTAATGGCAGCGGAAGCCGTTGTTACTGTGGCCACACTCAGCACGCCCACCGTCACTTCTCGCTTCAGTACAGAGAAGAGCGCATAGGACTTGCGGCTGAAGTGGTGGAATACCACCGGCTTGAGCTTCAGATTTGTTGAATTATTCATGTGTTTTAATAGAAAAAATAAAGGGGACTTTCCTCCCGCGCTGCAAATTTAACATTTTGCCCCGAGCCAGCAAAAGAAGGGCTTCTGGAATGAAAAAAAACGGAAAGAACTCATCACTATAGAGGAAAATATAGAAAGCAAAGAATGAGCTATATGTGCAGAAAAGCTTTTCTTTTTTACCTTTCAAGAGAGCATAGACGGTTTGAGCACAAAAGGAGTATAAACCACTACAAAACAAATCTTTAATCACACATCCTCTTCTTATTTACAAGCAATTCTGAGAGAGCGAAAAATATCCTTATTGCGTCAGCTGACACAATAAGGCTGTCAGCTGACTCCCTTATTGTATTTGAAAACGCTATAAGGATATTTACGCTTGCTGCAAAGAGATTTTTCTCCCTACACAAAGCCATTATGGACCAGCATGGTCACCCAATTTCGAAGAATCGAGAAAATAGGCACTTAAATTCATCCGTTTTCCACTGAATAGCAAGAATTTAAGGATACAATAGAACAGAAAATCCGCGTCATTGGGGAAGGTGTGAATACAACTTGAGTGCCATTTAACACAAAAAACAAGACTTTAAGGCCTTGTTTATATGTTTCGCAACATATTTTTAGTGCTAAATAATAGATTTATTGCCTGCGAAATTTTACCATAACACATTATTAATCTTACTATTATACATGTTATTAAACATGTTTTTATGACAGAAAAAATAAATTTCAAAAAACATCTTCTTTTTGTGGATTTTTTAAATATAATCAATACCTTTGCATTAACAAATACCTGTTGCATAAATTATAATAACACAGTGAACTATGGCAAACTCCAAAACTATTGACACGGAGAAGTTGTCTTATGCTCGAATTAAAGATGACATAGCCGACCAGCTTTTCGTTCGAATCATCCAGAAAATTGGAGTGGAGAAACTTTACCGAGATCCAGATTATTCAGCCCGTCAACTGGCGATTGATCTGAAGACCAACCCGAGATACATCTCTGTGGTGGTGGCCCTACACACGGGCGACAATTACAACGCTCTAGTGAATAACTACCGTTTGCGCGATGCACGCAAAATGCTTTCCAGTCCTCGCTACCGCGATCAATCTGTGGAGGAAATAGGCCTGCACTGCGGCTTTGCCTCTCGCCAAGCTTTCTACTTGGCTTTCCATCGAGAAGAAAAAATGACTCCGCGACAGTACCGAGTGCAAGCTCTCGGCACAAAAGCAAAAAAGGATTGAGCCAATAAAAGAGACCATCCACCCGCCCTATGGCAGAAGACAGGAACGACGCTTTGGGCAATAACAGAAATCTTAAATATATAACTAGGTACTGGGGAAGGCTTTCCCCTCCCCGCTCATAAATCTCTTTATATCCAACAAAGACTATGTTAGATACGCAAGAACGCGAAAAAATCATCCGCTTGGTACGCCATTGGGTTGTACCCGCCATCGGATGTACCGAACCTGTCTGCGTGGCACTGGCAACGGCAAAAGCTACGGAACTACTTGGACAACGTCCAGAACGCATTGAAGCACACCTGAGTGCAAATATCCTAAAAAACGCCATGGGAGTAGGCATTCCCAACACCGGCATGGTGGGCCTTCCCATTGCCATCGCTCTCGGAGCCTTGGTGGGAAAGTCTGACTACGGTTTAGAAGTCCTTCGCGATGTCGACACTGCGGCTGTAGAAGAAGGAAAAAAATTCATTGCTGAAGAACGCATCCACATTGATCTGGCGCAAAACGCGTGCGACAAACTCTATGTCGAAATCTGTGTGACAGCTGGCGGCCACTCGGCCACAGCTGCCATAGCTCATGAACACACTCGCTTCACTCTCCTCAAAACAGACAGAACCATATTATTAGATGAACAAAACCAGCAACAGGGAAACAATGAGGTGAAGAAAGAAAAATCAGGGCTATCTCTCAAAAAAGTCTATGAGTTTGCAACCACAACGCCGCTCGAGGAAATCCGATTTATCGACGAAGCACGCCAGCTCAATGAGAAAGCAGCACAACTTTCGCTCAAAGGCAACTACGGCCATCGGTTGGGTAAGATTCTTTCTCGCCCCATCGGTCGTGGAATTATGGGCGACAGCATCTTCTCACACATCATCTCTAGCACATCCTGCGCTTGCGATGCCCGAATGGCCGGAGCAATGATTCCCGTGATGAGCAATAGCGGCAGCGGCAATCAAGGTATCTGTGCTACCAATCCAATTGTGGTCTTTGCTCGCGAAAACAACAATACGGAGGAAGAAATGATTCGTGCGCTCATGCTCTCGCACCTCACTGTCATTTATATAAAAGAACATCTTGGCACGCTTTCGGCTCTCTGTGGTTGCGTGGTGGCTGCCACGGGTTCGAGTTGCGGCATCACTTACTTGATGGGCGGCAACTACCAACAGATTACATACGCGGTTCAGAATATGATTGCTAACCTAACGGGTATGATCTGCGACGGAGCGAAGCCCAGCTGTGCGATGAAGCTCACCACAGGCGTTAGCACGGCCGTCATGTGTGCAATGCTGGCTATGCAGAACGAATATGTTACGAGCGTGGAAGGTATCATCGACGACGACGTGGAACAAAGTATCCGCAACCTCGTGTCTATCGGTGCAGATGCTATGGACGAAACCGACCGCTGCGTACTCAATATCATGACGCATAAAAAATAATTAGCATCACAAGCAAAAAAAATAGCTATCCAGACACTCCTTTCTTGGAATGTGTCTGGATATTTTTTTAATTTTGCGTACATATAAACAAAATAGTCATATTTATCAATGAAGAAACAAATACTTTGCACGTTAGCCTTTGGTCTGACAATCAGTTCTTCAGTAATGGCGCAAACAGCCCTCTGCGGCAATGGTAGCAAAATGTCTACTCAACTGGAGCGCCTCGTAAAACAAGCCACAGCGGCAAAAGCCCGCGGAATCAGTGCCTCCCAACCCGAAGAGTTCTCCATCCTTATTGATGCGAAGAACGCCGAAGCCTTGGAGAAAGAACTCCAAGCTGAAGGATTGGATGTGACGGCTATTGATGACAACATCCTTTCGGCCACGCTCACTGCGGCACAGATTCAGAAACTCGCTACACGCAATGATATCAATATCATGCAGGTTTCGAGAAAGTTCCGTCCGCTGCTCAAGCAGGCCCGTCACGACATTGGAGCCGACAAAGTGCAGGCAGGAACAAACCTCGACACGCCGTTTGACGGCACAGGCGTGCTCATCGGCGTGATAGACCAAGGTTTCTATCCCAAGCACTTAGCTTTCACCAACGCCAAGAACGAAACCCGCGTAAAAATGTGGTGGAGACGCGGAGCAAAGCCCACGACTGCCAATCCCACAACGGTTCTTCCCAATCAAGGCGATGGTCTGCAAGCACAGGGACACGCCACTCACGTTGCTAATATCGCTGGTGGACGCAACCTCGGCAATGATTTGCAGGGTATTGCTCCAGCCGCCGACCTCTACTTCATTTCTTCTTCATTCGATGAGAAAGAAATGCTGGAGGATGTTCGTGCTATAGCACAATATGCGCAGCAAAAAAAACAACCTTTCGTGGTGAACATGAGTTTGGGCGCACAGAGCGGCCCACACGATGGCACCACCACTTACGACCGCACAATGGACCGCCTCTTTAAGCGATACAACGGCGTTCTAGTGGCAGCAGCGGGCAACGAAGGTGAAGACCCCATCCACACTTATCACAAGTTCACGGCCGACAATCAATCGAAATCATTCCTTGTAAAGACGCCAGACTCTCCGAACAGGGGAAATAACACCCTTCTTATTGGGCAGTGCTGGGAGACTATCGCAGACGGTCAAAAGCATGTAACATTCCGTCCGTTCTACTATTATAATGGTAGAAAAACATATCTGACCGACAGCCAGATCTCTACGCTTAGCGGAGGCGGTTTAGGTATCGATGACGACATCGACCAAAACAATAACAAGCACTTCTTCTCCTTCGTTTTGAATAGTGCTACCATCGAATCTATCGGAGGTAGTGATGCACAATTCGGCGTTGAGCTCACGGGCCAAAAGGATGCCGAGGTCCACTGCTGGATGGAAGTTGAATATGGTGAATTTGACAACTCAGCGGGCGGTTTCCTCAGAGGCGACAGTAAATATCTCAGTAGCGAAGGCGGTGCCAACGTTCCGAGTGCTATTTCCGTTGCGGCCTACACCCTCTCTACGCGTTTCACAAACTCAGAAGGCTCTACATACTCTCTACCTGGCTATACCCCAGGTAGGATTGCGAAATTCTCCAGTCCTGGTCCATGGCTGGGCGACTCTACCATCATGAAGCCCACCATTGCTGCCCCAGGAACTTTCATACTTTCTGCTTTCAACCAATACGACCATGGTCTTGACGATTTGCAGGAAGAAGTAACACACAAACTGGTTATCAATGGAAAGACTTATTACTATGGTGCAATGAACGGAACTTCCATGGCAACGCCGGTAGTTACGGGCACAATAGCCCTTTGGATGCAAGCCAATCCTAAGCTAACTTCTGAACAAATCGTTGAGATTCTCAAGAAAACGGCTCGCCACGACAGATACACCGGAAATAACACATGGACGCCTACGTTTGGCTACGGAAAACTGGATGCTTACGAAGGACTCAAAATGGCTCTCACTATGAGTAATAGTACGGGTATTAATCCGGTGGAATATACCAACCAGCCTGTCACTATCAACATGAAGCCCGAGGCTTGGAACATTCTCTTCAACAGCGATGAGAATTTTGCCCACATAGCTATTTACAACGTGAGTGGACAACTGCTGAACCAGCGCAACTTGCAAGGCATCAGCCGAGGCCAGGAGGAAACCATCAGCTTAAGCGGCTTACCCGCTGGCATCTATCTCCTCAACGTCACCACGGCAAATGCCACGGTGAGCAAGAAGGTCGTTGTCAAATAAGTATAAAAACTCTCATAGGCCTCGTCCTTCTGGATGAGGCCTTTTTTATTTCAAGGAAATATAGGTATGAACAACTTTGATTTTTATAGTCCTACGGAGTTCGTCTTCGGTAAGAACACGGAAGAGCGAACGGGAGAAATGGTGACGCGGTATGGTGGCCGCCACGTATTGCTGGTGTATGGTAGCGAACGCATCGTCCACACTGGTTTGGCAGGCCGAGTGGAGGAATCGCTCCGTAAGGCGGGGATCGACTACACGCTCTTTGGTGGCATCCAACCCAATCCCATAGATACAAAGGTTTATGAAGGCATCCGCTTAGGTAAAGAAAAGCAGGTCGATATGCTGTTGGCTATTGGCGGCGGTTCTGTTATCGACACGGCCAAGGCCATTGCGGCCGGATTGGTTTATGAGGGTGATTTCTGGGACTTTTATGCGGGTACGGCCATTATTCAGACCGCGCTGCCCGTGGGCGTTGTCCTCACCATTCCGGCTGCGGGTAGTGAGGGCTCGGGCAACTCCGTTATCACACAAGTGAGTACAAACAAAAAGATCAGCCTCCGAACACCGCGCGCCCTGCGCCCAAAGTTTGCCATCATGAACCCCGAACTCACCATGACACTCCCGCCCTACCAGACTGCGGCTGGAGCGGTCGATATGATGGCACATATCCAGGAGCGTTACTTCACCAATACGCCGCACACTGAAGTGACGGACGCGCTGAGTGAGTCATTGCTACGCACCATCATTGAGGTGACGCCGAAAGTCTTAGCAAGTCCCAACGACTATGATGCGCGCGCTGCACTGATGTGGTGTGGTACGCTGGCACACACGGGACTCTGCGGCACGGGCAACGAGGAGGACTGGTCGTCACACGCCATTGAGCACGAACTCAGTGCTTTCTATGGTGTCACACATGGTGCAGGATTGGCAGTTATCTTCCCGGCTTGGCTGACATTCATGGCCGACCACAATGTGGATAAAGTGGCCCACTACGCACATAAGGTGTGGAATGTTCCTGCTACGGCCGACAAGCGAGCCGATACGCTTGAAGGCATTGCGCGCTTAAAGGCTTTTTTCCACACGATTGGAATGCCTACGAGCATCGCTGAATTGGGCATCGACAACTTCGACCTGGAACTCATCAATAGCCATCTCCATGTGACCAAAGGCGAACTGGTGGGCAATTTTGTCCCGCTCAACGAGGCACACACGCGTCAAATCTACGAATATGCCGTCAGAGGATAATCACAACACCCCTGCCCCCACTGAAACCATCAAGGGACGGGTACTCATAATCAATGCGAGCCCGCGTCGCAAAGGACTCATCGCACAAATGCTGGGAGAGATGCAACGCACGCTGCAGGAAGCAGGCAAAGAGGTACATCTCATCCAAACGGCCGACCTACAAATGAGGCATTGCACGGGCTGTATGTACTGCCGCAGTAAGCACGCTTGCTGTCTGCCCGAGGACGATTCCGTGCAAGTACTGGAGGAACTGCGGGCTTGTGAGTACCTCATCATCGGTGCGCCCTGCTATTGGGGCAACATCCCTGGCGAACTGAAAATTCTCTTTGACCGACTCGTCTACGGAATGATGAACGAGGACAAACGCGGTATTCCCATCGGATTGATGAAGGGTAAGCGGGCGGCAATTGTCAGCACCAGCACCACATTCTGGCCGTTCAACATTTGGTTCCATCAAACGCGCGGCGTGGTGCGAGCTTTGAAGGAAATCCTAAAATGGAGCGGTTTCCGAATCTGTGGCACTCTGGAACGGGGCGGCACAAAGAAACACCCGCTCACGCCGAAGGACTTGCAACGTGCGCATCGACTGGCACAAAAAATCATTCGGTGAGAAATCACTAACTTTGCCGCAACAAACAAAAGGATAACGCAATGGAAAAAATCAAAAAGATTGCTTTCGATTTCGGAGGAGTCATCATCCGACAGAACCAACAACAGGCAGTGGAACGCTTCAAGCAAATAGGATTGCTCGATGCGGAGGAGCGACTGGGTGCTTACACGCAGCAGGGCATCTTTGGCGCACTGGAAGAAGGAAAGATTACGGCGGAAGACTTCCGCTGGCAACTGAGTTTGCTCATCGGACGTGCCGTGACCATCGAGGATTGTAGCTACGCTTGGCGAGGCTATTGCGACGGACTCCCGCAGCGCAATCTCGAGGCCTTGCAACGCCTTCGCCGCGGGAGTTATGGCCTTTCTATCCTTTCTAATACGAATCCTTTCATGATGGGTTGGGCCTTGAGCAAGGACTTTGACGGCAACGGAAATTCCCTTGCCGACTATGTGGATGCGCTCTATCTGAGCTATCAGATGAAGGTGATGAAACCGTCGGCCGAAATCTTCCACCGCGTGCTCGAAGCTGAAGACGTACGCCCCGAGGAACTCCTGTTTGTCGATGACTCTTCCCACAACATTTCTGCTGCACAGGAATTGGGAATAGCCACCTTCCAGCCCGTCAATGGCGAGGATTGGACAGAAGAATTATTCCAACTGTTGCGCCTCCCCTAACTTTTTCAGACTTCTCCCTGCAACTATATGGGGCAACCTGCCTATGCAGCAACCTTTTTATTCTTTGCAAAAACAAAATATGAACAAAAAAGAATATCGCCGAAAAAACGAAGAATTTCTCGAAGAAATCCGCAAAGAAGAGGGCATCCACGAATTGCCCCACGGTATCTTGTATCGCATCACTAAGTCGGGCGAAGGAACGCACGATGTCGGGCCGCGCTCCATCGTAACATGCTACTATCGTGGGAGCCTCATCTCTGGCAAGGTGTTTGATGATGCGTGGGAGCGCGGCTATCCTGAGGCCTTCCGCGTGAGTGATCTCATTACGGGCTTCCAGATTGCTCTGCGCGCTATGCATACTGGCGACCGCTGGACGCTCTACATCCCCTACTCTGAGGCTTATGGCACGCGCTCCTCAGGAGATATTCCTGGCTGCTCTACGCTCATCTTCGATTTGGAACTTATAAGTGTTTCTTAAAACCTATAGAATATGTATCAGCTTATTGTAAAACGCATCTATGCGCCGGTTGAACTAACAGATGGTTATCGCATCCTGACCGACAAACTTTGGCCACGTGGCATGGCAAAAGAAAAAGCTGCCATCGACTATTGGGGCAAAGAGATTTCGCCTACCACGAGTTTGCGCCAATGGTTCAATCATCAGCCGGAACGCTTCCCAGACTTCACGGAACAATATACGGCCGAACTCAATGCTAACCCCGATGCTCCAGCCTTTGTGGAACGCTGCCGCGAGCAACTCCAGCAGCACAACGTCACGCTCCTCTATGGTGCTAAAGACGAGCAACACAACCACGCCCTTGTCCTGCGCGACTGGCTGAAAAAGCAGCTATAAAAAAGAAAAAGGAAGTTCTCGGAACTGGTCGGACTAATCTGACCAGTCCAACTAATAAGCAAAGCCCCCTCCAGTTCTCTTTGCGGGAATACTGGAAGGGGCTTTTTGTTGATTCTTTTGAATGATTCCTATCTTAGAACGCCTTAAATCCTTGAGCTTTCAATTCAAACTCTTGTCCATCGCGTGCCACAAGCTGTGGGCCTAAGGCTTCGCGCGTGATAGCTCCGATAACGGCCACATCCTCCATCGCCGCCACTTTCTCATGGTCGGTGAGCGGCACAGTGAAAAGCAGTTCGTAGTCCTCGCCTCCGTTGAGCGCGCAGGTCGTCACATTCAGATTGAGTTCTTCTGCCGTCACGGCCGTTTGATAGTCGAGCGGGATGCGCTCTTCATAGACGCGGCAGCCGCAATGGCTCGCACGGCAGATGTGGAGCAATTCGCTCGACAAGCCGTCGCTGACGTCCATCATGGCCGTTGGGCGAATGCCAGCAGCGCGCAGGCGTTCCACGATGTCGCGACGGGCTTCGGGCTTGAGGAAACGCTCAAGGAGATATTCGCGCCCTGCAAAATCGGGTTGCGCGGCTTCGGCATCCTGCGCGGGGCGACTTTCAAAAACGCGCTTCTCCCGCTCCATCAGTTGGAGTCCCATGTAGGCCGCTCCGAGATTACCGCTCACGCAAATGAGGTCGTTCTCTTTTGCGCCACTGCGATAAACAAGGTCTTCGGCCGATGCTTCACCGATACACGTCAAACTGAGAGCCAAGCCAGTCATACTGCTACAAGTGTCGCCGCCAACGAGATCCACCTGATGACGCTCGCAGGCCAAACGCAGACCTTCATATATTTCCTCGACATTTTCCACAGAGAATCGGCGTCCCAAGGCCATCGACACCACGAGCTGTCGGGGCGTTCCGTTCATGGCATACACATCGGAGAAATTCACTTGCGCAGCTTTGTAGCCAAGATGCTTCAGCGGTGTGTAAACAAGGTCGAAGTGGATGCCCTCCATGAGCATATCGCTCGTCACAAGCACTTGTTTGTCGGGATAAGAAAGCACAGCGCAATCATCGCCTACGCCTTTAATGGTCGAAGCATTTTTATTCTCGAACTTATCCGTCAGATGATGAATCAACCCAAACTCTCCCAGTTCTGAAATCTGTGTCATGATGATATATAAAAGATAAAAACCCCCTTCCGAAGTAGGCCTACGATGGGCCACACAGGAAGGGGACTTATGATGTTAGAAATAATAACCCAGACCAACACGAACGCCGGCCGTACTGTTATCGCCGAAGTGGCTCAAACTCATCTTGTAATAAACAGCTGGCTCAATGGTGAGGTAGTGATTGAGGAAGAACGTATAGCCCACCTCTGCTGGAATGTAAAGGTCAGTGCTTCCTTTGGTATGATGTGACAGTTCGGCACCAGCTCCAAGGAAGAGACCATTCTGCGTAATGTTGTAGCGAAGACCTGCACCAACGAAGATATCATCAACGGCTTTCGTGTGCTGATAACCTGCATCAGCATGGACCATCCAGCGGTCGGCAATATAATAACCTGCATCCAACTGGAGTCCGAAGCGGAAACGATCGGCCTTACTATAAGAAAAACCTAAGTTGGACAGAGAGGCATTCACGTACTTAGTACCCTCACGGAACTGTGCATTCGCGCTAACAGCAACGAAAAGCACGAAGAGGAAAGAAATAATCTTTTTCATGTAATTTCTATTTTAATAAACGCGAAGATACAGTTTTTTCGTAAAAAAAGGGCGTTGATAAGAGAAAAAAGGGGGTACATACCTATTCTCCGAGCAATATAACGCTGTCCGTTTCCTTCTCTTAGGGAGAAAAGAAGACCTACGAAAAGAATATAATACACCTCTAATTTTGTCAATAATTCACATATTCTATACCCCTGAGAATCGCGCGAAATCCAACTTCGACAAATTGTTTGAAAATATTGCAAGGAGAAACGTTTGACTTCCTTATGGGAGTGCATCAGTTGGAAAACGAAAGCTGAGATTTTACCAATAAGTCCTACTTCCCTCTATACTTCCCATCCGTTTCTGACAAGGAAAATCAGAAACACGATAAGAAACTGTGCAGATTTCCTTATTGTGTCAGCCAGCACAATAAGGATGTCGGCCAACGCGCCTATAGTATTGGCCGAGGCAATAAGGAAAACGATGAAAAGGTAGGCACTTGCTTTTCTATTTCAGCAAGAGAGGATGTAAAAGAAAAGGACGGTTAATAGCTCTTATAAGATACTGCTCAAACAAACCCAAAGCGCACGCAGTTCAAAACTGCCCCATCGTGCGCCGGAGGTTGATTTCCACGCAGGGATGCACTTTGCCCGCTTGCTGCATCATGTCGACACCGAGCGGCCCTCGATAGTCCGCTCCGAGGATTGGAGGAAGGTGCTGCTGAAGGCTTTGGCGCACTGCTGCGAGCACATCGGGCGAAACGCACAAAAGTTCGGGCGAAAGGTTTGACAGATATTGCCCCGAAGGAGTGGTCTGGAAAACATTGAGACCTTCGTAGTGGAGTTGCCCCTCTCGGTAAGAAAATTCCATCGCAAAATCTTGTTCATGCGCATAAAAAGGTTCTACTTCAACGCCACCTTGCTCGCGCAAAATCCGACGAACGCGCCCTTGCTGGGCTTCGGTGAGCAGGCCATTAACTCTAAACACGCCGCGCCCACTACAGCTCCACGGCGATTTCAATATGACATCTCCCCAGCATTGCGACGCGCACTCCACAGCTTCAAAGGAGGTGCAAAACTGCGCTTTACCGAAACTTTCTGCCACATCGGTGCGAAGTAAGGGCAAGAGCGTAACAACAGTTTGCCGCGAACTGAGTTGACGAATCCGCTGTATTTGTTCTTCCGAAGGCAATAGGCGTTCGGGGGCACCTGCTCGCACCAACTGATGACGAAGTAAAGGGTCCCAGCCCCAAGGCTGAATCTCCGTGATAGCCTCCCAATCCACGGTATCGCCAGGAGTCCAACAAACATCATCTTCTTTAGCCCATGGAAACCGCTGTCCCGCAAAGCGTTCAGCCTGCAAGCGCGCGGCTTTCGAAGGATAATAATAAGGCGAATTAGAAGCCAAAGCTTCGTCGTGAGAAGGATTAAATATGAGGAGTTTCATAGAGAAAGGCAAGCATAATTAGGGTGTTTTCCAACGCAAAAAGTATCAGTCAGAAAAGACAATATAAGGAGAAAAAAACAAGTATACACAACACCGCAGAAACGCCTATGCAAGCAACGAAAATCTCTGCCTTGCCACACCATAGATAGCGAAACGACATCAATAAAATTAGGAAAATATTTTACAGACTCTTTCATTTTGTAAAATGAATGCGAAAAAGTCTTGCAAAGATAGCACTTTTCAGAAAAAAGTCTTATCTTTGCGGAGAAACATTTATTCAAATTAAGGAGGCTCAATAGAGACCTATTTTATACTATTATGTTATTCAGCAAAGAGACTTACGTTCAGCGCCGCCAGGAACTTCGGAAGCTCGTGGGCGACGGCATCATTCTGCTCTTTGGCAATAATGATGCACCGATGAACTATCCTTCTAACGCCTATAAGTATAGGCAGGATAGCGCGTTCCTCTACTATTTCGCACAGCACCGCGAAGGACTGGTTGGCGTCATGGATGCCGACACGGACTACGAGGTTCTTTGCGGCAACGAGATTGACATCGACGACATTGTGTGGTACGGTAGCGTACAGTCGGTGGGCGACTTGGCGCAGGAAGCAGGTGTTCCCAATCATGCTCCTATGAGCCGCGTGGCCGACATCGTAGACGAAGCCGTCAAACAAGGACGTAAGGTTCATTTCCTCCCGCCCTATCGCTACGACACGCAGATTCAAATCATGGATCTGCTGCATATCCATCCGTCACAACAGCGTGCGGCTGCCTCTCTGCCTCTCATCCAGGCGGTTGTTAAACAACGCAGCAAGAAGACGGCAGAAGAAATCGAAGAGCTCGAACGCGCTGCTGTCATTGGTTATAAAATGCACACAACGGCGATGCGTCTCTGCAAGCCGGGCGTGACGGAGCAATTCATCGGAGGCACTATCGACGGTATCGCTATGGCCTACGGTTCTGTACCTTCGTTCCAGAGCATCGTCACTATGCACGGGGAAATCATGCACGGCAATCCGTCGCCGCGCGCCCTTGAGGCCGGTCGCCTTATGCTTTGCGACGCGGGCGCAGAGACTAACGAGCACTACTGTTCGGACAACACGCGCACCACGCCCATTAGCGGCCGCTTCACGCAGAAACAAAAAGATATTTACCAGATTGTGGTGGACTGCCACGACTTAGCTCTCGATGTGGCCAAGCCTGGTGTTCGCTGGTGGGATGTACACTTCGATGTGTGCCGACTCATGACGAACAGACTGAAAGAGTTAGGCCTAATGAAGGGCGACACTGAAGCCGCTCTCCGTGCAGGAGCTCACGCGCTGTTCTTGCCTCACGGACTGGGCCACATGATGGGCATGGACGTTCACGATATGGAGGGACTGGGCCAGACCTACGTTGGTTTCGACGACGAAACCCGTCCAAATCTCGACCAATTCGGCACTAACTGTCTGCGCATGGGACGCCGCCTCGAAGAAGGCTTTGTTGTCACCGACGAACCGGGCATCTATTTCATCCCAGACCTCATCGACCTGTGGCGCTCTCAGCACACATACGATGATTTCATCAACTTCGACAAGGTTGAGGAGTACAAAGACTTCGGCGGAATACGCATCGAAGACGACGTCTTAGTCACCGCTGATGGTTGCCGCTTCTTAGGAAAGGATCGCATACCTTACCACGTGGACGAAGTGGAGGAATTCCTCGCTAACAGAGACTAAAATTCCACTTATTCTCTCCCATCATGGGACACCTCAATGATGCCGCCTAACCAGTGCGGCATCATCAACATGCACATACAATTAAAATTTATCTTTATATGAACAAAAATCTCCTCCTTGCAGCTATAATGATGCTGCTCCCAGGAACAATGGTCGCTCAAGAAAAGCCAGCAGCGGCCAAGAATGACACGGTACAGTTTACCGTAGTGAAAGCCAACCCCATTACCTCCATCAAGGACCAGAATCAGTCGGGTACTTGCTGGGATTATAGTTCTCTCGGGTTCTTCGAGGCAGAACTTCTCCGTCTTGGTAAGGGCACATACGATTTGTGCGAGAGCTTTGTGGCTTACCATACTTATATGGACCGCGCTGAGAAGGCTATCCGTATGCACGGCGATGTAAGTTTCAGTCAGGGTGGTTCTTTCTACGACGTTCTCTACTGTATGCGTCACTATGGTATTGTTCCTCAAGAAGCAATGCCTTTCCCTGGTAGTCTCTACGGAGATAGCCTCTTCAACTTCAACACGCTCGACGCACAGGCCAGTGCTTACGTTAAGTCCATTGCAAATAGCCAAATGAAGAAGATTCCTCTCACGTGGAAATCTACGCTGAGCAATATCTATGCAAATTATTTCGGTGAACTCCCCAAGACCTTTACTTACAAAGGCAAGAGCTACACACCGGAAAGCTTCCAGAAGAGCCTCGGACTTAACCTCGACGACTACGTAAGTTTGACAAGTTTCACGCACCATCCTTTCTACAGCAAATTCGTTATTGAAGTGCAGGACAACTGGCGCTGGGCAGAGAGCTACAACTTACCTCTGGACGAGTTTATGACTGTGATGGAAAGCGCTGTCCGCAATGGCTACACCTTTGCATGGGGTGCTGACGTCAGCGAAAAGGGCTTCAGCCGCAACGGTATTGCAACAGTTCCCGCAAAGTCTTACAAGAACGACTTGACGGGTTCTGATGCTGCTCGCTGGATGGGTACAAACGGCAAGCAGATGAAAGAAGCTGACAGCAAGGACGAACTGACTATCACACAGCAACTTCGTCAGACTGCTTACGACAATTGGGAAACAACGGACGACCACGGTATGGTTATCTACGGTCTTGCTAAGGATCCCCAAGGTAAGGAATATTTCATGGTGAAGAATAGCTGGGGTGAATACGGCCGCTACAAAGGTATCTTCTACGCAAGCAAACCTTACGTTGCCTACAAGACGATGAACATTCTCATCAACAAAAACGCTATCCCCAAGGACATCCGCAAGAAGCTCGGTATCTAATCTGCCGACACATATATAAGTATATAAGACCACCTCTTTAGGGGTGGTCTTTTTTGTTGGACTGACGAAAAACGAAATTGGGCTGATGGCTGAAAAAAGCAGACAATAAGCCAACAGAATAAAGATGTATACGGATTCGAGAACTTTTGCGAGCAGCAATTAAACTTTTTCCGTAACTTCGCTACATCAAATGTCAAACAAAATAATAACAAATAGAAAAGGCATACTATGATTGATTCCCTTCTGAAGTTTCTCGATGCATCGCCCGTAAACTTTCTGGCGGTGAAGAACATTGCGGCCGAACTCGATAAGGCTGGCTATCGTCATCTCAACCCTGCCGAAGCTCTGGGCAATGTGAAAGCTGGCGATCGCTTCTATGTCACCAAAAACGACTCTTCTATCTACGCATTCCAAATAGGCGTGCGCCCACTGGCAGAAGCTGGCTTCCGCTTGCTTTGTGCCCATTGCGACTCGCCCACGTTCCGCATCAAACCCAATGCTGAAATGACCTGCGAGGGAGGTATCGTAAAACTCAATACAGAGGTCTACGGCGGCCCTATCATGTCTACATGGTTCGATCGTCCGCTGACACTCGCAGGTCGCGTAATCCTGCGCGGCAGCGATGCCCTACATCCCCGAACGCTGCTTATTCACATTCAGCGCCCCTTGCTGCAAATCAGTAATTTGGCCATTCACTTCAACCGACAAGTGAACGACGGCGTGAAACTCTCTCGGCAAAAGGATGTGCTTCCCCTACTCGGCATCATCAGCGACGAACTGGAACGCGGAAATCTCCTTATGAATGTCATCGTGGAGGAACTGAACAAGCAAGAGCACGTGGACCGCAGCGACATCCTCGACTTTGATCTCTACTTGGCCGATACTGCTCCCGCGTGCACCTTCGGAGTTCACAACGAGTTTATCTCTTCTGGCCGTCTGGACGACCTTTCTATGTGCTACGCCGGACTAACGGCACTACTCCACACGCCTGCCACCGACACAACGCAAGTTTTGGCCATCTTCGACAATGAAGAAACAGGCTCACAGACCAAGCAAGGTGCAGGAAGTCCGTTCTTGGCATCGATGCTGAAGCGCATCTGTTTCGCGCAGAGTGGCTCGGAGGAAGCATTCTATCAAGCCATCGAACAAGCATTTATGATTTCGGCCGACAACGCCCATGGTTGGCATCCCAACTACAACGAGAAGTACGACCCAACAAATCACCCACAGTTGGGCGGAGGTCCAGTCATCAAGTTCAACGCAGCCCAGAAATACGCCAGCGATGCCGTCACAGCGGCCGTCTTTGCCCGCATTTGCGAGGAAGCAGGCGTACCTTGCCAGCGTTTTGTGAATCATAGCGATGTGGCAGGCGGTAGCACTTTGGGCAACATCTTAGCCTCTTCGCTCCCTCTCCGTGGTGTCGACATGGGCAATGCTGTTTTAGCCATGCACAGTTGTCGCGAAACGGGCAGCGTGGCAGATCACGAATACTGTGTCAAAGCCTTCGAACGCTTCTTCGAGATGTAGCCACAAGCTAAATAGAAACACCTGCGGCGAGTACAGATATTTCCTCCTTGAGAGCCTTCATAGCTCTCAACGAAAAATATATCTGTACTCGCCGCAAACCATTGTATGATGGTTGTAAGGAGAAAGAAAACCGACCATGGTTTCCTTTCACGGGAGCGATTACTTCACGATGCGATAATAGTTTTCTTTGCGCGGTTTTGCTGGACGCGGTTCTCCATCGGCATAGCCCAAAGAGAGCGCACCTACTCCGATGAGTCCGTCGGGCAAACCGAAACGACGCATCAGAGCCTTGCCCTCATCGGTAGAAAACATCTGCAATTCGCGATTTATCCAGCACGAACCCAAACCCACCGCATGCGCAGCCAGCATCATATTGCCCAAAACGAGAGAGGCATCCTGCACCGCGTTGGGCCATTGCTCTGGATTAGAAGCAAAGACCAGCACGAGTGTCGGAGCATCATAGTAAGGATTTCCCTTTGTGCCCATCACTTCAGCATTCATCCGAATGAGTTGTGCCTTTATCTCCTCATTCTGCACAGCCACTATCCAGGGATCTTGCAGGCCCTTGCCCGTGGCTGCATAAGTACCCGCTTCGAGCACAGCCGTGAGCTCGGCATCGGTGATTTGTTCTGCTTTATACTTCCTTACGCTGCGGCGCTCCTTGAGCGCTTTCAACACTTGATTTTCCATATCCGAAAAATTAAAAGACTGATATATTCTTTGGTTTACAAGCACAAAGTTACGCTTTTCCTCCGTTTGTCCCGCGCTCTGAAGTGGAAAGAAAGTTACAGGAAGCACACAACAGAAGAGGAAAACAATGTATTTTTGCGCAAAACGCACAAAATGGAGAAGCAACGCTGCCCATGGGGCAAAGCCTTAGAGAAAGATTTCTACCAACGCTATCACGATGAAGAATGGGGACTGGCGGTTCACGACGATCGTAAGCACTACGAATATTTAGTGCTGGAATGTATGTCGTGCGGACTGAGCTGGGAATTAGTACTCCGCAAACGCGAAATTCTGCGCTGTTGTTTTGCAGAGTTTGATGCTGCTCGAGTGGCCACTTTCACAGAGGCTGATGTGGAGCGCATCATCCAAACGGAGGGCATGATACGCTCGCCGCGCAAGGTGAGAGCCATGATCAGCAACGCACAGGCCTTTCTGAAAATTCAGCAGGAGTTCGGCAGCTTCGACCATTATATATGGTCGTTCACAAACGGTAAAACTTTTGTTTATCCTTCTCATGCTCATACGCCCGTTACGCGCAACGCCCTCTCCGACCTTGTGGCCAAAGATTTGAAGCAACGCGGTTTCAAATTTGTTGGGACAGTGATCATCTATTCTCACCTTCAAGCCATCGGCATCATCAACGACCATCAGCCCATGTGCTTCCGCTTTGCTGAAGTGTGCCAACACACCGAAATAGAGGTACAGAATCAATAAAGACTACTCTTTTTACCCTCCAAAAAGAGTGAGTAAATATGTTTTATAACATATTAATATAAAAAAACGCATCTTTTTTTTTGTTTTGTTGCAAAAGCGTACGTATGTTTGCAACAGGCAAAGTGACAAAAGGAAACCTTCCTTTGGCATATAAGCCTCATTAAGTCCCTTAAAGGTGAAACTAACACAGTTTTTAACCCAAACTACTTACATTATGGAAAACGAAGTTGTAGCAAAGAGAACAATAGGCGAGCGCCTTTTTGCACTGGCACAAGACTTCGGCAAACTACTGAAGACGAAGAAATTCTGGTGGGAACTGTTCATCATGACGGCCGGAATGTTCGTTGCGTCCATTGCCGTTTATTTCTTTCTCATTCCGAGCAAACTGATTGTGGGTTCCATCACAGGACTCTCGCTGGTGATTGGCAAATTATTTCCCATCCTCTCGGTCGGTAACATTATCTTTGTGATCAACGCCATACTCTTGGTGCTTTCCTTCCTACTCATTGGCAATGAGTTTGGAGCAAAGACGGTCTATACAGCCCTCATTCTGGGCCCCTTCATAGATCTGCTCTCCTGGCTCTTCCCGATGCAAGAATCTCTCTTCTCCACAACCATTGCCGGAACAGGGCAAGTCATCGCCGATCCGTGGTTCGACCTCCTTTGCTTTGTGCTTATCTTGAGTGCCTCTCAAGCCATCCTCTTCAGCATCAATGCCTCAACGGGCGGGTTGGACATTTTGGCAAAAATTGTCAACAAATACATGCACATCAACCTCGGCACAGCGGTCAGCATTGCGGGAGGCGCCATTTGCTGTACGGCATTCCTCATCAACGATGTGGGACTGGTCATTATAGGCCTCTTGGGAACGTGGCTCAACGGCATCATCGTGACCTACTTCATGGGAGAGATGAGTTCCAAAATCCGCGTTTACATCATCACGGATGAATACGAGAAAATCATCAATTTCGTCACAGGCTACATTCATCGTGGTGTGACACTGCAAAGAGTGATTGGGGGCTACAGCAAGAAAGAAAAGATGGAACTCAAAATCATCCTCGATCAAGATGATTATGCGCGGTTGATTGACTTTATGGCCAAGGAAAACATTCAATCTTTCATGGCGGCCGACAAGGTAAGTGCCATCATGGGACTTTGGAACGACAAACGTGCTCAAGCTATGAGCAGAAAGCAGGCTTGCAAAGAAAAATGCCACTGATTCAACAACAGGAATAAACAAACAAGTGTGGCCACAGCTTAAACTTGTCACACAGCAGAAAGAATAAAACAGCTTCCAGAAATAGGGGACTACTGCGTTATCTTAGTTTGGGGCAATCCCCCTCCCTTCTCTAATATCTCAATTACACAAATGCGAACCACCTTCACTATCCTAACATTGCTCCTCGCCTCTTCGCTCTTCGCGCAAGAGGAGAAGCCCATCAGCATGCGCCTCGAAGCCCGCGGTGACTATAAGCGAGAATACGTTGATGGCCAGTACCAAAAAGACCCCTCAGGTTTCAAGGGCGAAATGCTTGATGTGTACCTGCAAGGCAGTATTGGTCAAAAATTTTCTTATAAATACAGACAGCGCCTCAACGGCATCAATCGCGACTACAACTTTTTTGATGCTACGGACTGGCTTTATATGGCGTATTCGCCCAGCGAACGCCTCACGTTTATGGCCGGAAAATGGGTGGTACTAACAGGTT
This sequence comes from Alloprevotella sp., assembly GCF_057240785.1. Lineage (NCBI taxonomy): Bacteria > Pseudomonadati > Bacteroidota > Bacteroidia > Bacteroidales > Prevotellaceae > Alloprevotella > Alloprevotella sp. The sequence continues at coordinate 27,538 of NZ_DBHHRH010000037.1, read as the reverse complement.
GTTGGGAATTTGATCCCGCTCCAATAGATGTGTACCAGCTCGGGGAGTTCTGCTACCACTTCCCTTGTTACAACTGGGGCGTCAACGCGATAGTTTCCACCAAGAAAGGCAACGACAAGTTCATTGCACAGGTGTGCGAAAGCCCATTCCGCCGACAATACAAGCAAAAGCATGGAGAAGCGGGCGAGATGTACGCCTTCAACCTCGTATGGTATGGCAATCATGGTTTCTACCACAGTTCATCGTCTCTGAACCTAATGGCTTACGCCCCCGGTCGATACATCACCTATCTTTGTTTGGGCAATCGCTTCAATATCGGGCGCCACATCGAATGGGACGTCGACTTCATGAACCGCGCTGCATCGGGTCAACCGGTATTCTTCCGCGACTGTTCCATTATGAGCCGCTTCGCCTATCGCTTTTCGCCGATGGTCAGCGCCTTTGCCAAAGCCAGCTACGATGTGAATCGCACGCACACCGATAAGGATCTCGGCCTGAATCAAGGAACAGAAATCACGCGCGTAGGTGCTGGTGTGGAATTTTTCCCACTCAAGGACGACCGCGTCCGCCTGCACGCCAACTACAGTTATGCTTTCGGACACAACACCACGCCCCATGCCGTGGTACGTCCCAAACAATCGTATTTTGATATTGGACTAACGTGGAGAATGAAAATACTTTAAACACTGATGAGATGAGTGTGAGAATTTTTCGTGTATGAAAAGTTTTCTCGTAGAACTTCTTCGACGATTGACCACTGTGAAGCCCTCAATCCTCGGAGAAGTTTTTCTCTGCTTGCCGAATAGATGAGAGTTTTTCTGAAAGCCACACGTAAAGCAGAACTGGAGATGGAAAAATGCAAACAAACAGGCTGCTTATTGGAAGTAATATCAGTCTTCTCTAAATCAGACTTTACAAAAAACACATCAACGAGAAATTATTCTTATTTTTTTTACTTGCAATTATTCAGATAACCTGCATTCGAAATAACTTTGCAGACAGAATATTTAGGTTATAAGAAATTTCTGATTTATGGAGAAACAAGTGTTCCAAACAGATTCTCGTTCACGGTGGAATCGGTTTAAATGGTCGTTTAGAGTACTGCTTACCCTTGTGGCTATCTTGGTGCTGATATTTGTTACCATGTTTATTTTTGAAGATTCTCCACATCTTCTTTTCCATCATGATTATCGCAGCGTGGTGGCAGCAGACAAACCGCTCTTCAAAAGTAATTCCACAGCTACAGAATACAAATCTTTCCGCGACTACATCACTGATGCCAAGATGCACTCCAATGATGCACGCATCAATTCCCGCCGTCAGCGCTTTGTGGGACATGGAGATTCATTGACGTCTAAATACATGGCGGAATGGACTCGCCCAGAAATCGGAATTCGCGCAGCTTGGTATGTAAACTGGGATAAACGTGCCTTCTCATCTCTCAAAAAGAATCTGCCTCATCTTAATCTCATCATGCCTGAATGGTTCTTTTTAAATCCAAAGACCAATCGCCTCGAAACACAAATCGATACTCGTGCGTTAGCACAGATGCGCAGAACTGGAATTCCTATTATGCCAATGCTGACCAACAACTATGGAGAAAAATTCCGCTCTGATGCCATCATGAAAATCATGCAGACATCCAAGCAGCGCACAGCCCTTATCAACCAGCTCACTAACATCTGCAAGAAAAATAAGTTTGCCGGTATCAACCTCGACTTGGAAGACTTACAGATAACAGACAACACGATTCTCACCAACTTTGTCCGTGAACTCTCTACAACCTTTCATGCCAACGGCCTGTATGTCACGCAAGATGTAGCACCATTCAATGAAGACTATGATATAGTGAATCTTGCTAAATACAATGATTACATTTTCTTAATGGCCTACGACGAACACAACTCAGGAAGTGATGCCGGCCCTATAAGTAGTCAGCGGTGGATAGAAAAAGCCACAGACTGGGCCGCGCGCAATATTCCCAATGACAAACTTATTCTTGGTCTGGCCGCGTACGGCTATGATTGGACACCACAGGATGGAGGACAAACAGTATCTTTCAACCAAGCCATATCAACAGCACTGGATGCCGAAACTCGTGTACACTTCGACAATGACACATACAACCTCGATTTTTCGTACGTTGATAATGCCAATAATGTGCTTCATCGAGTATTCCTGACTGATGCCGCCACCATCTTCAACACGATGCGCTTCGGTACAGAATACGGTCTTGGAGGCTTTGGACTATGGCGTCTGGGAACAGAGGATGACCGCGTGTGGAACTTCTACGGCAAGAATCTCTCCCGCTCAGCCATTGCCAAAACCAATGTGGCTGCCATCATGCAACCCACAGGTAAGGACGATGTCAACTTCGTGGGAGAAGGTGAAGTGCTAAGTGTGGAAACTGAACCACAAGCTGGAAAAGTGGCCATCAGCATGGACAAAAATGCACAACTCATTGCAGAAGAACACTATCTGAAACTCCCATCAAACTATAAGGTAAACAAACTCGGACATGCAAGAGATAAAGAGCTGGTATTGACTTTCGATGATGGCCCGGACAGCCGTTGGACTCCCAGCGTACTCAAAACACTCAAGCAATATCACGTGCCAGGAGCATTCTTTATGGTAGGTCTCCAAATGGAAAAGAACCTGCCGTTGGTGAAGCAAGTGTATGAAAATGGTAACACCATAGGCAATCACACCTTCACCCATCATAACATGGTGGAGAATTCGATACGCAGAACTTACATCGAGCTCAAACTGACTCGTATGCTCATCGAAAGCGTGACGGGGCATAGTACGGTTCTCTTCCGTGCGCCTTACAATGCAGATGCCGACCCAACCGATCACGATGAAATAGAACCCATGATTCTTGCCAGCCGACGTAACTATCTATTCGTGGGCGAATCCATCGACCCCAACGACTGGGAAGAAGGAGTCACTGCAGAACAAATCTATCAGCGTGTTATCAATGATGTTCATCGAGAGGATGGGCATATCATCCTACTCCACGATGCGGGAGGGACAACACGCAAACCCACCATCACAGCATTACCTCGCATCATCAGCCAACTACAGAAAGAAGGCTACCACTTCATCTCGCTCGAACAATACTTAGGTATGTCGCGTCAAGAGCTGATGCCCCCCATCCCGAAAGGAAAGGCCTATTATGCCATGCAAGCCAACCTTTCTTTAGCCGAACTGATATATTCCTGTGGCGACTTCCTCACCGCACTCTTCATTGTGTTTCTAGTGTTGGGCTTCTTACGTCTCGTCTTTATGTACATACTCATGTTGCGCGAGAAACGCAGTGAGCGACGGCGCTCCTACCCGGAACTGTCCACAGCCAATGCTCCACGTGTAAGCATCATTGTCCCTGCTTACAATGAAGAAGTCAATATTCTCCGGACTATCAGTAACCTCTTGGAACAGGACTATCCTGTTTTCGACATCATCTTTGTGGATGATGGTAGCAAAGACAATACATTAAAGAACGTTCAGGAAAAGTTTAGTGATACGCCAGCTGTTCACATCCTCACACATCCCAACGGAGGAAAAGCATCAGCACTGAATTTTGGCATCTCGCATACCGATGCAGATTACGTAGTCTGTATTGATGCCGACACTCAGTTGCGCAAAGATGCCATTAGCAAACTCATACGCCACTTCTTCAGTGATCATTCTCACCGCATTGGAGCCGTTGCCGGCAATGTGAAGGTGGGAAACGTCCGCAATATGCTCACCTATTGGCAGAACATAGAATACACCACCAGCCAAAACTTCGACCGCATGGCATATTCTAACATCAATGCCATCACAGTGGTTCCTGGTGCCATCGGAGCTTTCCGCCGAGAAGCTATTCTTCATGCTGGAGGCTTCACCACCGACACGCTGGCTGAAGATTGCGATCTGACAATGCGTATCATTGAGAAAGGCTACGTCATAGAGAACGAAAATGATGCAGTGGCACTGACAGAAGCACCGGAACGCCTCAACCAATTTGTCAAACAGCGAGTGCGTTGGAGTTTCGGAGTAATGCAAACATTCTGGAAACATCGCAAAGCTCTTTTCAATAGTAAATACAAAGGCTTCGGATTATGGGCCATGCCCAATATGTTGATATTCCAATACATCATACCCACCTTTTCGCCCATTGCCGACCTGCTGATGTTGGCTGGACTCTTCACGGGCAATGCGGCTCAGATTGCTTTCTACTATTTGATCTTCTTGCTTGTCGATGCCAGTGTCAGCATCGTTGCTTTCTGCTTTGAAGGAGAAAACCTCTGGCAGCTACTTTGGATCATTCCTCAGCGATTCTTCTACCGCTGGATTATGTATTGGGTTCTCTTCAAGAGTTATCTCCGCGCCATTAAGGGAGAGTTGCAATCCTGGGGAGTACTCAAGAGAACCGGACATGTGGGCAACAGATAAAGACGGGATAAAGACGAGTATGCAAGGATTGGAAAAAATAAAAAATATTGTATTTTTGTATTCCATACTTGTAATACAATTTTACTATGACTCAACAAGGAACAAATGAAGCCTTCAAGGTTGTCCACCAATCTTTCGACACACGCGAAGCCATTGATGAGGCCAAACGATGCCTCCACTGCAAAGTGCCACTGTGCCGAAAAGGCTGCCCGATAAACAACAACATACCAGAGTTTATCCACCAACTCTCGAAAGGGAACATTGGCGACGCCATGGCCATTATCAACGAAACATCGGACCTTCCCGCCATCTGCGGCCGCGTTTGTCCTCACGAAAAACAATGCCAAGGCAGTTGCGTTCTCAATAAGAAAGGAAACCCCATACAGATTGGGCGACTCGAATCCTTTATTGCCGATTTCGACACGAAGATGCAGTTCAACCGCGAACGTATCGTGCAGAAAAGTCGCGGTAAGATAGCCGTGATCGGTTCAGGCCCTGCCGGTCTGACGGTTGCGGGCAATCTGGCGCGCAAAGGCTTCTCTGTGACGATTTATGAAGGACAGAAAGATTTAGGAGGCGTGCTGATGTTCGGCATCCCCGAGTATCGCTTACCCAAAACCGTTGTGAGAGCGGAGATAGAAAAGATAGAGGAGCTGGGCGTAAACTTCATCACCAACACCATGGTGGGAGAAAACGGTCTGACCGTTGATTCGCTCTTCACGCAAGGCTTCGACGCCATCTTCATGGGAACAGGCACGTCCGTCCCTATCGACATGAACGATGTGAAAGGTGCGCGCCTGCGCGGAGTGAACCAAGCCACCTATCTGCTCCACCAAGTGAACGCTTTCAACGAGGGAGCTATCAGTGCGCGCAACGTACCCGTCAAAGCAGGAGAGCGCGTGGGCGTTATCGGAGGAGGAAATGTGGCTATGGATGCTGCTCGCACTGCCATCCGCCTTGGAGCTGACGTTACGATTATCTACCGCCGCACCGATGCCGAGATGCCGGCCATTCGAGCCGAGTACGAAGAGGCTTTGAAAGAGGGAGTGAAATTTTGGTGGAAGTCCACCGCCACAGAGTTTATCGAAGGACGCCGCGGCCGCCTGGGAAGCGTGCGCATCCACAGCGAAGAAGGCGACCGCATTGAACCGTTCGACCGCATCTTCTTAGCCATTGGTTCGCGCCCCTCGAGCCGAATTGTGGCAACTACCGACGGCATCGAAACAGATGAGAAGGGCTATGTCAAAATTGTAGAACGCCCCTATGGCATGACCACTCGCCGCGGCGTTTTCGCAGGAGGCGATGTAGTGCATCGCCCACAAACCGTAGTGCTGGCAATGAAAGCTGCTCAGGAAGTGGCTTTAGGCATCGAAGAATATGTGAACGCTGTTAAGTTGCTCGAAGAAATTGAGCAAGGAAGCAAATAAAAATTCCGCTCCAGACCTCCTCTCCATCAAGAGAAAGAGTGGAGCGAAAAGTCAAGATACACCTATCTAACAATATAAATAGGAGGATAAAGAATGGAAACGAATAACACCACGATGGACACCTTCCTCTTGGAAATACCCAAGTCTGATAGTTCACTACTAAAGTCACTCGTTAAACGAATGGGCTGGAAAGTGAAGGCTACAACAAAGCCTACTCCCTACGAACAAGCACTTGACGAGAAAGAGTACGGATGCGTTAATGAGTATGATTCCCCTGAAGAACTGTTCTCCAAAATGGGAATCTGATGGCATACCGACTCTTTACCACACATCAGTTTGAGAAAGACCTCAAACGATGCAAGAAACGAGGGCTACCAATGGAGAAACTGAAAGAGATTATCAGAGAGTTGGTGGCAAGCGGAAGAGTGCCCGATAAGTTCAAACCTCACTTGCTCCACGGTAATAGAGACGGTCAATGGGAATGTCATATACAGCCCGACTGGCTACTGATCTGGGAACAGAACGATAAAGAACTTACCCTTCTCATGCTGAACACAGGAACACACGCCGATTTGTTCGGCAAAACTAAAAGATAACGCCAAGTGCATACCCACTTGGCGTTTTTTATGCCTTTCTTTTCCATGATTTATAGACATCTGCAAACAGGCATATCGCTCCTGTCGGAAATTCCAAAGACTGCACAAATGCTTCTCTCTTTTCCAACAAGCGCGAGGAGCGTTAAAGGAGCAAAGAAAAAACTTTTATTGATTGCTCACACTGAGTTTTATCATCGAGAAAAAGACAAAGGGCATATCAGAATCATGATATACCCTTTTACTATAATCCTTTTCTCCAACAAGCCCCTACTTGGTTGAAGCTCCGCATAGGGCGACTTGTTCGAGTTCTTGAGAGCTTAACTCTTCAGTGCGCGCATGGCGTTGAGCACAGCCAAGACCATGACGCCAACATCGGCGAAGACGGCCATCCACATTGTGGCAATGCCGAAAGCAGCAAGGAAAAGCACCAGCACTTTCACACCTATAGCAAACCACGCATTTTGCATGGCGATGCCCACGGTACGCCGCGCAAGCGCGATAGCCAGTGCCACCTTGGAAGGTTTATCGTCCATGATAACAACATCGGCGGCTTCGATAGCAGCATCTGAACCCAGACCGCCCATAGCCATGCCCACATCGGCACGAGCCAGCACCGGTGCGTCATTCATGCCGTCTCCCACAAAAATCAAGCTCTGTCCGTCGGCTTTCGCTTCCAACAACGCTTCCACCCTTTCCACTTTTTCAGCAGGCAGGAGTTCCGTATGGACTTCATCAAGTCCGAGTTGTTTAGCTACATCCTCGCCCACTTCCCGACGGTCGCCCGTCAGCATCACCGTACGGCGCACACCAGCAGCTTTGAGAGCTGCAACAGCTTCGCGAGCATCACTCTTCATTTCATCGGAGATAACGATATGCCCGAAGTATTCGCCATCAACTGCCACATGGACAATCGTTCCCACCAATTCACAGGGGTGGAAACGAACCTGGAGTTGCTCCATCATCTTCGTATTGCCCACACAAACCGTCTTACCATTGACAACGGCACGCACGCCCTGTCCGCTCACCTCTTCCACTTGCTCCACAGTGCAACCGTCCTGCTCGTGACTATAAGCCTCGCGCAGCGAAACTGCAATAGGATGCGTTGAGAAACGCTCCACATGAGCGGCAAAATGCAGGAGTTGTTCTTCATCACACTGCTCGGGATGAATTGCCGTCACCTTAAACACACCGCGCGTCAGCGTGCCCGTTTTGTCAAACACCACGGTATCAACTTTAGAAAGGGCATCCATGTAGTTAGAACCTTTGATGAGAATACCGCGACGGGAAGCACCGCCGATGCCGCCAAAGAAAGTGAGCGGGATAGAGATGACGAGGGCGCAGGGACAGGACACCACAAGGAACGTCAAAGCGCGATTGAGCCACACGGGGAATGCCGTGGCGAAATTCTCAGCAAAAAGCGGCGGCAGCAAAGCCAGCGCGATGGCTACATAAACCACGATGGGCGTATAGACTTTTGCGAAGCGCGCTATGAAGGTTTCGCTCTTCGATTTATGCTCGCCAGCGTTCTCCACAAGGTCGATAATCTTCGATGCCGTGGATTCGCCAAAAGTTTTCTCAACGCGCACTTTCAACACGCCCGTCAGATTAACAGAACCAGAGATGATGCTGTCACCGGGATGAGCCATGCGGGGCACGCTCTCCCCTGTCAGCGCAACGGTGTCAAGAGTAGTCTCCCCTTCCAGTATGCAACCGTCCATGGGCACTCGCTCACCAGGGCGCACCTCTATGATTTCGCCCACGCCAACGGTTGTCGGCTCAACGGTTTGCACTCCTCCCTCGCGCTCCACATGAGCCACATCGGGACGAATATCCATCAGTTCGGCAATCGACTTACGGCTCCTATCTTCAGCATAATGTTCGAAGAGTTCACCCACCTGAAAGAAAAGCATCACAAAGACCGCTTCGGGAAACTCAGTGGCAGCTCCAGGCAAAAAACCAATGAAAAGCGCACCGAGAGTAGCGATGCTCATGAGTAGGTCCTCATTGAACGGTTCGCGCTCCATGATGCCCTCGAGCGCTTCTCCCAGCACATCATAGCCTGCAACGAGGTAAGGCACGAGAAAAATTAGCAACTGCTGCCACACGGGCAGTTCGAGATTATGGACAATAAGAACGGCCACCACTAACAGCAAGGCCGCAACGATGATCCTAAAAAGTTTGTTGTGTGAATGCATAAGACGCTACCTTTTATTTGTTCTGCTTGCAAAGGTAGGAATAAGTTCTTGCAACTCGGTTGCAAAGTTGATGAGCAGCTCCCGCTACGCCATCTCTCGAAAAGCCCACCTCACCAGCGGAACGGCCAAAAGAAATGCCAACACATCGCTGACGGCTTGGCAACACTCCACGCCCGTCAGCCCGAAGTAGTGGGGCAAGATGATAATGAGCGGAACGAAAAACAAGCCCTGACGTGCCGCCGCCAAGATGTTGGCACGAATGGTTTTCCGACAAGTCTGCATCAGCATATTCGAGACTGTAAGCATCGCTATGAGAGGGTAAGAAATGATTTGATAGTGGAGCGCCGAAGTGCCCACAGCTATCACCTCTGGGTCGTTGCGGAACAGCGCGATGGCTTCCTTACTAAAGAAAAAGAGAAATACAGCCCAAAACACGAGAAAGACCGTACCCACTTTCAAACAGAAAGAATACCCTTCCTTGATACGTTCATACAGTTTTGCGCCAAAGCAGAAGCCACACAGCGGTTGGAAACCTTGACCCAACCCCACCACAACGCTATACACAAACATCGATATGCGATTGACGATGCTCATGGCGGCAATGGCTGCATCACCATAGCCGCCCGCCGCAACATTAAGGGCAATGGAAGCTACGGCTGCCAAGCCTTGTCGCGAGATAGAGGGGGTGCCGCCTGCCAAGATTTCTTTGATGTAGACGAGGGAGAAACTGATACGCTTTGCGGAGTAGCGGAGGATATTAGGACTCATGCGCGTCATCCGCAGCATCACGATAAATCCGAAGATATAGCCCACCACCGTTGCGAGGGCTGCACCGGCCACGCCCATACGCAGACCGAAGATGAAAATAGGGTCGAGCACGCAGTTGAGTACCGCGCCACTCACCATACCATACATAGAATAGCGTGCATATCCCTGAAAGCGCATTTGATTGTTGATGCAAAATGAGCCCATCAAGAAAGGCACGCCGAGAAGGGAGATACCGAGATATTTCTCCGTGTAAGGTAAAATCGTGGGCGTACTACCCAGCATTTTAGAAATAGGAGTCAAGAAAACAAGACCGAGGACGGCCAACAAAGTGCCGCAGCAAAGGGCATAGAAAAAGGCGGTCGATGCCATACGTTCTGCTTTGTGACGATTGCGTGCCCCCAACTGACGTGCGATGTAATTGCCCGAGCCGTTTCCAAAAAAGAAACTAAAAGCTTGCACCACAAACATAAGGGAAAAGACCACACCGACAGCTGCCGTCGATTGCGTATCGATCTGCCCCACAAAGAAAGTGTCGACAATGTTGTAGACGTTCGTTATCAGCATCGATATGATAGTAGGCACAGCCAGTGTCCATATCACATGGTGTATAGGCCCTTTCGTCAGAAAGGCGTAATTATCTGTTACTTTCATCGCCTGCAAAGTTACAAAAAAACACAACGAAACGCCGGAGAAATACTTCATCCTCTCTCCTCCGCTTCCTTATTGCCTGCGTTGAGTAGTCCACTGCTTCATTTGCCTTTTCCAGTTGTACCCTCTCCCTATTTGGTTCGAAATCCATAACTTTGCTGTTCAGAAAGGCTTTGACGGTCGGCAAAAGGTAGGGCCGAAGCAATCGCCACCACACAACAAAAGAACGCAAAATGAAACTCATCGAACTCAAGAGTCTGCAACAAGAGGGAGCAGAGATGTTCAGCGCCCTGACTGAAGCACAGTTGCGCAACCGCCTCGAACCCGACCGCGGCATCTTCATCGTGGAAAGTCCCAAAGTCATCGATGTGGCGTTGCGGGCTGGCTACACCCCCGTGGCTCTTCTCTGCGAACGCCGCCATATCACGGGCGATGCCGCGGATATCATCAGTCGGTGCGGAGATATTCCCGTTTACACAGGGGAGCGCGAACTCCTCGCCGGGCTCACGGGCTACAAACTAACGCGCGGTGTGCTCTGCGCCATGCGTCGGCCGCAACCGCGCGCACTTGAGGACGTTTGCTGCAACGCACGGCGTATCGTGGTCATCGACAACGTGGTAGACACCACCAACATAGGGGCGATATTCCGTTCGGCTGCCGCATTGGGCATCGATGCAGTCCTACTGACGCGCAACTCTTGCGACCCACTCAATCGGCGGGCGGTACGCGTGTCGATGGGGTCGGTGTTCTTAGTTCCCTGGACGTGGCTCGACGGCCCAGTAAACAGTCTCAACACTTTCGGCTTCAAAACGGCCGCTATGGCCCTTTCGGACAACTCCATCCCGCTCGATGCGCCCGAACTAAAAGCCATTCCGCGCCTGGCCATTATCATGGGCACAGAGGGCGATGGTCTCCCCACAGAAACCATTGCTGCATCGAACTATGTGGTGCGCATCCCGATGTCTCACCAAGTTGATTCGCTCAACGTAGCCGCTGCCGCCGCCGTCACATTTTGGGAGTTGAGAAGCCCCACGCCTACACCAGAGGAATAAAGCTACTTGATGACAAATAAAAGGAAAACAGCAAAGCCCACATTCTCTCTCGAAAATGCGGGCTTTGTTGTGATGAAAAATCCGTACCTCATCCACTTTTCTCAGCAAGGACATATCATGCGTAACCGCGGGTGAAGAGCAGCTCAGTGGATAAAGGGCAAGTAAAAAACAAACATCCAAGTGCCCCACTGTCCCCGCTGGAGACGGTGGATGCATACAGGGAAGCTCTCTTTCCTCAATCTCCCCCCCCACGGGTTCACCCCTCAAGCATCCTCACCGGGGACGGTGGGTGAGTGCGACAAAATACAATAAGGGCGCTGGCTGACGCAATAAGGATGTCAGCTGACAGCCTTATTGTATTTGCAAACGCAATAAGGAAATTCACGCTGGTGCGTATCGCACAGAAACTTTGGGGTATGAAAAAGCTCCACCAAAAGAGTTTCGGTGGAGCTATATATAGACTTGTTAGTTTTCCGCTTTAAGAAAGAGCTTTATACAGAGGTTTTCCTATTGAATACCAAAGAGATATTCAAAAACTTATGCTGTGGAAAACTCGGTGGAAAACTTAGTGGAAAACACTAAAACTTACTGATTACTTCTTTGCAACTTTCCATCAACCACGTGGGGGTGCTGGTGGCACCACAGATACCTACCGTTTCGGCATTGGTGAACCACTCTCGCTCAATGGCCGCAGGATTGTCGACGATATAGGAGCGGGGATTGACTTGCAGACAGGCATTGTAGAGCATTTTGCCATTGGAACTCTTCAAGCCGCTCACGAAAATGATGACATCGTGGCGTGCTGCAAAACTGCGAATATTGGGCAAACGATTGGCCACTTGGCGGCAGATGGTGTCGGCATAATGGAAATGGGCCGGTTCGAGAATGTGGGTGGTGATATAGTCAATGACTTGATGGAAACCATCGAGCGACATAGTGGTTTGTGAGAACAAATAAATATCGCGACTGAAATCGAGGCGCGCAGCTTCCTCCACGCTCTGAATAACAAGGGCGTGTCCGTCGGTTTGTCCCACCAAACCTACAACCTCTGCGTGTCCACGCTTACCGAAGATAACGATTTGGGCATCGGGCATTTGGGTATAAACATTTTTCACGCGTTTTTGCAACTGCAACACAACGGGGCAAGTGGCATCCACAAGCGTGATACGATTTTGCGCTGCTAAGGCATAGGTAGCAGGCGGTTCGCCGTGTGCGCGCAACAGCACTTTGGCATCATGGAGCTGAGAAAAACTGTTGTGCTCTATTGTTGCCAGTCCGGCCAAGCGCAATCGTTCCACCTCGCGATCGTTGTGGACGATGTCGCCCAAACAATAGAGGCGCTCTTTTCCCTGAAGTTCTGTTTCAGCCTTTTTGATAGCAGTAGTCACACCATGGCAGAAACCGGAACGACTATCAATTTCGATATTCATAAGGGCAGATTCATTAAAGAGAGGCACGTTTGAAAGCATCCAACAGCCATTGGCTTTGCTCTTCGCGGGTGAGTGTGGAATTGTCCAAAACCAGTGCATCGTCAGCCTGACGCAGCGGATTGAGTTCGCGGTGGGAGTCGATATAATCGCGCTCCTCCACATTTTTCAGAATCTCATTGAAATCCACTTGCTGCCCCTTAGCGGTGAGTTCGTCGTAGCGGCGGCGCGCTCTCACCTCCGCGCTGGCGGTGACAAAGACTTTAAGTTCGGCGTTGGGAAACACAGCCGTACCGATGTCGCGGCCGTCCATGACGATGCCTTTCTCACGCCCCATTTCTTGCTGCTGACGCGTCATGGCAATACGCACAAACGGCAGCGCAGCGATGGGACTCACACGGCTGCTTACCTCCATGCCGCGAATCTCATTCTCTACCACCTCGCCGTTGAGACAAACGAGCGGCAGACCCGTTGCAGCATCCAACTGGAAGTTGATATGCACCTCTCCCATCGCTGCTTCCAAGGCTGGAGCGTCAATGTCGCTACCGTGGAAGAAGCCGCGGCGAAGCGCAAAAAGCGTGACGGCGCGATACATCGCACCGGTATCAATATAAATATATCCAATCTCTTTTGCCAAGGCCTTTGCCATCGTGCTCTTACCGCACGATGAATGACCATCTATGGCTACTATTATCTTTTTCATAAGTTTATTTCAATTGAAAATGTATAGGAACTGTAACTTGCACGATTGAAACTTTTCCTCCCACCTTTCCCGGTTTCCAGCGCGGCATCTTCTTACATGCCTCCAAGGCTGCGGCATCGAGTTCGGGGGAGAGCTTGCGAGAAATTTTGGGTTCTCTCACGTTGCCTTTTGCATCTACCAAGAAACACACCTCAAGGTCGCCTTCTTTCTTGGCATCTATCGCGCTCTGCGGATAGGCAACGTTTTCGTCGAAAAACTTCACCAACGCATCAATACCGCCAGGAAATTGCGGCATCTCCTCCACCACTTGAGTGGGCGTGAGCTGTCGGCCCTCATCGGGAAGATCCTCGCGCTCAGCATTGTGGGCAGTGTCGGGAAGGTTCACCAATTCATCATCATTGACCGTCAGCGTTTCAGGACCTTCGATACCGAACTTGAGTGAAGGGGGAATATGATCAACAATATCGGGCACGGTCATTTTATCTCCCTTCGGGCCTACCCTCCGAGGCACAAAGCGTCCGGCCGCTATGGCTTTGATGTTTTTCTCTTGGTCCAAATCGAGCGGTTTGAACTGTGTGAGCCGCTCTATCTCTGTGCCGGCTTGACGAATCTGATAGTTGATGTAAGCCATCACGGCCAAGGGGATAGCTGCACAAAGAAAGGTTATGCCTAAAACAATAGAAAGTGCCCACGTGAGCCGCCTGCCAGCGTTCTTTCTCATCACGTAAGCACCATAATCCTTGTTCCGCCCTTGGAAGACCAGATTACACCATTCCTTTGATAATAATTCGTCTCGAAACACGTTATATAAAGGTAATTTTCACCCGTTTTAGGCTACAAAAGTAGTTCAGATTTCGGGATTTCTCTGTATCTTTGAACACAATTTCAGTTAAAGAATGAAAAAAGGTATCATCTATATAATATTATCACTACTGTTACCGCTCAGTTTGCAAGCTCAAGAATCCACATCCTCTTATGACGTGTTGAAACTTCCAGTTTCGAGTCATGCTTCAGCCTTGGGGGGCGATAACATTTCTAATGTGGAGGATCGCCCCGATGTGGGGTGGAGCAACCCCGCTTTACTCTCTGGCGTGACAGACTACAGCGTGGGGTTCAACTTTATGACATACGGTGCGGGAAGCAAGTATTTAGGTTTTCAAGGCGTTAAGGCTGTTGGGCAACGCCATACGGTGGCTCTGATGGGGCAACTGATGAACTATGGCGAGATGAAAGAAACCGATGAACAAGGTAACACTTTGGGAACGTTTAACGCTAATGATATCATTCTGGCCGTGGGTTACAGCTATTTGCTCTCCGACCGCTGGGCTGGTGGCGCGAACGTTAAGATGGCTTGTCCGAGCTACAGCAGTTACCACGCCTTCGGTTTGGGAGTGGATTTGGGCCTCAACTATTTCGATGAAGAGCGCGATTTCAGTGCATCCTTCACGCTGCGCAATATGGGGGCGCAACTCAAAGATTTCTACGAAGGGCAATCGGGCCACTTACCTTTTAATATGACCTTAGGGTTTACAAAAGGACTGGAGTCGCTTCCCGTGAGATTGAATGTGACGCTAACGGATCTGACGCGTTGGAAGAAAAGTTACTATTTCCATGCCTCCGACGAAGGAGAAATGAGCAATATGAAAATGGCGTTGAATCATCTCGTTTTGGGTGTGGATGTTTTGCCCACCGACTGGCTCTACTTGAGTTTGGGCTACAATGTGCGCCGCGGCAACGAACTAAAATCGGCTGGTGCATCAAAGTGGGCCGGACTCACAGCAGGTGTTGGACTTCAACTCAAGCGCCTCAAGTTCGGTGCTTCATACGCTAAATATCATGTAGGTTTCTCTTCGCTGCAATTCAGCGTGGCCTACAGTCTCGATAATCTATAATTCCTCACAACAACTATGGAAACAATCCTGAACAAAATAGAAACAGCTCTCGCTGCAATTCCCTACCCTCAACAACCAGAGGGACTCTACGAACCCATCCGCTATGTGCTCTCCATGGGAGGTAAACGCTTACGCCCAACGCTGACGCTTATGGCTTACGCACTCTACAAGGAGGACACGGAGCGCGCACTCCCCACTGCCATTGGTTTGGAGACATACCACAACCACACACTACTGCACGACGACTTGATGGACAAAGCCGATATGCGCCGTGGTAAGCCGACGATTCACAAGAAATGGGACGAGAACACGGCTATCCTCTCGGGCGACACCATGCTCATCATGGCATTTCAGCACATTCTCCGCACAGATTGCCACCGCCTACCGGAGGTGCTCAACTTGGCAGCGCGGACGATGCAGGAAATCTGCGAAGGACAACAGTACGACATCAATTTTGAAAACCGTAATGATGTTCGGGAAGAGGAATATATCGAGATGATTCGCCTAAAAACAAGCGTGCTGCTGGCTTGCGCTCTCAAAGCGGGGGCGTTGATAGCCGATGCGCCCAAAGAAGACTGCGAACAGCTCTATCAGTTTGGCGAAAAAATCGGACTGGCTTTCCAGCTGCAAGACGACTACCTCGATTGCTACGGTGATCCCGCTGTGTTTGGTAAGCAAATTGGCGGCGACATCTGTTGTGCAAAAAAAACATTTATGCTTATCAATGCGTTCAACCGTGCAAATGATGCACAGAAGGCAGAACTCAATCGTTTGCTCAACAACGTGGACGAACGCGAGGAGAAAGTGGCAGGCGTACTGGCTCTCTACGATGAATTGGAGATTCCCGCACTCTGCCGCGAACGCATGGAAACGCTCTATGCTGAAGCGCGCCGCATCTTCGACAGTCTGCCCATCGATGCTGAGCGCAAGCAACCGTTGTGGAACTATGCCGAAAAGTTGCTCAACCGTAAGAAATAGCCCCCAGCTCTGATTCTCACAATATGACGTTTATAGATACTCACACACACCTCTATGGCGAAGAGTTCGACGCCGATAGAGCCGAAATGGTGGAGCGTGCTCGTGCGGCAGGAGCAGAGAAACTCCTCTTGCCAAATGTGGACGAAGAGAGCATCGGGAGGATGTTGCAGATGTGCGACGACTTCCCCGACCTTTGTCTACCCATGATGGGACTACAACCAGAGGAGCTCCCGGCTGTTCCTTGGCCGCTGGTGGAGAAGATGAAACACTTGCTCTACACCACACCCGAGCGCTACTGCGCTGTGGGCGAGGTGGGTATAGATCTGTATTGGGATCAGAGCCGACGCGAGGAACAGATAGAAGTGTTTCGCGAAGAGATTCGTTGGGCTAACGAACTCCGCAAGCCTTTGGTGATTCACGCGCGCAATGCTCATCAAGATATTGTTACCACACTTCGAGAAGCGGACACCTCGCAAATACCTGGCGGTATCTTCCATTGCTTCGGCGGAACAACAGAAGAAGCGCGCGAACTGCTTACCTTCGACGGTTTCTATCTTGGCATTGGCGGCATTGTGACATTCAAGAAAAGTACGCTTCCCGCCGTACTCCACGCGTGCGTCCCTCTTCACCGAATTCTGCTCGAGACAGATGCGCCTTATCTTACGCCTGTCCCCCATCGCGGCAAGCGAAATGAAAGCGCATACATCCCGCATATCATTGACAAGATAGCAGAGATTTACGACACCACAACAGAGGAAGTGGCGCGCACAACAACAGAAAATGCACGAAAACTTTTTGCAATTTGATAAAAAAGTTGTCTAATATTTGGAGAATTCAATAACAATACATATCTTTGCACCCGCAAATAAGCAAGGTGCCTTAGCTCAGTTGGTAGAGCATCGGACTGAAAATCCGTGTGTCCCCGGTTCGATTCCTGGAGGTACCACTTATAGAGAGAAACTTCGATACTCTCTTTCAAAACAAATATCGAAGACGGTGCCTTAGCTCAGTTGGTAGAGCATCGGACTGAAAATCCGTGTGTCCCCGGTTCGATTCCTGGAGGTACCACTTAAAGAAGCGATATTCCTCACAGAATGTCGCTTTTTTGTTTCTATACATTTTATTTTTTACGATTATGACAGAAAAGAACTCCCCCTTTGGACAGATGAAAATCATATATGTGATGGACCCTTACTGCTCTTGGTGCTACGGTGGGTCTCCCAACATTCTGAAGCTTTATAACACCTACCACGATGTGGTCGACTTCGAGTTGTTGCCAGCAGGAATGCTTCGTGGCGAATATGAGGTACACTATACGCCAGAAATGGAGCGCGCCACACTTCGCTCTATGGAGAAAGTGCAGCGCGATACGGGGCGCGAAATGGGCGAAGGCTATTTGCGCGCACTGGGCGAGGAAGACGCTCTTTGGAACAGTGACGCGTCGTGCCGCGCCATAGAAGCCGTCAAACGCATAGCTCCCAACAAAGCTTTTGCCTTTGCTGATGCGCTACTTGCAGCACGTTTCCACAAAGGCCTCCTCTTGGACAATCCTACTCTCTTTGCTGAAATTGGAGAAACTATAGGTATCAATCCCGAAGAGTTCCTCCGCGAATACCTAAAAGAGGAAGTGAAACAGGCTGCCGAAGAAAGCTACAACCGCGTCAACGACTACGCGGAAGTCTACCCCACCCTCATGCTCATCAACGGTACTGATCGCTACAAACTCGAAGAAGGCTATGCTCCCTATGAACTCTTAGAAGAACGCTTCCTAAAGATTCTGACGGACAAGCCCATTGCAGCAGAGGACACAGAAGAGGACGAGGAAGACGAAGCTCCTCGCCACGGTTGCCACGATGGAGTGTGTTATTTATAGATTTATTCAACAAAAAAACACATCAAACTTTCAGTTCTATTTCTCCTGAATAATAAAAAAATTAGCAGCCACACTCCACGAGAAAGACAGACGAAGAATACAGAGAATTATATCACGTCTAATTGAAAATGTACATTGTCAATAAAAAAATAAGTATCTAAGTCTAACTTTCTTTTTTAGATTTTCAAAAAAATCATTTTTTCATGCAGTCTTTTAGATATAACCTAATCCTTTTAATAAAAAGGGTTAGGTTATCTATGAACATAGACGTTAATATAGACGCATGTAAGCAAGGAGAGCAAGAGGCTCTCGGAGATTTATATAAGGCATATTCCAACAAACTAAGGGGAATATGCCAACATTACGTAAAAGATGAAAGCACAGCAGAAGATATTTTACACGATGCTTTTATCATCATCTTTACCTCTATAAAGACACTCAAAGACAATTCGAAATTAGAGGGATGGATGATAACCATTGTCAGAAACCTTTCTTTAAGATACCTTCAAAGCACTGGAAAGGACAACATTTCCCTTTCCTCTTTAGAAGGAACAGAGTTTCTCGGAACAGACAGCGAGGAGACAAAACACATAGATATAGAACTCTTACTATCGGCCATTGAATCCTTACCAGAGGGAAGTAAGGAGATATTCAAACTTTCGGTTTTGGATGGTCTGTCTCACAAAGAAATAGGAGAACTGCTTGGCATCAATCCTCACAGTTCTTCCTCGCAACTGTTTCGGGCAAAGAAAATGTTGCGTGAGATTCTTTCCAACTATTGGGCACTACTTTTATTGCCTATCCTAACACCTATATATATCTATTTCATAAAAAGATACTATTCCACGAAAACTCCTTATGGAATAGCAACAGCCATAGACTCTCGCAAGAATCAGACACAGATTCAGAAAGAACCAAAAACGGCAAAAACTGAACAAGCAGAAAGTTCCAAATCTTCAAACAATAAAGAGGATAAAAACACTCTTCCTGCAAGAGCTTTTGCACCTCAAGAAAATTCTCTCGCACAGATTAAAACAGACAGCATATCATCCGAAAAAACAAGGCTGCCTTTCTATGTCGATTCCTTACATAAGTATTTAGCTAAGAGTATTACAATTAAGGATACGCTCTACCGTATTCCACAGATTCCTGCAAATAAGACCATGGCGTTGAATAGAGATATAAATCTCAACATCAACCACAAGAAGAAAAGCCCATGGACTTTCAACTTTGGTTTTTCTTCAAATACAGGCGCCAATGGAAGTATGTCAAATCTGGGTTATCTGTCAGTAGTGGACTATGCCAACGGTGGTGCAACAAGAAGACTATACACATGGGATGATCTTGAAAACTACTTAACTCGAAACTCTGCCTTGATGGACTCTATTGAGAGAGCAAAGATGTCTTGGATTATTCAGAACAATAAAACAAGCGGAAAAGCATCTTTAGGAGAGAAAGTACACCATTATCGCCCCAAGACCTTTAGCTTCTCACTCAGCAAACAGCTAAGCTCTCGTTGGACTTTCGGAACGGGTATTACCTACACCAAACTAAAATCTGATTTTGAAAGTGAATACAACAAAGCGAAATTAGTGAAAACCCAAAAGATTGACTACTTGGGCATACCTTTACGATTGACCTACCGTATATGGAACAAGGGACGCTTCTGTGCATACACAACAGGGGGCGTAACATTTGAAATGCCCGTGAACAGTTCGCTTAACAAGAAGTATATCGTAACGGCTGATTCTTCATTTACTCGAAAAGAGGGCATCAAGCCTCGTTATCAATGGTCTGCAAATTTAGGCTTTGGCGTGCAGTATAAAATATTCAAACCGTTCAGCTTGTATTTAGAACCCAACATGTTCTATTATTTTAGAAACGGTAGCGGCATAGAAACATATCGCACAGAGCACCCATTCTTCATAACAGTACCTTTCGGGTTACGACTTACCTGGTAAGCAAAACTCTCTTTTAGTGTGGCTCTTCTAAAAGCTATGAAACAATAGTTTTTTAGAAGAGCCACACTCTCGTTTCGCTTTCAAAAACACAAGAAAAAGGAGCAAATTAAGTAACCCTTTATTTTTGTCAAAATAATTCGCAACCTACAAGGTCGAGAATGGCTTCAAAATCAAAATCTTTACTTGCGGTTGATAAGAAGGCCTATTTTTCATAGTACGAAAATAAGCCTATTTTCATTTTCTATAGGCCAAATTTTATTTTCTATAGGGCAAATTTAAATTCCTCGCCGACAAATTTGAAATACAATAAGGAAAATCACAAACACAATAAGGCTGTCAGCTGACATCTTTATTGTGTCAGCTGACAGAATAAGAAAAAAAACACCTTTTCAGTACGTTCTAAACACTGATTTTATGTAAAATCGACTCATCCCTCTCATTTTTCATCCCACAATTGAGTAATGCATCGCTAAAATCACCCCGTTAGTCTGTCTGAACACACATTTTTCATTAACGCTTTATAACATTCGCTTCTAAAACGCAGAAATAACTTGTCAAATAAAGCGAACAAAAAACTATTCCAGACATCCTATTCTCTACCACCAATAAACCTCTCAAGATGATAAAACATCACAATTTTATTCTGCAATTCCCCAACAATTCAATTAAAACAGTTTCTCTTCTGAATGCTTAAAAAATCTTACAATTTTATTGCAGTCTTTCTCCTCTTTTCGGCTCTTATTAGATAGATAACAAACCGAAAAAAGCATGTATAGTATTTACGATTATCTCCATAACGGAATAGTTTTTATCAACAATGTAGTGCGCAAACAGCACAAAGAGCTTAGTTCGCTAATGATATACTCCACAACAATTTGCCAATCTCGCTGTCAACATTGTTCCATCTGGAAGAAACCCATTGAGAATCTAAGTTTAAACGATATAATCAACATCATGAACAGTAAGTGCGTCACAAAACGCACCGTAGTTGGTTTAGAAGGCGGCGAATTTATTCTTCACCCTGAAGCAGACAAAATTTTGAGTTGGTTCGACACACATCATCCTAACTATACATTATTATCCAATTGCCTTGCAGCAAAAAAAGTGATTACTGCTGTGAAAAATCATCACCCCAAACATCTCTACATATCGCTTGACGGCAACAGAGAAACCTATAAACACATGCGTGGACGAGATGGATATGACAAAGTTATTGAAGTCATTGAAGCGTGTAAAGACATAGTACCCATTTCCTTGATGTTCTGCCTTTCGCCATGGAATTCGTTTAAGGATATGGAGCATGTTATAAATATTGCCCGAAAATATGATATTGATGTACGCATTGGCATTTACAACACGATCTCTTTTTTCGACACAACAAAAGGGCTGATGGAATCCAAAGATAAGAACTTCATCAACCAAATACCAGCCTCCATACATCAAACAGAGGAGAACTTCGACTTTGTTGCCTTGTATGACGAATGGAAGAACAATAAGCTAAAACTTCGATGTCATAGTATTTTTAGCGAGTTGGTTATTCATTCGAATGGAAATGTCCCTTTATGCCAAAACTTAGATGTAATTTTGGGAAACATTCACGAAAATACACTTGACGAAATATTTAATTCACGAGAAACCTGCAAAATCCAATGCGAACACTCCAAAGAATGTAACCAATGCTGGATAAACTATCATCGGAAATACGATATAATCCTATTGAGAAATCTGGAAAGATTCCTGCCCAAACGGCTAATAGAATTGTTTTACGGAAAATATCATTGGACGGATAACAAACATACTACTTACAAAGAACATCTCAAAAAAATAATATCATAAACGAGTATGAGATTTTTAGACAATATCATCGGCAGATATAAGAATATACGCAGCATGAGGGAGCTTAATGAGATCTATACTCGGCAGTACGCGCTTATAGGTTTTGGCAATCATTGTGTCAGTAATTTATTACCAATCATGCAGCATCTTCAGCTACCACTAAAATACATCTGTTGCACTTCGGAGAGAAAAGCTGCACTGATTTCTCAAAAGTACAAGAACATCAAAGGAACTACATCACTACAAGAAATCTTGCATGACGAAAGCATTTCGGGAGTTTTTGTAGCCGCCCATCCACAGGCGCATTTTCAGATAGCAAGTGAAGTCATCAAATCCGGAAAATCTTTATTCATAGAGAAACCGCCTTGTAGGGACGAAAGAGAACTAAAGGTTTTAATAGATACTATCAAAAACAACGATTCACAACACACAATTGTCGGACTACAAAGACGCTTTGCCCCCGCCACCCAGATTCTGCAAAAGAGACTTAAATGTGAGACCAAACGACATTATCATTATCGGTATCTAACGGGACTATATCCAGAAGGCGATGCCTTGCTCGATCTTTTCATTCATCCCCTTGACTATGTCGTCTTGCTCTTTGGTCAAGCAAAGATTAAAGTGGTAGATATAACCAACAGTAAAGATGGCGGACAAACTTTATTCCTTATATTAGAACACAAAGAACTTACAGGAATGTTGGAACTTTCAACAGATTATTCCTGGCAAGATGCACAAGAGCAGCTAAGTATCAGCACGGATAAAGGACTGTATATCTTGGATAAAATGGAAAAACTTGATTTCTCTCCAAGACACTCTGCCGTATTAGGAATTCCGTTGGAAAAAGTATTCCGAAACACTTCAACGCTCGTCAATCTTTACGGAAGAAATGCTTTTATTCCAACCGTAGGCAATAATCAGCTCGTTGCGCAAGGCTTCTTCTCTGAGATTAAAACATTTGCCGATATAGTAGAAAACAAATGTAAGAACACACATTCTTACAATCTGGAAAGCGTCGAACAAGTTTATTCCTTAATAGCCGAAATAAAAGAACACACCAGCAAGAAATAACTCATAATACTTCTGTCTCCCTGCTTAAAAAAACTGAAAACTTTTGAGTGTCTGACGAATATGGTTAACTTCGCGGCCAATTATAACAACTAAATAGAGAAATTATCTGCATGAAAAGAATTCTTTTAGCACTGATGATGCTCATCCCAATGGGGATGATGGCTCAGGAAATTGGTAAAAATCCGCAAGATACCATTCAAGCTGCCACCAATACGTTCGACTATGTTTGCGAAACGCCCGCAGTTGTGTTCTACATAAACCCCGTTTTGGCTAATTCAGACAAGAACCCTTACACCATTTGGGAAAAGCGCGTTCTGACAAAGACGGCCGAAGGTCAGCAGGAGGCTCTCCGCATTGCTAAGCTCTGCCCCGACTTGAAAGTGGAGGGAATGACGCACTACTATGTGAAGCAGATCTTCGACGTTGAAAAGAACCGCACGAAAGCTCTCTCTTTCTATTTCTTCAAGGACGAAACAGAACTCGGCGATAAGCAGTTTAGCGCAAACGCTGGTTGGTACGATGTTCAGCCCGGCACTGTTACGGCTATGGAAATGGACTTCGTAAAACGCGCCATGGGAGTGGAGTAACTTTTTAATGTGCTAATGTGGGGCGACAAAGTCGCCGTAAATGTGCTAATGTGCTAATGACCTAACGGGATACACGGCGTAAGCCACATTAGCACATTTTCAATGTAACCCACATTAGCACATTAGCGAGCTTGCTCGCGTCACATTAGCACATTAGCACATTCAAGCGACTTTGTCGCGTCACATTAGCACATTAAACACCCGCTTCACCTAAGTTTTATCTCACAATTATCGAGACTTTCCACAATAGCAAGGCTCTCCACATGGATACCTTGTCGGCGCAGTTCTTCGCCACCCTGCTGGAAAGCTTTCTCAATGATAAAACCCATACCAGCCAGTGAAGCCCCTGACTGATGAACGAGGTCGAGCACACCTTTTGCCGCATTGCCGTTGGCCAAAAAGTCGTCAATGAAAAGCACACGGTCGTTAGGACCAAGAAAACGCTTATCCACCACAATCTCATAAGAACGCCGCTTGGTGAAGGAGAACACCTCCGTCATCAAGAAGTTCTCCATCGTGCTCGGCACCTTCTTTTTGGCAAACACCACGGGCAGATTGAGCAACGACCCCACCAATATTGCGGGCGCAATACCGCTGGCCTCAATCGTCACAATCTTGTTAAACTTTTCGTTGGCAAACAAGCGTACAAATTCTATTGCGCACGCCTTCATCAGCATGGGATCCATCTGATGATTGATAAAGTTATCCACTTTCAGTATGCCCCCTTCCAGGCAACGCCCATCGCGCATAATCCTATCCTTTAACTCCTGCATAATCCTTATTTTTTGTACTTGTATTTTGTGCGAAAATACGGCAAAATACAATAGCGCGCACGGATTTACAGAAAAAAACGACTCCTCCACCGAAATCTATCCTCAATAAATCTCTACATTTGCAAGCATACACACAATCTCTCTTTCGATGGAAACACCCAACATCCATAAACTCTTCAACATTTTCACGCCGACGCCCAACAAGGACGTCGATTTAGTGCTCTCCAGCGGCGGAGCACGCGGATTGGCACACATTGGAGCCATTCTGGCACTGGAAGAACGCGGTTATTGCATTCATTCTGTGGCTGGCGCATCCATGGGAGCACTGATTGGCGGTATTTATGCTACGGGGCATTTGGCAGAATACCGCAAATGGATGCGCACCATCGACCGCAGGAAAATCTTCTCTCTCACGGATTTCTCACTTGGTATCAACCACATTGTCAAAGGCGACCGCATCATCGACACCATCAAGCAATTCGTTCCCGATACGAATATCGAAACGCTCCCCATCCCTTTCCGCGCCATAGCCACCGACTACAACAGCGGGCGGGAAGTTATCTTCTCCCACGGTAGTCTCTTCCAAGCCATTCGCGCCTCCATATCTATCCCCACCTTTTTCCGCCCCGTTGAAATGGGGCACCGCCTCCTCATCGATGGCGGCATCACCAATCCGCTTCCGCTCAACCGAGTGAAGCGCAACAAAAAACACCTGCTCGTTGCCGTCAATGTGAGTGGGCACGACTATGAAGGGCAAGCTCAACTCCGCCGAATGGCAAAAAAGCACGACAACGCTAATTTCAGTCCGCGCTCCCTTCTCAACCATTTCCTTCCACAAGATTCCTCCTCGGGCGACAACTACGTCACGCTCATTTCCCGCACCATGTCCATCATGATCAATCGCAATGCACGGATGGCTTTACAGATGACACCGCCCGACATTCTCATAGATCTCCCCATGGCGCGCTACAACACGTTCGACTTCCAAAAATCCGAACGCCTCATCCGCCTTGGCTATAAAAAAACGATTGAAGCCATCGAGAAATACGAAGCTGAATAGAAACTCAGGAGTGATAAAAGAGAATATATGATTCATCTAAAAAATTGTATATTTGCAAAGAAAACTAAAAACACCTATTAACAATTCATAATGGCAAATACAACGCAAAGAGAAGAACTACAAGCTGCAATATGGAAAATTGCCAACGAGGTTCGTGGCGCTGTGGATGGTTGGGACTTCAAGCAGTTTGTTTTAGGAACTCTTTTTTATCGTTTCATCAGTGAGAACTTTGTCCTTTTCATGGAAAATGGAGACGAGAGCATAGATTATACTCACTGGCCTGACGAACAGCTTAGTCAGAAGGACATACACGAAGTTACCAAGGAAAAGGGCTATTTCATTTATCCCAGTCAGCTGTTCTCCCATATTGCAAAGAATGCGAATACCAATCCTAATCTGAATACAGATTTGGCTGCAATTTTTACGGCGATAGAAGGTTCTGCCAATGGCTATCAATCAGAACATGACATCAAAGGACTTTTTGCAGATTTCGATACTACGAGTAATCGATTGGGCAACACCGTTGAAGAGAAGAACCGCCGCTTAGCTGCCGTCATTAAGGGAGTTGAGAGCTTAGACTTCGGGCACTTTGAAGATAATGAGATTGACCTTTTTGGCGATGCATACGAGTTTCTTATTTCCAACTATGCAGCTAATGCTGGTAAATCGGGAGGCGAATTCTTTACCCCTCAGAATGTATCTAATCTGATAGCACGGCTTGCCATCTTTGGACAAGAAACAGTCAACAAAATCTACGACCCTGCGTGCGGTTCGGGTTCTTTGTTGTTACAAGCAAAAAAACTCTTTGGTGAATATTTTAGTGAGGAAGGATTTTTCGGGCAAGAAATCAATCATACCACTTACAACTTGGCACGTATGAATATGTTTCTTCATAACATCAACTACGTCAAGTTCGATATTGCTTTGGGCGATACACTTCTCCGTCCGCAATATGGCGACCAAAAACCTTTCGATGCCATTGTTTCTAATCCTCCTTATTCGGTAAACTGGGTGGGTAGTGACGACCCAACGCTGATTAACGACGACCGTTTTGCTCCTGCGGGCGTATTAGCTCCTAAATCAAAAGCTGATTTTGCTTTTGTGCTCCATTCTCTCAACTATCTCTCCGCGCGTGGTCGGGCTGCCATCATCTGTTTTCCCGGAATCTTCTATCGGGGCGGAGCGGAACAAAAGATAAGGAAGTATTTAGTAGACAACAACTTTGTAGAAAGCGTTATTTCGCTACCTCCTAACTTATTCTTTGGTACAAGCATCGCGGTAAACATTCTCGTACTCTCAAAACACAAAACAGAACCCAAAACACAATTCATTGATGCCAGCGGCGAAGACTTCTTCAAGAAAGAAACCAACAACAATGTGCTGCTACCCGAACATATAGACCGCATTCTGGACATCTTCGGAAACAAAGAAGAGGTGCAGTATGTGGCCACATCGGTAGACAACGCTCAAATAGCCGAAAACGACTATAACCTCTCCGTGAGTTCATACGTTGAGGCGGAGGACAAGCGCGAGATTATCGACATCAATAAGCTCAATACCGAAGTAACCGAAACGGTGAAGCGGATTGATACTCTGCGCGCGGATATTGATGAGATCATTAAAGAGTTGGAGGGATGAAATATATAGACAAATTGCTACAAGGGGCAGAAGTGGAATGGAAGCCGTTGGGGGAAGTTGCTGACATCTATGGTGGCTTAACTGGTAAAAGTAAATCAGATTTCGAACATGGTAATGCATTATTTGTTTCCTATAAAAACATATACAACAACTATGAGGTTAATAGTCAAGAGCTTTCAAAGGTGAAGGTATCCGAAACAGAACAACAGCATAAAATAGAATACGGTGATATATTATTCACTGGTTCTTCAGAAACTGCAGAAGAAGTTGCATATTCTTCTGCAGTTACTACGCACTTCAACGAAGCGGTATATCTCAATAGCTTTTCTTTCGGTGTTCGATTTCATAAAGATATAGAATTGATACCAGAATTTTCAAAACATTTGTTCCGTGGATCATATATGCGAAAGCAATTAGCTAAAACGGCAAGTGGGGTGACTAGATTTAATGTATCTAAAACCAGATTTAAGAAAATCCTTATCCCCATCCCTCCTCTTTCTGTCCAACGTAAACTTGTCGAGATCCTCGACAAGTTTACGGAGCTGGAGGCGGAGCTGGAGGCGGAGCTGGAGGCGGAGCTGGAGGCGGAGCTGGACTGCCGCAAGCGGCAGTATGA